>NZ_JAFBCT010000001.1:3671750-3977730 GCF_016907835.1 Agromyces cerinus | reverse complement strand
GGTCTCGTGATCTCCCTTGCCTTCTGGATGCTCGGCGCCACGGTCTTGATCGCGCTCCCGTGGCTGCCCCAGCTCGCGCCGGGGCTGCCGCAACCGCTGCTCGACGCCTTCGCGTTCGACCCCGAGTTCCTGCAGTGGCGGGCGCCGTGGGTGCTCGTGCTCTGGGCCGTGAGCTTCGCCGTCGTCTTCGCGGAGCTCGTGGCCGGGCGTTCCACCCGTACGACGAGGCTGATCTCCCTCATGGGCGGCATCGGCTGGCTCGTGCTGCTGACCTGGTGCCTCGCGGCCGGGCCGATCTTCACGGCGCCCGCCACCGACGGGGTCGTTCGACTCTGCCTCGTGGGCATCATGGTCATCACGGCGATCGACCTCGTCGTCACCCTGCGTCGGGGTGTCCTGCCGATGCGTGCGCCGGTCGTGGGGCACTGAGCGGCGTGCCGCTCACGAGGGTCAGTCCGCCGCGGCATCCTCTGCAGGGAATTGCAGCGCCAGCACCGCACCCACCTCGTAGTGCCGCAGCAGGAAGGCACGCTCGTCGAGCTTCTTGCGGCGCATCCACGACGTGACCTCGTCGTTGGACTTGCTCGCGTTGCACGAGCCGCACGCCGGAACGACGTTGCCGAGCGTGTAGCGGCCGCCGCGCGAGATGGGCTGCACGCAGTCGCGTTGCAGCGGCCGATCGGTCGCTCCGCAGTACGCGCAACCCTGCCACTCCGCCGTGAGCGCCGCCCACTGCTCGTCGCTGAGGTCGTGCGTGTGCTGCGCCATGCGACGCTTGCGCCGACGTGCGTAGACCGCCGTCCGACTCCGACTGACCGCCATGGCGTCAGACTAACCCGGGCTGCGGCGAGCCTCCGCCCGCCGCGCCCGGTTCAGAGGCGCGGCGTCCGCGGTGGCGCGATCCGGCGCGCGCCCGTCGCCTCGAACGCCGCGGCGAGCGCGAGCAGCGCCGAGTCGTCGTAGGCGCGTCCGGCGAAGGTGAGGCCCACCGGCATCCGGATGTCGCGCATGAGCCCCATCGGCACCGTGACGGTCGGGATGCCGAGGTGGCGGGGCACGAGGTTGCCGTTCGCGACCCAGACGCCGTTGCGCCAGCCGAGATCGGCGGATGCCTCGTTCACGTCCATGTCGGCGGGGCCGACGTCGGCGACCGCAGGGAACGCGACGGCGTCGAGGCCGAGCCCGTCCATCCACTGCTCGAGGTCGATGCGCCGCGTCTGCTCGAGACCACGGAGGCCCGCCTCGAGTTCGGGCATGTCGGCGAGGGTGACTCCGGGGTGTGCGCGCGCCCACTCGGGGTACTCGGCGATGTCGTCGTCGAAACCGTCGTACCGGTCGGGCAGCGCGCCCTCGGGCTGGGGGAAGATGCGCTCGCCGTCGACGTCGGTGAGCGCGTGCAGCGCTGGGTCGCCGTTCGCGTCGAGGAAGTCGTTCCACGCCCACGCCGAGAGGTCGACGATCTCGCGGCGCAGGTACTCGGGGCTGACGAGCCCGCGGGTGCCGATCGTGGGTGCGCCCGGTCGGTCGCCCTCGTAGTTCGACACGGCGGGGAAGTCGACGAGCACGACCTCGGCGCCCGCGGCCTCGAGGTCGCGGCGGGCCGCCTCCCAGAGCTCGATCACCGTGGCGCGCGTCTCGATGCGCTGCCCGGTCGCGCCGCCGATGCCGGGGGTGCGGCCGGGCTCCGCGGTGCCGGCCTCGGGGTCGGCGTTCACGTACATGCGCGGCACGCCGATGCGCGTGCCCGCGAGGGGGCGGGCGTCGGCCAGCGCCGGGTACGAGGCGGGCCGGATGGCGGATGCCGCGGGGATCTCGACCCACGGCTGCACCCGCCAGAAGTCGCCGCGGGTCTCGGTGTCGTCGGCGACGATCACGTCGAGCACCTCGAGGAGGTCGGCCATGGTGCGGGTGTGCGGCACGACGACGTCCATCGTCGGCACGAGCGGCCAGTTGCCGCGCACCGAGATGACGCCGCGCGAGGGCGTGTACGCGCAGAGGCCGTTGTTCGAGGCGGGCGCCCGACCCGACGACCAGGTCTCCTCCCCCAGGCCGAACGCGGCGAACGACGCCGCGGTCGCCGTGCCCGAGCCGTTCGACGACCCCGAACCGAAGGCCGCGGTGAGGAACTCGGCGTTGTAGGGGCTCTCGGCCCGGCCGTAGACGCCGCGCTGCATGCCGCCGTTCGCCATCGGCGGCATGTTCGTGAGGCCGATGAGCACGGCGCCCGCGGCGCGCAGGCGCTCGATCGTGAAGGCGTCGCGCTGGGCGACGAGGTGCTCGAAGGCGGGCGAACCCGCCGCGGCGGTCAGGCCCTCGGCGAGGTAGCTGTCCTTGGCCGTGTACGGGATGCCGTCGAGCGGGCCGAGCACCTCGCCGCGCTCCCGGCGGGCGTCGGATGCCTCGGCGTCAGCGCGGGCGCCGGGGTTCATCACGACGAGCGCGTTGAGCGCGGTTCCTCCGTTCCCTGAGCCTGTCGATGGGTCGGACCCGTCGAAGGCCACGATGCGCGCGAGGTAGGCGTCGAGCAGCTCGACCGCGGTGATGCCGCCCGACTCGAGCGCGGCGCGGAGCTCTGCGATCGAGACCTCGACGACGTCGAACCCGCTCATCGGCCGACCGCGGGCTGCTGCTGCGTGATGCAGTGGATGCCGCCGCCGCCCGTGAAGACCTGTCGCGCGTCGACCGTCACGGCACGCCGGCCGGGGTAGGCCGCCTCGAGGATCTCGCGCGCCGCGGCATCCGCTTCGTCGTCGCCGAAGCCGCACGCGATGACGCCGCCGTTGACGACCAGGTGGTTGACGTAGCTGTAGTCGACGAAGCCCTCGTGGTCGCGGATGACCGAGGGGGCCGGCAGTTCGGTGACCTCGAGGGTGCGGCCCGCGGCATCCGTCGACTCGGCGAGCAGTGCGACGATCTCGCGGCTGACCTCGAAGTCGGGGTGCTCGGGGTTGCGCTGCGAGTGCACGAGCACCCGACCGGGCGAGGTGAGCGTCGCGACGATGTCGACGTGCCCGTTCGTGCCGAGCTCGTCGTAGTCGCGGGTGAGGCCGCGCGGCAGCCAGATGGCCGTCGTCGCCCCGATCGTGCGCGCCATCTCGGCCTCGACGCGACGCTTGTCGGCATAGGGGTTGCGGCGCGGGTCGAGCTGCACGGTCTCGGTGAGGAGCACCGTGCCCTCCCCGTCGACATGGATGCCGCCGCCCTCGTTCACGAGCGCGCTCGAGACGAGCTCGGCGCCGACGCGGTCGGCGATGAGGCGAGCGTGCTCGGCCGACTTGTCCCAGCGGGCCCACTCCGGTGCGCCCCAGCCGTTGAAGGTCCAGTCGACCGCGCCGAGCACGCCGGGGCGCTCGTCATCGACGACGAAGGTGGGGCCGTGGTCGCGCATCCAGAACTCGTCGACCGGGCATTCGACGATCTCGACCGCGGGATCGAGCAGGCGCCGGGCGTTCTCGAGCTCGCTCGGGTCGACGAGGATCGAGACGGGTTCGAACTCGGTGATCGCGTTCGCGACCGCAGCCCACGCGGCGAGCGTGCGCTCGACGCCGCCGGGCGTCTCGTCGGCGACGTTGTCGGTGACCGGGAACGCCATCCAGGTGCGCTCGTGGGGTGCGGTCTCGGACGGCATGCGCCAGCTCATCGGTTCCTCCGTGCGTCGCGTCGGTGCGTCGGCCGTGCCGAGCGGCATCCGTCGAATCGTATTGATCAAATGATCAACAACTGGTCCGACGGTACATAGACTGGGCGCACCATGTCAAGCACGCCACGCAAGCGCGCCGAGCGCAAGACCCCAGCCGAACGCCGCGCCGAGATCGCAGCGGCGGCGCGAACGCTCGCGCTGGGCGAGGGCCTCGCGGCTGTGACCCTGCGCGCCGTCGCCGCCCGCGCGGGCGTGACGCCGGCCCTCGTCGCGCACTACCAGCCGAGCATGGACGCCCTCATCGCCGAGACGTTCGACGCGATCGTCGCCGTGGAGATCGAGGAGGTCGGCGCGCTCGTCGCCGAGCGCCGGACCCCGCCGGAACGCCTCGCCGCCCTCATCGACACGCTGCTCGACGGCTCGCGCGAGGACGTCACCATCGTCTGGGTCGAGGCCTGGGCGCTCGGCCGGCGCAACGAGTCGCTCGCCGCGAGCGTGCGGCACCGCATGGACGCGTGGCAGTCGGTCATCGTGAGCGTCATCGACGACGGCGTCGCGTCCGGCGACTTCGGGCCCGTCGACGCTGCGGCCGCCGCGTGGCAGCTGCTCGGCATGATCGACGGCCTCAACGCGCAGGCCCTCGTGCGCTGGGACGGCGCCGGCGAACGCGACGCCCTGACGAGCCGGAGCGTCGAGGGCCTGCTGGGGCTCCGGCCGGGCGTTCTGCGGGTTGCGCCTGTCGATACCTGACCTGTCGAAACCCGAGCCTGTCGAGACTCCGGTCTCGACACGCTCCACCCACAGCATCGAATGCACGCTCCTCAACCCGCGAGCGCTGATGTCGGCGGCCCCGGATAGCGTGGGACCACGACGACCCGAAGGAGCCCGATGTACCTGGTTGACGGTTCGGTCGTCACGAGCGCGAGCGACCTGAAGAAGGCCTCCGAGTGCGAGTTCGCCTTCCTCCGTGCGCTCGACGCCAAGCTCGGCCGCATCGAGAAGGTGCCCGACCCCGAAGACGCGATGCTCGAGCGCTCTGGTCGACTCGGCGACCAGCACGAGCTGCGGGTGCTCGACGACTACCGTGCCGCCCTCGGCGACGGCGTCGTCGAGATCGAGCGCCCCGATGTGCGCGACCCCGCCGCGGTCGCCGCCGCCGTCGACGCCACGCAGGCGGCGTTCGCGGCGGGCGCCCCGGTCGTCTTCCAGGCGACCTTCGCCGACGAGGGATTCATCGGCTTCGCCGACTTCATCGTGCGCCAGCCCGACGGCCGCTACCTGGTGCAAGACAGCAAGCTCGCCCGCCGGGCGCGGGTCACCGCGCTGCTCCAGCTCGCCGCGTACGCCGAACAGCTCGAACGCACCGGCGTGCCGTGCGCCGACACCGTCGAGCTGCTGCTCGGCGACGGCACCACGAGCGTGCACCGACTCGACGACATCGCCCCCGTCTACCGGCTGCGCCGCGAGCGACTCGAGCAGGTCGTCGCCGACCGGCTCGCCGAAGACGGCCCGGTCGAGTGGGGCGATCCGCGCTACGCCCTCGACGGGCGCTGCCCCACGTGCGACCTCGAGGTGCAGGCGCACCGCGATGTGCTGCTCGTCGCCGGCCTCCGGGTCACGCAGCGTTCAGCCCTGCACGACGCGGGCATCACGACGATCGACGAGCTCGCGGCATCCTTCGGGCCGGTGCCGGGCGTGCTCGACGCGACGATCGAGAACCTGCGGGTGCAGGCGCGGCTGCAGCTCGAGGCCGAGTCGGCAGAGCTGGAAGCGGATGCGTCAGGGCTGCGCTCCCCCGACGACCCGCCGCTGCCGCCGCCCGTCGTCGTGCGCGACGCCGCGTCGCTCGCCGCGATCCCCGAGCCCGACGCCGGCGACCTGTTCTTCGACTTCGAGGGCGACCCGCTCTACACCGAGGGCTCGGCCGACGACTGGGGCCTCGACTACCTCTTCGGCATGGTCGACAACGCCGAGCAGTTCACGCCGCTCTGGGCGCACTCCTTCGCCGAGGAGCGGGTCGCTCTCGTGCAGTTCCTCGAGCTCGTGAAGCTGCGCCGAGCCGCCCACCCGCACATGCACATCTACCACTACGCGAGCTACGAGCGCACGCACCTGCTCTCGATGGCCGCGCGGCACGGAGTCGGCGAGGCCGCCGTCGACCAGTTGCTCGCCGATGGCGTGTTCGTCGACCTGTACCCGATCGTCAAGCGCGCGGTGCGGGTCGGCAGCCGCTCGTACTCGATCAAGAAGCTCGAGCCGCTCTACATGGGCACCCTGCTGCGCGAGGCCGACGTGAAGTCGGGCGGCGACTCCATCCTCGAATACGTGCGCGCCCGCGAGCTCGCGGCGACCGGCGAGACCGACCCCGTCACCGGCCTGGTCGGGGCGGCGGCCGCCCAGTACGTGCTCGACGACCTCGCCGACTACAACCGCTACGACTGCGTCTCGACGCTGCGCCTGCGCGACTGGCTGCTCGGGCTCGCGCGCGGGGCAGGGGTCGACCCCGTGCCCGAGTCGCTCATCGTCGAGGCGGCCAAGGCCGCGGGCAAGGTCTACGAGCCCACGCCCCTCGCCGTGCACCTGCAATCGATCGCCGGGCCGCCCGACGACCCAGACCGCGACGCCGACCACACCGCGCTCGCCCTCGCAGCGGCCGCGATCGACTACCACGACCGCGAGGCGAAGAGCTTCTGGTGGTCGCACTACTTCCGCGTCGAGCAGCCCCTCGAGGCCTGGGAGGATCACCGCGACGTGCTCGTCGTCGACCCGGCGACCTCCGGCGTGGTGCAGCGCTGGTACCGCGAAGACCACCACCGCGTCGACCGGCGGCATGTGCGCCTGCGCGGCCGCATCGCGCCGGGGTCGAAGTTCAGCGTCGGCGGCGAGCCGATCGCGCTCTACGAACCGCCGGCGCCGTTCCCGAGCCATTCGCTGCGGCCCGGGTCGCGGGCATGGCACTCGGTGAAGGTGCTCGAGGTGTTCGACGACGGCGTGCTCATCGAAGAGACCGCGGTCGCCGGGGTCGCATGGCACGAGCTGCCGTTCGCGCTCGCCCCGGGCACTCCGCCGGCGGCAGGCCGCCAGCAGGGGGCGATCCTCGAGTGGGCGCAGCACCTCGAACGCGCCTTCCCGCGCTGGCCTGCGAACCCCTCCATCGACGTGCTGCGGCGCATCCCGCCGCGTACGCGAAGCGGTGCCGGTCTCGTGCCGCTCGGCCCCGACCACGACTACGTCGCCGCCGTCTCGGCGTCGCTCCGCGACCTCGACGACTCCTACCTCGCGGTGCAGGGCCCGCCCGGCACCGGCAAGACGTACCTCGCCTCGCATGTGATCACCGAACTCGTGGGTCGGCACGCCTGGAAGATCGGCGTCGTCGCGCAGTCGCACGCCGTGGTCGAGAATGTCCTCGACGCCGTCGTGCGGGCGGGCCTCGACCCCGAGCTCGTCGCGAAGGCCCCGAAAGACCCGAAGGAGCCCGGCGACCACGGGTACACCTTCATCGCGAAGAACGGCGTCACCGAGTACACGGCCGCCCACGAGACCTCGGGGTACGTCATCGGCGGCACCGCGTGGGACTTCTCGAACGACAATCGCGTGCCCCGCGGCTCGCTCGACCTGCTCGTCATCGACGAGGCCGGCCAGTTCTCGCTCGCCTCGACCATCGCCTCGGCGGTCGGCGCCCGCAACCTGCTGCTGCTCGGCGACCCACAGCAGCTGCCGCAGGTGAGCCAGGGCAACCACCCCGAACCCATCGACACCTCGGCGCTCGGCTGGATCACCGACGGCCACGACGTGCTGCCCGCCGAGTTCGGCTACTTCCTCGCCGAGAGTCGGCGCATGCACCCCGCCGTCGCCGAGCCGGTGTCCCGTCTCTCCTACGAGGGCGAGCTGCACTCCCATCCGGTGGCCTCGCAGCGCGCGCTCGACGGCGTCGCCCCGGGCCTCACCGCCCTGCCGATCGAGCACCTCGGCAACACGACCTCATCGCCTGAAGAGGCACGCGCGGTCGTCGATCTGGCTCACTCGCTGCTCGGGCGCGACTGGATCGAAGAGGCCGCCGGGTCATCGGCGACGTCGGGCCGGTCGACGCCGGGCGCGGCATCCGCTCGCCCACTGACGCAACGCGACCTCATCGTCGTGACGCCGTACAACGCGCAGCTCACCGAGGTGCGGGCCGCACTCGACGCGGCCGGGCTGACCGAGGTGCCGGTCGGCACGGTCGACAAGTTCCAGGGCCAGGAGGCGGTCGTCGCGATCGTCTCGCTCGCCGCGTCCTCAGCAGCGGCCGCACCGCGCGGCGTCGAGTTCCTGCTGCTGAAGAACCGCCTGAACGTGGCGATCTCGCGGGCGAAGTGGGCGGCGTACCTGCTCTACTCGCCCGGGCTGCTCGATGCCCTGCCCTACACCCCCGAAGGTGTTGCGCAGCTCAGCGCGTTCGTGAAGCTCGTCGGCGACCCGGTGCTCGCTCCCGTGCGCGGCTGACGACGACGCAGAGACGCAGAACGAGCCGCACGTGCTCCGGCGCGGTGCTCAGTCGCCGAAGTCGAGGCGGGTGCCGCCGACCCGGTCGGCCGTGAGCCGCACCACGACCCGGCCCTCGGCGACCGCCTCCGCGAAGAACGCGGTGGGGTCCTCCGGACGCAGCTCGGCAGCGAGCATGCCGAGCAGCTCCCGACCGACCTCGTCGCCCGGTTCCTCGGTCGGGGCCGAGACCTCGGCCCTGCCCTCGAGCGTCGCGTACGACCACGGGTCGTCGCCCGAGACGTGCAGCGACGCTCGGGGGTCGCGCCTGAGGTGCGTCGCCTTCAGTCGGGTGGCGGTCGTCGAGAAGCGAGCCGTCTGCTCCGAGGCATCCCAGGCGTAGAGCATGGTGGCGAGGTGCGGCTGGCCATCGCGCTTGAGCGTGGCGAGCACCCCGAACTGCTGCGCGGAGAGCAGCTCGGATGCCTCGGTCTCGGTGAGGGGGACAGGTCCTGCGTTCGTGGTCATGGTGGGGTGAACCGGCATCGCGGCCGGCGCATTCCGCATGCGTCGGCCGGTGTCAGCCGACGAGCTTCGCCACGATGCCCTCGATGCGCCGCTGCCGGGTCTCGGCCGCCTTCGCGCCCTCGACCGCAGTGACGTGCGCCTTCTTCGCGCTCGGCGAGAGCGCGTCGAACGCCGCACGGGCGCCGCCCGTCCCGAGCGCGGCGGCGAGATCATCGGGCACCTCGACCGTGCGCGGCGCCGTGTCGAGCTCGAGGTCGACGACGATCGGATCGCCGCCGCCGATGCCCGTGGCCGCTCGCTTGTCGGAACTGAACGAGATCATGAAGCGCCCGCCCATGACCGCGACGGTGCTGCGGTACTCGTAGCCGTTCACGACCACGACGACGGGCGGCTTCTTGCCGGCGCCGAGCTCCTCGATCACCTCGGGCGGCACCTCGATGCCCGTGTTGTTGCCGACCTGGGACATCGTCGTCTCGAATCGCATGCGCCCGAGTCTGCCACCGCCGGCCGCTCCTGGGAATAACCGACAGGGTACCCACGTAGGTTATTGGTATGACTTCCCCTGCCACCGACCTGTACCCCGCCCGCGTCACGATGTACGGCGCCGAGTGGTGCGGCGACTGCCGCCGCTCGAAGCGCCTGCTCGACACGCGCGGCGTCGACTACGACTACGTCGACCTCGAGACGGTCGCCGACGGCGCCGACCGCGCCAAGGCGATCAGCGGCCGTACGCAGATCCCCGTGGTCGTCTTCCCCGACGGCACGCACTTCACCGAGCCGACCGACGCCGAGCTCTCGGCGAAGCTCGACGAGGCCGTCGCCGCGTAAGCAGCGCATGAGCGATCGGGCTCCCGGCGTTCGGATCGCGTAACAAACGGGCTCGAGGCGTGCGCCGGGCGTAGAACTGAGGCATGCCTCCGATCACCCCCGCGAACGTCGCGTGCCGATCCGGCTCCCCCACGACGGCGAGCAGGCGATGACGCTCACGCGCATCCTGCCGACCCTGCGTCGATCGATCCCCGACCCGATCGCTGGCGATCACTGGCCGGCGGCCACCGTCGCCACGATCACCGACGTCGTCGTCGACGGTGTCTCACTGCTGCGCGTCGTCGACCTGTGCGGCACGCCGGCCGTGCATCTCGGCCCGGCGGCCGTGCCCGGCACCGGCGGTCGACTCACGTCGACCACGCTGCACACGGGCGTCGTCGTGGTGCGGGTGCTCGAGGCATCCGCTCGGCGCGGCCTCGACCGCGAGATCGTGATCGATGGCGACCTCTCGGAGCTCGACCCGGCATGGCCGGAGGCACGGCTCATCGGGCGCGCCTCGGTGGCACGCGCGGTGCCGACGACGCTCACGGCCGTGTCGACCGGATGCTCCGCACCTGCGCCGCTCGCATTGCCCGGCGACCTCCACGTCGGCGACCTGCTCGCGCTGCCCTATGCGACCGTCACCGACGACGCGGGCGTCGCCCGGCCCGCGAGCGGATGGCGATCGGTCGAGCAGGCCCGCGAGCAGTCACCCGCCTACCGCAGCGCCGGCACGACCTCCGCGGCGAAGAGCTCGAGCCCTGAACGGTCGTAGGCCGCCTCGGGGAAGTAGTGGATCGCGTAGCCGAGACCCAGCTCGCGGCGCTCGGCGAGCTTCGCCGCGACCTGCGACGGCGTTCCGACGGCGGCGTTCGGCGAGCGGTAGTTCTCCGCGATGAGCGAGGCGGCCTTCTCAGGGCCGAGGAACGGCGTGAGCCGCGTCTCGATGACCGCGAGGCGCCGCGCGACATCCGCTTCGTCGACGCCGACGACCGTGTTGAAGTTCGACGACCGGGTGATCGCCTCGAAGTCGGTGCCGAGGCTCTCGCAGTGCGCGCGCAGCACCTCGCTCTTGTGGCTGAACTCCTCGGGGGTGCCCGTGAAGTTCGTGTATGAGGCGTACTTCGCCGCGATGCGGAGGGTCACCTGCTCGCCGCCGCCGGCGATCCAGAAGGGGATGCCGCCCGGCTGCACCGGCTGCGGCTGCACGATCGCCCCGTCGACCTGGTAGTAGGTGCCGTCGAGCGTCGCGCGGCCGGTCGTCCACGCCTGGTGCATGATCTCGACGCCCTCACGAAGACGTCCGAGTCGCTCGGGGATCGACGGGAAACCGTACCCGTACGCGCGCCATTCGTGCTCGTACCAGCCGCCGCCGATGCCCATCTCGAGGCGCCCGCCCGAGACGTGGTCGACCGTGGCGGCGACCTTCGCGAGGTAGGCGGGATTGCGATAGCTCATGCAGGTGCACATCTGGCCGAGCCGCACACGCGAGGTCGAGGCGGCGAACGCGGCCATGAGGCTCCACGCCTCGTGGGTCGCCTCGGTCGGCGACGGCACCGGGGTCGTGTGGAAGTGGTCGTAGACCCAGATCGACTCCCACACCGAGTCGGGCGCGTCGGCGTACTCGGCGAGCGAGTGCATCGTCTGCCAGTGCTGGGCCGGGTCGATGCCGACGAGGTCGTAACGCCAGCCCTGGGGAACGAACATTCCGAATCGCATGGGATCCACCATAAGGTCGACCGGACGATCGGCCCGCGCCCGAGGCTCGCCGCCGACGAGCCGGCCACCTCCGTGCCGCCCCGGCCGTCGAACTCAGCGCCAGCACTGAGGCAGGCTCATGTCTTGCGGACTACGTTCGGACGAATGAACGGACTGCAGCACTGCGAATACTCTGCCGCCGACTTCGAGGCGACCGTCATCGAAACCACCGACACCCGACTCATCCACGTCTCCGGCTACGGACTCTGCGCGAGCCAGGGGTGGACCCTCCAGCTCGTCGCCGCGAACCCGGGCGTCGTGCCCCACCCCGAGAGCCTCTGGCTCGAGGTCCGCGAGACCCCGCCGGCGAGCGGCGCACCCGCCCGAGTGCTCACCGAGACCAGCGTCGAGGCCATGATCGAAGACGCCCACGCGAAGCAGGTCGTCATCCGCTTCCGCTGGCGCGAGGGCTTCGTCCTCCCGCTCCGCGATCGCGTCGGCGCCCTGCGCTGAGCGAGCGGATGCCGCACTGACCGAGCGGATGCCCTGGCGCCCGCGCCGGTCTACGCCAGCGCGAACCTCAGCTCGGCCATCGCCGGACCCGACCACACCGTGCCGTCGAGGTCGTCGCTGCGCACCGTGACGACCTTGCCGCCCTTCGCCATCACGAGCAGCGCCAGCTGCGGCAACAGGTCGCCGGCGTGGGTGCCGTCGCTCAGCTGCTCGTCGGCACCGTGCCCGCTCGCGAACTCGATCGCACCCGACTCGCGGTCGAGCGTGCCGTTCACCGAGGTCGTGAAGTCGAACCAGAAGACCTCGACCGCGCCGTCCGCCGCCTCGCGCGCGATCGCGGCGAGGTCGCGTTCGACCCGGCCGGCCGTGCCCTCGGTGAGCTGCCGCAGCGCGCCATCGGCCTCGGCGACGTTCAGCCGGCCCAGCTGCTCGCGCAGCGCCTCGTCGATCTCGGCGGCACCGAGCCGGTCCGGTGCACCGGGAACGGCGACGACGCGGCGCCCGTTGCGGATGCGTTCGATGAAGAGGCTGAGCAACGGTTCGGCGGCGAAGACGAAGAGCGGCACCCGGTCGTCGGGGTCGCGCTGCATGAGCTCGTGCCGCGTGGCGTCGGCGACGCGCTTCGCGTAGAGCTCGTAGAAGGCCTTGCGGCGTTCGTCGCCGCTCACACCACGGTCGCCGTGCTTGCCGCCGCGCGGCTTGTCGTCGTTCTCGGGGTCGCGGTTGATGGCATCGTCGAGGCTCTTGTCGTGCGACTCGTCGATGTCGAGGCGCACGGCCCGGTCGGTCGGGGTCGCGTGCCACAGCGACCACTCGTTGGCCGACAGGGTGAGCGCGAACGCCTCCTGATCCTGGCTCGGCGCCCGCAGCAGCTGGCCGAGGGTGAAGTGCGAGCCGACGTGCACGGCGTCGTCGAGCCGGTTCGGCAGCACGAAGACCTCGCTGAACCCGGGAGCGACGAAGATCGCGATCGACCGGGCGAGCCCGGCCCAGATCTGCTGGTCGCCGATCACGGCGTCGCGCTCGCGGCGGAGTGCCTCGAGCTCGGCGTTCGGGGCACCCGACGCCTTCACGCGTTCGATCGCCTCGTCGAACGAGCTCTTCACCGCCACCTCGGCGCGCTCGCGCTCGCTCACGACGGGCGAGGTCGACGCGTAGATCGTGATCGACGGATGATGCAGCCCCGCGAGCGCGGTGAAATCGGCTGCGGTGGGCAATGCGTAATGTACGGTCATCGTTCCTCCCCCAAGGTCGTGCGACGACGATGTCGCTCGCACCCCAGCCTATGAAGGCCGGGGCGCGAGCGACAGCCCCCAGTCACCCGATCGGGTGGTTCGAACGCATCACGCCCGTCGGGTCGACGGCCCGCTTGACCGCACGCAGCCGCTCGAGGTCGTCGCCGAAGAACCGCTCGGCGGGGCGGGCGTGCTCGGCGAAGTTCAGGTAGTCGCTGCCGGCGCTCCACGGCTCGACGGCCGAGAGCAGCCGGCCGAGCGACGCGGCGAGCGCCTCGCCGTTGTCGGGCATCGCGATGCCGACCCCGAACAGCAGGAAGCCGGCATCGAAGCCTGCGGTGACGCCCGGCTGCGGCGTGCCCTGCACGGATGCCGCGGCGCGCGCGACGCCCGGATCCATCATGCCGCCGAGGTGGCGGATCTCGGCGGAGAGCAGGGCCGAAGAGGCATCCGGCCCGACCGCGCCGACGAAGGCGCGGATCGCGGCAGAGGTCAGTTCGGCGAGCAGCATGCCGTCGCCGAGTCCGGGCACCGGCTGCGGCGGATCCATGTGCAGCTGCAGCAGCTCGGCCGAGGACTGCGGGTGCACCGTGTCGACCTCGGGCGCGAGGGCGCGGAGCGGCGCGAGCAGCTCGTCGACCCGTGCCGGGTCCTCCTGCATCGCGACCTCGACGACGACGAGCGCACGGCCCGAGAGGAAGGGCGGCAGTTCCGGCATCGGCGGCAGGCGCAGCACGCGGGCGGTCGAGGTCACCGAGGTCGGGATGCCGTCGATCCAGTCCGACCAGGCGGTGAGCACCTCGGCCGTGCGCTCGATCGGCCAGAGCAGCATGCCGGCGCTCAACGCCGGCACGTCGAAGAGACCGAACTCGAGCGCGGTGACGACGCCGAGGTCGCCGCCACCACCGCGGAGCGCCCAGAACAGCTCGGCATCGTTCTCGGCGTCGACCCGGCGGGCGACTCCGTCGGCCGTGACGAGTTCGATCGCGACGACGTGGTTGGCGGCGAGTCCGTGCGAGCGGGCGAGCCAGCTCACCCCGCCGCCGAGCGTGTAGCCGATGACGCCGACATCGTGGGCGGTACCGGCGAGCGCGGTGAGCCCGAGCGGCGCGACTTCGGTGACGACATCGCCCCACTGGGCGCCGGCCTCGACGCGGGCGATGCGCGACTCGGCGTCGATCTCGACACCCCGCATCTCGTGGGTGCGCAGCAGGATCGCGCCGGCGAGCCCGTCGTTCGCCGCGAGCGGGCCGGCATTGTGGCCGGTGGCCTGCGGGGCGACGGCGAGACCGAACTCCGCCGCCGCACGCACGGTGTGCGCGACGTCGTCGGAGGTCGTCGCGACGACGATCGCGGCGGGGTTTTGGTCGACGGCGAGGTTCCAGGCCGAGCGGGCCTCGTCCCATCCGGGGTCGCCGGAGATCAGCACGCGACCGGCGATGCGGTCGTCGAGGAGCGCGAGCGCCTCGCGGAGCGAGAGCGTGGCGGAGTCGGTCGTTGCGGCCGACGGCACGGGGGTGTTCACGGATGCTTCCTTTCGGGATCGTCGCGGGCCCATGCGCGCCCCTCGGGGCGACGCTCCGACGGCCGCACTGGTCTCAGGCGGCGCTCGCAACGAGAACCCATCCAACGTCGGCATGGTCTCCCCCGCGTCAGGGGTCTCCCTCCGATCGTTTCAGTGGCAGCACCCACCCTCCATGGACCCAGGTCGCCCCTCTGACAGGCTCTGGGAGCATCTGCTGGTCGAGCGTGTCGAGACCCGGTTTCGACAGGCTCAACCCGCATCACGACGGAATACCGCGCATCGCGACCCGGTTGCCGTCAGGGATGACTTCTTCACCCCGACTCTCCGTGCTCGACCTCATCCCGGTGCGCACCGGCCAGACGAGTGCCGGCGCGCTCGCGGCATCCGTTCGCCTCGCGCAGCTCGCCGATCGCCTCGGCTTCACCCGCTACTGGTTCGCCGAGCACCACAACATGCCGGCCGTCGCCTCGACGACGCCGCCCGTGCTGATCGCGGCGATCGCGGCGAAGACCGAGCGCATCAGGGTCGGCTCGGGGGGCGTCATGCTGCCGAACCACGCCCCGCTCGTCGTCGCCGAGCAGTTCGCGGCGCTCGAGGCGTTCGCCCCCGGGCGCATCGACCTGGGCATCGGGCGCGCACCGGGCAGCGACCCCGTCATCACGCAGCTGCTGCGCATCTCGGGACCGACGGCCGACGTCGACCGGTTCCCCGACCACATCGCCGACATCCTGTCGCTCCTCTCCCCCGACGGAGCATCGCTGCGACTCACGAGCGGCCGCGAGTACGCGATCACGGCGACCCCGGCGGCGACGGAGGTCCCGACGGTCTGGCTGCTCGGATCGAGCGACTACTCGGCGAAGCTCGCCGCCTCGCTCGGCCTGCCGTACGTCTTCGCGAACCACTTCTCGGGCGAGGGCCTCGAGCGGGCGCTCGAGCTCTACCGCACGGAGTTCCAGCCGAGCGAGGCGCACCCGGTGCCCGAGACGTTCCTGACGGTGAACGCCTCGGTCGCCCCCACGCCCGAAGAGGCGCGAGCCCGGGCACTGCCCCAGATGCACTCGATGGCGCGGCTCCGCACCAATCGGCCGATGCGCCCGCTCGAGACCGTCGAGGAGGCGCTCGCCGCCCCCGCCGACTCGGTCGGCGACGAGCTCATCGCGGCCATGGAGCAACGCTGGATCATCGGCGACCCCACGACCGCGGCATCCGAACTGCGCACCCTCGCAGCCCGCCACGGAATCGACGAGATCATGCTCGCGCCCATCGGCGGCAGCTACGACGGCGAAGCCCTCGACGCGACGCCCGGGCGCGAGCAGACGCTCGAGCTGCTCGCGAACGAGTTGCTCGCGAACGACGCATCCGCTGCGGGCTGACCGACCCGGCGGTGCGTGCCGTCACTATGGGTGACAGGGCTCCGTTTTCGTTCGCGCGCCGGTCGACCGGGTGCAGGCATGCGTCAACCACGCGTTCTCCTGACCGCCATCTGCCGCTCCTACCGTACGGGCGTCCCCCGACGACTGGAGAAGCGAACGACCATGTGCGACCCTCACGCCACTGACTGCACGGACCCCCACGATGCCGATGCCGAGCTCGCGCGGCTCGGATTCTCGCGCCGCGACATGCTGCGCACCGCGGGCATCGTGCTCGCCGCCGGCGCGCTGACCGGTGCGCAGACCCTTGGATCGGGAGCCGCCCCCGCGATCGCCCTCAGAGCCGCGAGCGGCGGAGCGAACGACCCCGCGCTCAGGTGGCTCGTGGGCGACCACCACGTTCACACCCAGTTCAGCCACGACGCGAAGTACCGTCTCGCCCAACAGCTCGACGCCGCCGAACGATACGGCGTCGACTGGCTCGCCTTCACGGAGCACGCGAACTTCGCCCACGCGGAGCAGGGCGTGTTCTCATCGCTCGAACAGATCCAGCAGGAGCGCGACGCCCGCGACCTCCTGATCTTCCAGGGCCTCGAGTGGTACATCCCCGCGGCCGAGCACGGTTCGGTGCTCGTCGCACCCGGGCACGACTCCGCCCGCGTGCTGCGCGCGTTCGAGCTCGCATGGGACGGCAAGCTCAACCGCTGGGAGCGGCCGGCGAATGCCGCGCAGCAGGCCGAGTGGGAGCGCCGCGCCGCCGAAGCGATCGCCTGGCTCGGCGCGCAGAAGCGCAGCGGACTCATCGAGGACGCCGTCGTGCTCGCGAACCACCCGCTGCGACTCGGCATCGATTCGCCGCACGAACTGCGCGCCTGGCGCGACGCCGACCCCGAGATCATGATCGGCATGGAGGGCGCGCCCGGCGCCCAAGGCTCGGCGATCAGCCAGAACACCCACGCGGGCGACCAGCGCGGCGAGTACACCAACGCGCCTCGCGCGGACAGCTGGCCCGGGCTCCCGGCCGACGCCTACCGCCCGTACGGCGGCTTCGACTGGGCGACCGCGACGGTCGGCGGCCTGTGGGACGCGATGCTCGCCGAGGGCAAGCCGTTCTGGATCACGTCGAACTCCGACAACCACCTCACCGTCAAGGACACCTGGGTGACCGGCGCCTACCCGCCGGGTGAGCCGTATGCGAGCCTCCCGAACGAGTTCGACCGATGGGCCGTGCTCGGCAAGCGACCCGACCCCGTCGACACCGGTTCGCCGCAGGGCGGCAGCGACTTCTGGCCGGGGCAGTTCTCGCGGCTGCACACGGGCGTCACGACCCGCAGCTATGCGGGCGTGCTGCAGGCGATGCGCCTCGGGCGGATGTGGGTGGACCACGGCCACCTGCTGAGCGGCTTCGACGTGCGCGTGCGCGCGACGATGCCCGGCACGGGTCGTGGACGCGGCAACGGCGCGGGCAACGGCTGGGGCAATGCAGCCGGAACCGGCGCGACCCTCGGCGGCCGGGTCGCCGCCCGGCGCGGGCAGGACGTCGAGGTGACGATCACCGTCACCACGACCGACTACGCCAACGCCGCGGGCATCGTGCCGCAGCTCGCGCACGTCGACCTCATCTCGGGCCCGGTCACCGGGGCCTCCGCGGATGCCGACGCCATGCGCGCACCGGAGACCCGCGTCGCGGCACGGTTCGACACGACCACGAGGCGCGGCACGTTCACGCTGACACACGTGTTCGAGGACGTCGACCGGCCGTTCTACGTGCGGTTCCGCGGCAGTGACGGCAAGCGCCAGGGTGCCGGGTACCACGGCGCCACGGTCGACCCGGGCGGCCCGCTGCGACACGGCGACGGGGAGGGCGACCCCTGGCAGGACACCTGGTTCTACGCGAACCCGGTGTTCGTCGACGTGCGCTGATCCACTGCGAGCGACAGCGGCGGTTCGGCGCCGCTGTCGCTCCCACGTCGCCTGGTTCCCCTCAGGCGAGCATCGGCTGGTCGCCGCCTCGACGTGACGACATGCCGCCGCCGCGCATGATCAGGTACACGATCGAGCCGACGAACGGCATCACGATGAGGAAGGCGACCCAGGCCGCCTTCGCCCAGCCGCTCAAGCTGTGGTCCCGGAAGATGTCGACGATCAGCACGACGAAGATGCACAGGCACGCGATTCCGACGTAGACCCAGAAGAACACGGTCAGGTAGTCCCACAACGACATGACCGCTCCCCTCAGATGCGGCGCCGTCGTCGACCAGGGGTCACGGCGGCGCCGACCACGGCGGCCTTCGCGACCGGGGACGGCCCCGGAGTCACGGCGGCGGCAACCACCGCCGTCCTCGCGACCGGGGCGCCGACCACGCCGACGCGTCCGATTCGTGCAGCTCTCAGCGGCATGTCAGGCTCCTGTCTCTTCGGTGTCCTCGTCGGCTTCGATCGAGGCGATGATCGCCTGGATCGGGATCCGTCCGCTCGCGATCAGCTGACCGCCGGCCCGGCGAGCGGCTGCGGCGAACGGCGCTGCCCAGAGGTTCTCGTAGACGATGACCCCGGCGACGCTGCCCGGCTCCATCGCATTCGCGAGGTGCTCCACATCCTCCGCCGCGAGCAGCTCGGCGAGCTCCGCCTCGAGTACGACCAGCGGGCCCAGATCCTCGAGGTCTTCGAACTCCGCCGCATCGACGGTGCCGTCCGCGTCCTTCGTCAGCACGATCGCGTCGATGAGCCGGATCGTGCCGGCCTCGACGAGCCGTACGAGCTCCTCGGCGATCTCCCCCGTGAAGTCCGCCTGCCCTGCGGGGAACTCGATGACCAGGTAGTCGACCGGTCCGAGTTCATCCAGTGCCTGCTCCGTCATTCGATGCTCCGATCCATGGCTGAGCGACCGGCTTGCGCGTCGGTCATCACCTCAGCGTCGCCGAGGGTGCACCGGGTCGCATCACGCACATTGGATGATTCGGCATTGCACAGCGCTCGTTATCGTGACCGGGTCGGGCCTTGCTGCGCGACCTCGACGACGGCGTCGGAGGATGCCGCATCCGCTCGACATAGGGGAAGTCATGAAGCCAGATCGCCACGCCCGCACGATGCTGCCGATCCCCGACCGGCCGCCGCACGGGCTCACGACCTACGACGCGAAGGATCCGGCCACCTCGTATCCACCGATCGAGCCGCTGATGCCACCCGACGGGGCTCCGAACGTGCTCGTGATCCTGCTCGACGACGTCGGCTTCGGCGCAGCAAGCGCCTTCGGCGGGCCGTGCGCGACACCGAACGCCGAGCGGTTGGCCGCAGGCGGGCTGAAGTACAACCGCTTCCACACGACCGCCCTGTGCGCGCCGACCCGTGCTGCCATGCTCAGCGGGCGCAACCACCACTCGGTCGGCATGGGCAGCATCACCGAGACCGCGACCTCGGCACCGGGCAACAGCTCGCTGAAGCCGAACACGAAGGCGCCGCTCGCGATGACCCTGAAGCTCAACGGGTATTCGACCGCGCAGTTCGGCAAATGCCATGAGGTACCGGTGTGGCAGTCGTCGCCGATGGGTCCCTTCGACGCCTGGCCGTCGGGCGGCGGTGGTTTCGAGACGTTCTACGGCTTCATCGGCGGTGAGAACAACCAGTACGAGCCCGCACTGTACAACGGCACGACTCCGGTCGAGCCGCCCGCAACGGCTGAAGAGGGATACCACCTCACCGAAGACCTCGCCGATCACGCCGTCAGTTGGGTCCGCACCCAGAAGGCGCTGATGCCAGACAAGCCGTTCTTCATGTACTTCGCCCCCGGCGCGACGCACGCCCCGCACCACGTGCCGAGCGAGTGGTCCGACAAGTACAAGGGCGCCTTCGCTGGCGGCTGGGACGCGCAGCGCGAGGCGACGTTCGCGCGGCAGAAGGAGCTCGGCGTCATCCCCGCCGATGCCGAACTCACCCCGCGACACGACGAGATCCCCGCGTGGGACGACATGTCCGACGAGCTCAAGCCAGTGCTCGAGCGCCAGATGGAGGTGTACGCCGGTTTCCTCGAGCACACCGATCACCACGTCGGCCGCGTGATCGATGCCATCGAAGACCTCGGCGTGCTCGAGAACACGATCATCTACTACATCATCGGCGACAACGGGGCATCGGCCGAGGGCACCGTCAACGGGGCCTTCAACGAGATGGCCAACTTCAACGGCATGGCTGCCCTGGAGACGCCCGAGTTCATGGTCTCGAAGATGGACGAGTTCGGCACGCCGAGCTCGTACAACCACTACGCGGTCGGCTGGGCCTGGGCGATGAACTCGCCGCTGCAGTGGACCAAGCAGGTCGCATCGCACTGGGGCGGCACCCGCAACGGCACGATCCTGCACTGGCCGAAGGGCATCACAGAGCAGGGCGGCGTGCGGTCGCAGTTCACGCATGTCATCGACGTCGCGCCCACAATCCTCGAGGCGGCCGGGCTGCCCGAGCCGACGATGGTGAACGGCGTGATGCAGTCGCCCATGGAGGGCACGAGCATGCTCTACTCCTTCAACGAACCCGATACCCCCGAGCGTCACGAGCTGCAGTACTTCGAGATGTTCGGCAACCGCGGCATCTACCACAAGGGGTGGAGCGCGGTCACGAAGCACCGCACTCCGTGGGTCATGGTCGGCGGCGCGACGGTCGCATTCGACGACGACGTGTGGGAGCTCTACGACGGCAGCGGCGACTTCAGCCAGGCTCGCGACCTGTCGGCCGAGCAGCCTGAGCGCCTGCACGAGCTGCAGCGGCTCTGGCTCATCGAAGCGGTCAAGTACAACGTGCTGCCGCTCGACGACCGCACCGCCGATCGACTCAACCCCGAGATCGCGGGCCGGCCGACCCTGATCCACGGGAGCTCCCAGCTGTTCTTCGCCGGCATGGGGCGGCTCTCGGAGAACAGCGTCGTCAGCATCAAGAACAAGTCGTTCTCGGTCACCGCCGAGGTCGACGTGCCCGAGGGCGGGGCCGAGGGAGTGATCATCGCCCAGGGCGGCCGCTTCGGCGGGTGGAGCGTCTTCGTGAGCGGCGGGAAGCTGAAGTTTGTCTACAACGTGCTCGGCATCCATTCGTTCGAGACCGAGGCCGAGACGCCGATCCCGGCCGGGAACCACCAGGTGCGCATGGAGTTCGCCTACGATGGCGGCGGGCTCGCCAAGGGCGGGGGCGTCACGCTGTACTACGACGGCGAGGCCGTGGGCACCGGCCGAGTCGGCGCCACACAGCCGATGGTCTTCTCCGCCGACGAGACGACCGATGTGGGCTACGAATCCGGCACGGCGGTCAGCCCCGATTACACACCGCAGTCGAGCCGGTTCACCGGCAAGATCCACTGGGTGCAGATCGACACCGGCGACGACGACCACGACCACCTGATCGACCCGGAGGAACGCCTGCGGGTGGCGATGGCGCGCCAGTAGCGTCTGTTGGTCGAGCCTGTCGAGACCTGGGTTTCGACAGGCTCAACCCGCAGGATTCGAGCTCGGTTTCGACAGGCTCAACCGGCAGAGGTCAGGCCGCGAGGCCGAGCCGGCGCAGGTCGTCGCCCGAGGCGCGATACTCGTCGCCGTCGGCGATCGTGAGTTCGCGCGGCACGCGCGCTCCGTTCTGCACCTTCGCATCGCGACCGATGCTCGCGTAGGGGCCGACGACCGCGTTGCGTCCGACGACCGCACGGCGACCGATGTGCGCGTTGACGCCCACGACGGCGCGCTCGGCGACGATGGCGTCGCCCTCGACCCAGCCGCCCGGGCCGATCTGGGCGCCGCGCTGCACTTCGGCGCCCGAGTCGACATAGGCCGTCGGGTCGACGAACGCGGTCGGGTCGACCTTGGCCGTCGTGGCCACGAGGCCCCGGCCGTTCACGTGCTTGCGGTAGCGACGCAGGATCCCGGCTTCGTCCTCGAACTCGACGTAACTGATGCCCACGTTCTCCTCCTTCCGGGGTGGTGACTCCACACCCGAACACTGGTACAACACCCCAGCTGACCGGGGAATTCCCGACCCCGGTGGCGGGAGCACGACCCACAGCACCGTGAACACCGAATGGGAACATGCAGTGTGCGAGGTTAGGCTTTCCTAAGCACTACGGATGCCGCGTCGCGGGCCGTCCGACCACGTCACCCTCGCCCAGGCCCAGCCATGCCCCCAGCACCCCTGCTCGACCTCGACCGCGTGAGCATCCGCCACGAGGGCGCGGATGTCGCGACCCCCGTCGACGTCTCGTTCCAGGTCGCCCGAGGCGAGGTGGTGCTGATCCTCGGCCCGAGCGGGTGCGGCAAGTCGACGCTCACCCTCGCGCTCGACGGGCTCGTGCCGCACGCCGTGCCCGCCGCCCTCGAGGGCACCGTGCTCGTGGCCGGCCTCGACACGAGCGAGCATCCCGTCGGCGTGCTGAGCGAGCACGTCGCGATGGTCTTCCAAGACCCAGACGCGCAGATCGTCACCGGCACGGTGCTCGACGAGGTGTGCTTCGCTCCCGAGAACCAGCTCGTCGAGGCATCCGAGGTGCTCGAACGCGCCGAGCGCGCGCTGAAGCTCGTCGGCCTCTGGGACCGCCGCGCGGAGAACCCCGACACGCTCTCCGGCGGCGGGCGCCAGCGGCTCGCGATCGCCTGCGCACTCGCGATGGCCGCCCCGGTGCTCGTGCTCGACGAACCGACGGCGAACCTCGACCCCGCCGGCATCGACGAGGTCTACGCGGTGCTCCGCGAACTCGCCAGCGTTCGCGACCACGCCGTCGTGCTCGTCGAGCACAACCTCGACGCGGCCGTCGACCTCGTCGACCGGGTGATCGTGCTCGACGCGAGCGGGCGTCTCGTGATCGACGGGCCCGCCCGCGAGGTGTTGCGCGAACGCGCCGACGAACTCGTCGCCCTCGGGGTCTGGCTGCCGGTCTCGACGCTCGCGGCGATGCGGCTGCGCGATGCCGGCGTCGTGCTCGACCCGCTCCCCCTCACGCCGGCCGAGCTCGCCGCCGCCCTCGACGCCCTGCCGTCACTGCCCGCCCCGCTCAGCGAGTCGTCGCCCGTGCGCTCGACCGCGCTCTCGCCGCGACCGACCCTCTCGATCGGCCCGGCCACGGGGTCAACCGGCGCGATCGCCGTCATCGGCGAGACCGCGATCCGCGCCCGCGACCTCTCGGTGCGCCGCGGCGGGCGCCGCGGCCCGATCGTCGTCGAGGGCGTCGACCTCGATGTGACGGCGGGCGACTTCCTCGCGATCGTCGGCACGAACGGCGCGGGCAAGACCTCGCTGCTGCAGGCGCTCGCCGGCGTGATCCCCGCACCCCGCGGCACCGTCGACGTGCTCGGCGTCGATCCGGCGCGCTGCGCCGCCCGCGAGCGCGCCCGGCGCATCGGCTTCGTCTTCCAGAACCCCGAGCACCAGTTCATCGCTCCGACCGTGGCGGAGGAACTCGCCCAGGGCCTGCACCTGCAGGGCGTCTCCGAGGCCGACGCCGAGCCGCGCGTGGAGGCCATGCTGGCGCGGTTCGGCCTCGAGTCGTTGCGCGCCCAGCATCCGTTCCTGCTCTCGGGCGGCCAGAAGCGGCGTCTCTCCGTCGGCACGGCGCTCATCGCCGGCGCACCCGTGCTCGCGCTCGACGAACCGACGTTCGGGCAGGACCGGGCGCGCGCCTCCGAGCTGCTCGACATGCTGCGGGGCCTCAACGACGACGGCACCACCGTGCTCGTCGTCACCCACGACCTGCAGCTCGTCGCCGACTACGCGAGCCACATCGCCGTGATGGACAGCGGGCGCCTCCTCGGTGTCGGCCCCACGGTCGAGGTGCTCGCCGGCCCGCTCGTCGAGCAGGCGGGGCTGCGCCACCCTCCGCTCGCCCGGGCCACCCGCGGCCTCGCGCGGCACCCAGCCTGGCATTCGATCACCCGGATGTCGCAGCTGCCGGTCTCCTCGAAGGGCGCATCGTGATCGCGTCCGGCGGGGGCGGCGCCGTCACGCCCGACGTGCCCGCGACGCCTGCCGACGGGCGGGAGTCCCACGCGGCATCCGATGCCGTCGACCCCTTCGCCGAGCACCGCACGCAACGCCCATCGCGTTTCCTGTACGCCCTGAACCCGCTCGCGAAGCTCGCCGCACCGGTGCCGGTCATGGTCATCGTCATGTTCAGTCGGGGCATCGCGCTCCCGCTCGCGTTCATCGTGTTCGCGGCGGCCGTGCTGCTCATCGGCGCTCGACTGTCGGGCCGAGCGATCGCGGCACTGCTCCTCGGCATCCCGATCGCCGCACTCGTGCTCGGCGTCACCTTCGGCGTGTGGATCGACCCGTCGAGCGTGGCCGGCCACCCCGCGGCATCCGTCACCCTCGTGTCGATCGGCGACTGGGACTTCACGCTCGCGGCCTACGTCGTGGGCTTCGCCACCGGTCTCCGCATCCTCGCGATCCTGCTGCTCTCGCTCATCGCGGGCGTCACGTCGACCGGCACCGAGTTCGTGCGCTCGATGGTGCAGAACCTGCGCGTGCCCTACCGCCTCGGCTACACGGCGCTCGCCGCGCTGCGCTTCGTGCCGCGTTTCGGCCACGAGCTCGAGATCATCAGGGCCGCCCACCGGGTGCGGGGAACCGATGTCGGGCGCGGGCCGGTCGCGGCCGTGCGACGTGCGCTCGGCTACATCGTGCCGCTGCTCGCCTCGGCGATCCGGCACGCCGAGCGCGTCGCCCTCGCGATGGACGCCCGCGCCTTCGGCGCGCACCGCACCCGCACCGAGCGGCACCTCTCGCCGTGGCGAGTGCGCGACACGGTGTTCGTGGCGTGCTTCCTCGCGGTGAGCATCGTCATCGCCGTACTGACCTGGGCTCGCTGAGCACGGATACGACGAAGGGCCGGACGGTCTCCCGTCCGGCCCTTCGTGCGAGCAGCTGCTACTTCACGGCTTCAGTGCCCTCGATCTCCACGAGGAAGACGAGGGTCTGCCCGCCGAGCTGGTGCGCCGCGGCATCCGTGCCGTACGCGTACTCCGGCGGGATCGTGACGATGAGCTTGGTGCCGACCTTCTGGCCGACCAGTGCAGCGCCGAAGCCCTGGATGACGCCGTCGGTCGTGAACGTCGACGCCGAACCACGGGTGTAGCTCTGGTCGAAGATCTCGCCAGTGGTCCAGCTGATGCCCTGGTACTGCACGGTGACGCTGTCGCCCTCCTTCACCTCGTCGCCGTCGCCCTCTTCGAGCACCTTCATCTGCAGCTCGGTCGACGGCTCGGTGTCGGGCAGGGTGACCGTGGGCGGCTCGCCCTCGGCGCCGAACTTGACCTCGGGAACGTTCTCGGTCCACTCGGCGGGCTTCAGCGGCTTCTTCTCCTCGACGACGTCGACGACGATGACGACGGTCTCGCCGGCGGCGACGCCGATGGTCTCGTTGCCCTCTTCGCCGTAGAGCGTCGCGGCCGGGGCGACGATCACGGAGCGCGATCCCACGGGCACGCAGTCGATGCCCGCGCGGAACGATTCGTAGACCTGCTCGTCGCCGACCTTGATCGTGGTCGGCTGCGAGAACAGCGTCTCGCCGCTCGTGCCCGAGAAGGCCGTCACGACGACGTTCATCTGGTCGCCCGAGGCGGTCTCGTCGCCGTCGCCCTCGATGGCGATCGTGCGCTCGAGCTCGTCGGCCTCGAGCGGAGTGGTGAACGTCGCGGTCGGGGTTCCTGCGAACTCGCCCTCGACCTTCACGCCGTCACTGAGGTCCCCGGACGTGACGTCCATGCACTCCGCGGCGGCGTCGGGCGTCTTCGTCGCTTCGGGCTCCGAACCGGTGGCGCAACCGGCGAGGAGCAGGGCGGTCGCGGAGGCGAGCGCGAGGGGCGCGGCACGGCGCATGGCACGGTTCATGGGAGGACGACTCGATTCGATCAGGGTTGGAATCCCTCCAGTCTGCACCGTTCGGCTTTCGATTGCCTGAGTCCATGGTCACGGAATCCGCACGATCTGCGCGCGACATCGCCACGCCACATCACAGGCGAGCCGCCGGAATCCGCGCCTTTGCGGCCCAGCCGATCCAGCGCCACATCGCAGGCGAGCCGCCGGAATCCGCGCCTTTGCGGCCCAGCCGATCCAGCGCCACATCACAGGCGAGCCGCCGGAATCCGCGCCTTTGCGGCCGATCAGGGCCACAATGGGCGGATGGGGGACAAGTTGGGGGAACCTGATCTCGCTGGAGGATTCGCGGCTGCGGCCGCGGCATCCATCGAGCTCGACGACGCGCTGTGGAATCCGATCTCGACCGCGGCGGTGGCGCGCGCGCACCCGCGGTTCGACGAGGTCGTGCTCGACGCCTGCTGCGGCGACGGCGCATCCGCACTGCCGACGGCCGAGCTGGTGGGACCCGGCGGTGTCGTCGACGCGGTCGACTTCGCCGAACCGCTCGTCGATGCGGCGCGCGAGCGAGCGGGCGAGCGGATGCCGCAGCTCCGGCTGCACGTCGCCGACGTCACGACGTGGGAGCCCACCGGGTACGACCTCGTGCAGTGCGTGCTCGGCGTCTTCCACTTCCCCGACCTCGACGCCGACACGCGTCACCTGATCGAACGCGCACGGCCGGGCGGTCGGGTCGCGATCACGGTGTGGGCGGGGGGCGCGTTCGATCCGCTTCCCGAGCTGCTCGCCGAGGCGCTGCCCGATGGCGGAGCTTCACTCGATGCCGCGGTGCCTCGCGCGGCGGGTCTCGAGTCGATCGACACGGCGGGCAGTCTCGCGCAGTGGCTCACGGGGCTCGGCCTCGCGGGCGTGCGGGCGCACACCGTGCAACGGCACCTCGATCTGACGCCCGAGCTGTTGTGGCTGCTCGTCGAAGGCACGGCGTTGCGCTTCATGCTCGGCGGCCTCGGCGCTCCCGCGGTCGAGAAGGTGCGGAAGCGCTACCTCGCGGCGGTGAAGGCGCGCGACGTGACCTCCATCGACGTGACGACGCTCATCGCGATCGGTCAGCGCCCGGCGTAGGCGTGCCGATCTCGAACATGTCGGAATCACGTGTTGACCTTGACCCGAGGTCAGGGTGCACGCTGACGACATGAACACAACGAATTCCACTGATTCCAAGAAGTTCGCCGACACGACCTGGACCGGCATGGTGCCGTTCGAAGACACGGCACTGGCGGTCACCGACACCGGCGGACCCGGCATCCCCGTGGTCTACCTGAACGGCTCGTACGCCTCGAAGCGGCACTGGCGACGCGTCACCACCGACCTCGGGCCCGGCTATCGCCACATCACCTTCGACGAACGGGCCCGCGGGAAGTCGAAGCTCGCGGCCGACTACTCGTTCGAGGCGTGCATGCGCGACATCGACGCCGTCCTCGAAGCGAGGGGCGTCGACCGGCCCCTGCTGGTGGGCTGGTCGTACGGAGCACTGCTGGGCGTGCACTGGGCCAGCAGGAACCCGGCACGCGCGCTGGGCGTGGTGGGCGTCGACGGCCCGTACCCCGTCGGCTGGACCGACGAAGCCGGCCACGAGGAGATCAGGACGGTGTTCCGCCGGATGAAGCCGATGATGCCGTTGGTTCGGCCGATGGGTCTGGCGGCGAGGTTCTCCGCCGAGACGCATGCGGATCTCGCCATCGAGTCGCACCTGCTGCACGCCGCAGTCGGCCCGATCCTCGACAGCCTGACCGTGCCCGTCCGCTATGTCGTCGCCTCCGGCGAAGCCGTCGGCAGCCGCGATGACCTGCAGGAGCAGATGCGCAAGGCCCTCGACCCGGTGCTGGCCCGTAACCCGAACCTGAAGGTGAGCGCGAAGGTCTCGAGCAACCACGGGAGCATCCTGCGAAAGGACTCCCCCGCCGTCGCGGAAGCCGTGCGCGAGGTCGCCGCCCTCGAGCGGAAGGGTCGTTGACCGCATGATGGGCGGACTCGCGATCGGGCAGGCGGCGGCATACGCCGACGTCACGGTGAAGACCGTGCGGCATTACCACCGGCTCGGGCTGGTCGACGAACCCCGACGAGACAGCTCCGGGTACCGTCGCTACGGATCGGACGAGCTGCTGCGGCTGGTCCAGGTTCGAACCCTGGCGACCGCCGGTGTGCCGCTCGCCGAGATCGGTGAACTGCTCGACGCCGACGCCGGGCGGTTCACGGCCGCCATCGCCGACGTCGAGCGCCGGTTGAACGATCGGATCACGGATCTGATCGCGCGCCGCGACACGCTGCACCGGCTCGCCGACGGCGACCGGGCGCTGCTGCCCGATCGCGCCTGCGCGGTGCTCGACAGGATGCGCGATCTCGGGTTCGACGCCGAGTACGTCGCCGGTCAACGCGAAGGCCTGGTGCTGGCCCGGGCGCTGCTGCCGGGCGGCTTCGACGGCTTCCTGACCCAGCTCGAGCTGCGGCTCGACGACGCCGGCTACGTCGAACTGACGAAGCGCAGCTGGGAGGCGGAGGGATGGGACCAGGACGACCCGCGCATCGAGGAACTCGCGATCGCCACGGCCGACCTCTACCTCGCCAACCCGTCCCTCATGGGGGATCCCGACATCATGCGCGCCTGGATCGACGCGTCGACCAAGTACGCGCTGATCAACACCCACGGCGAGGTTCAGGCGCCGATCTCGACCAGGCTGACCGCGCTCACCGAGGCCAGGCTCCGGGCCGCGGGCGTGCCCGTGCCGCGCGAGTGACCCGCTACTCGACCGGCGAGGCGCCCGTGGCGACGGGGCGGGTCTCGTCGTTCGACCACTGGCTCCACGATCCGGGGTAGAGCGCCGCGTCGATGCCCGCGATCGCGAGGGCGGCGACCTCGTGCGCCGCGGTGACGCCGGAGCCGCAGTACGCGGCGACGGGCACTCCCCCGATCGCACCGACGCCTGCGAAATGCTCGCGCAACGCTTCGGCCGATTTGAAGCGGCCGTCGGCCTCGAGGTTCTCGCCGCTCGGAGCGGACCGAGCGCCGGGGATGTGCCCGGCCCGCGGGTCGATGGGCTCGACCTCGCCGCGATAGCGCGGCGCACCGCGGGCATCGAGCAGCACGCCAGTGGCCGGGAACGCGGCGGCCCCGTCGATGTCGATCGCCGGCATCGCGCCGAAGTGCGCCGTGGCGTCACCGGGCTCGGGCACGACGTCGCCGACCTCGAGCGGATGTCCCGCCGCCCGCCATGCCGCCAGACCGCCGTCGAGCATCCGCACGTCGGCGACGCCTGCATGCCGCAGCAGCCACCACGCCCGCGCGGAGGACTGGTTGCCGAGGTCGTCCATCACGACGACGGTGTCGCCGTCACGAACGCCCCAGCGTCGCATCGCTCCGGTGAAGGCCGCCTCGGTCGGCAGCGGATGCCGCCCCTCACCGGTCACGTCGTGGTCGGCGAGCTCGTGGTCGAGGTCGACGTAGACGGCGCCCGGGATGTGGCCGGCGCGGTACGCCTCGGTGCCGTCGGGCTCGGCGAGCGACCAGCGCACGTCGAGCACGACGGTGCGCTCCCCCGAGGCGAGGCGAGCGGCGAGGTCGTCGGCGGTGATGAGGATCGGCATGCCTCCATCCTGCCTCGCCGCCGAGGGCGAAACGCACGCTGCGCTCGCTGTCGAGATGGTCGGAACAGACAATCTGCACGCAACATCCGTGTCTCCGTTGCATCACGATCACTTGCCAAGGCCTCACCACGCGACGTATCTTCGAGAGCATTGAAATAGTGACCGAATGGTCGGTCATGAATCCCTACTCGATGACGAGAACCCGCGAGGGCTCAAAGGAGAGTTCATCCCATGCACCGTGCGCAGCGCCGTCTGCTCGTTCCCGCCGCAGTCGCGGCATCCATCGCACTCGCCCTCACCGGTTGCGGCGCCTCGAACTTCGGCGGCGATTCCGGCGGTGAGGCGGCCTCCGAAGAGGGCCCCATCAAGATCGGCGCCGTGCTCGACATCACGGGTGTCGGCGCGAACCTCGGCGTTCCCGAGCAGAACACCCTCAACATGCTCGCCGAGCAGCTGAACGCCGACGGCGGCATCGACGGCCGCGAGGTCGAGCTCATCATCAAGGACAACCAGTCCACCGAAGACGGCGCCGCCAAGGCCACCACGCAGCTCATCGAGAACGACGACGTCGACCTCATCATCGGCTCCTCGCGCACCGGCCCCTCGCTCGCGATGCGCCCCCTCGTCGAGGCCGCGCAGGTGCCGACCATCTCGGTCGCCGCGAACGCCGCCATCGTCGACGGCTCCGAGTGGGTCTTCAAGACCGCGCAGAACGACCTCGTCGTGCTCGAGCGCATCCTCGACGACGCCGCCTCGAAGGGCTACACCAAGATCGCGCTCGTGCGCGACGCCACCGGCTTCGGCGAGGGCATCGCCGACATCATCACCGAGCTCGGCGAGGAGCGCGGCATCACCCTCACGGCCACCGAGGCCTTCGAGCCCAGCGCGACCGACTTCACCGCGCAGATGACGAACATTCGTGCCGCCGACGCCGACGCCGTCATCATCTGGGGCATCACCCCGTCGGCCGGCCTCGCGCAGGCCGCCTACGTGCAGCTCGGCGTGAACAAGCCGGTCTACCAGTCGCACGGTGTCGCCAACGACGCGTTCTTCGAGGCCGCGGGCCCCGCAGCCGACGGCGTCATCGCCCCGATGGGCCGCCTGCTCGTCGCCGATGAGCTCAGCGACGACGACCCGCAGAAGCCGGTCATCGACCAGTTCATCGCCGACTACTCCGAGGAGTTCGGCAGCTCTCCCTCGAGCTTCGCCGGTCACGCGTACGACGCGTGGCTGGTCGGCACGAAGGCGCTCGAGTCGGCAGGCACCGACCCCGAGGCGCTCCGCGACGCGATCGAGTCGACGACCGACCTCGTCGGCATCTCGGGCATCTTCACGATGACCCCCGAGAACCACTCGGGCCTCACCGCGGACGCGCTCATCATGGCGCTCGCCGAGGGCGGCCGCTGGACCCTCCTCGAAGAGTAGGCAGCACCCGTTGATCGACTTCCTCCAGCTGACGGTGGCAGGGCTCTCACAGGGGTCTGTGTACGCCCTGCTCGCCGTCGGCCTCATCGCCACCTACACGGTGCGGCACGTCGTGAACATCGCCCAGGGCGACTATGCGACGCTGGCCGGTCTTGGCAGCATCTCGCTCGTCACGGCCGGCCTGCCGCTGCCCGTCGCCATCCTCATCGCGCTCATCTCGGTGACGCTCGCCTCGGTGCTCATCGAGCGGCTCGTCATCTCGCGCGTGAAGAACCTCACGACGCTCGTCTCGATCATCCTGACCCTCGGCGTCTCGACGCTGCTGCAGGCGATCATGCTCCTCATCTGGGGCGCGGAGGCCAAGCGCCTGCCCGCCTTCCCCGGCAGTGACCTCACCCTCGGCGGCGTCAGCATCCGCTCGCAGGAGCTCTGGATGCTCGGCGCCCTCGTGGTCGTCGGCGGCGGCGTGCTGCTCTTCTACGAGAAGACCCGCTGGGGCAAGGCGCTGCGCGCCAGCGCCGAACAGCCGGTCGCAGCCCGCATCGTCGGCATCTCGCCGGCGGCGGCCTCCGTCATCGCCTTCGCGATCGCCGGATTCGTGGGCGCGACAGCGGGCGTGGTCTCCTCGCCGATCTACCTCTCGATCTGGTCGGGCGGCCTGCTGCTCGGCCTCAAGGGGTTCGTCGCGGCGGTGCTCGGCGGGCTCGTCTCGTTCCGGGCGGCGATCGTCGGCGCCCTGCTGCTCGGCATCATCGAGTCGTACGTCGCGGGCTACGTGGCATCCGGCTGGAAGGATGCGGTCGCGTTCTTCATCCTCATCATCGTGCTGATCATCCGACCGGCCGGCCTCGTGCTGCGCCCGAACGCCGTGAGGGTCTGAGATGTCGTACCTGAACAAGGCCGCACTGCGGTCGAAGACGGGCTTCTGGCCCAACAACCGCGGCACGATCCTCGGCGTCGCGGCGTTCGCGGTGGTCATCGCGATCATCCCGTTCACGGCGAGTTCGTCGATGATGAACATCGCGGTCTTCTCGATGATCTTCGCGCTGCCCGCGATCGGCCTGTCGCTGCTCATGGGCCTCGCCGGGCAGGTGAGCCTCGGCCAGGCGGCATTCTTCGCGATCGGCGCGTACACGCACGCGATCCTGCTGCAGAAGTTCGAGATGCCCGGCCCCGTCGCTGCGGTCGGCGGGGTCGTCGCGGCCATGCTCGCGGCGCTCCTCATCGGTCTGCCGATGCTGCGCCTGCGCGGCCACTACCTCGCGCTCGCGACGCTCGGGCTCGGCTTCATCGTCATGATCGCCGTGCGCGAGTGGGAGTTCACCGGCCGCACGACGGGCATCTACGGCTACGGCCGGCCCGAGGTCTTCGGCGTGCCGATCGACAACAACGGGCTGTTCTTCTGGTTCGTCGCGCCGTTCGTGCTCATCGGCCTCGTGCTCGCACTGAACCTCACCCGCTCGCGGGCGGGCCGGGCGCTCTCGGCGGTCAACGACTCCGAACTCGCGGCCGAGTCGCTCGGCGTGAACACGTACGCACTGCGCGTGAAGGTCTTCACCCTCTCGGCGGGCTTCGCGGGCCTCGGCGGTGTCTTCTACGCCTACCAGGTGCAGATCGTCTCGCCGCAGGTCGCCGAGTTCCACGTCTCGGTCGAGCTGCTGCTGATGGTCGTGCTCGGCGGGCTCGGCTCGGTCTGGGGCGCGGTCGCCGGCGCGTTCATCGTGGAACTCCTCTCCGAGGGGCTGCGCGACCTGATTCCCGCGATCATCCCCGGCGCGACGGGCGAGGTGCAGCTCATCGGCTACGGCCTCGTGCTGATCCTCGTGATCATCCTGCTGCCGGGCGGGCTCTACCAGGTCGTGAAGTCGGCATGGGCGGCGATCACGAGGCGGCGAGCGGATGGCTCGACGAAGCCCTCCCCCGCTGCTGACGCCGACGGCGGCTCGGGCGACGTGGCCACCCGCGCGTTCGGCGGCCTGCCGGGTGAGAACCCGGCCGGCGCAGGCCTCGACGAGGTCACGGATGCCGCGGCATCCGATGCCCGGATTCCGACCGTGTCGACGCCGGTGGCCGTCGGCGAGCCGATCCTCGAGGTGTCGGGGCTCACGAAGCGCTACGGCGGCGTGGTCGCCGTCGACGATGTGACCCTCACGGTGCCCGCCGGGCAGATCATGGGCCTCATCGGTCCGAACGGCGCGGGCAAGACGACATGCTTCAACATGATCACGGGGGCGATCGCGCCCACGTCGGGCACGGTGCGATTCCTCGGCGAGGAGATCCAGGGCCGCAAGCCGCACGTCGGAGCAGAGGCCGGGCTGACCCGCACGTTCCAGAACCTGCAGGTGTTCTCGTCGACCGATGTCGTCGGCAACGTCTACATGGGCCGCTACCGCAAGGGCCGGGCCGGCATCCTCCGCGGCATGTTCGGGCTGCAGGGCCGCGAGCAGTACGCGCACGAGGAGATCGCGCACGACATCCTCGACTCGATGCGCCTCGGCGACGTCGCGGGCCTCGCCGCCGGCGATCTGCCGTTCGGCCGCCAGCGCATGATGGAGGTGTGCCGGGCGCTCGCCGCCGAGCCCGCGCTGCTGCTGCTCGACGAACCCATGGCGGGGCTCTCGGGCAGCGAGCGCGAACTGCTCGCGCAACTGCTGCGGTCACTGCGCGACGCCGGGCTCACGATCGTGCTCGTCGAGCACGACGTCGCCCAGGTGATGGCGCTCGCGGACTCGGTCGCGGTGCTCGACGACGGCGTGCTCATCGCGCACGGCGATCCCGAATCGGTGCGCAACGATCCGGCGGTCATCGTCGCCTACCTCGGCACCGATGCCGAAGAGGCCGAGGCCGAGCTGAAGGAACTGGAGGACCAGTCATGACCCTCGCAGTCGACCGCCTCGATGCGGGCTACGGTAAACTCGCGATCCTGCACGAGGTGAGCCTCTCGGTCGCACCCGGCGAGATCGTGACCGTGGTCGGCTCCAACGGCGCAGGCAAGACGACGCTCCTGCGGGCGCTCAACGGCCTGATCCGACCGACCGCCGGCACCGTCACGATCGACGGCGTCGACATCACGGGCAGGCCGACCGAGAAGATGGCGGCACTCGGGCTCACCCACGTGCCCGAGAACCGCCTCTGCTTCCCGACGCTCTCGGTGCGCGACAACCTCATGCTCGGCGCGTGGAGCCGCGGCGGCAAGGGCGACCTCGCCGCCGTGCTCGAGCTCTTCCCGCGGCTGCAGCCGCGGCTCGGGCAGGCGGCGGGCACGCTCTCGGGCGGTGAGCAGCAGATGGTCGCGATCGGTCGGGGCCTCATGGCCGCGCCCAAGGCGATCATGCTCGACGAGCCGTCGATCGGCCTGGCGCCGAAGGTCGTCGCCGAGATCATGAAGGTGCTGACCGAGCTGCGCGGGCGCGGCATGGCGGTGCTGCTCGTCGAGCAGAACGTGCGCGCCTCGTTCGGCATCGCCGATCGCGCGGTCGTCATGCAGCGCGGCCGGGTCGTGCTCGAGGGCACGCCGGCCGAGCTCGTCGAGCTGCCCGAGGTGCGCAACGCCTACCTCGGCGGTGCGGCGGCGTGACCGTCGGCTGAGCGGCACCGCGGCGGTTAGGCTTCCGGGTCATGGGCACACGGACCAAGATCCGCATCACCGCGACCGGGATCATCGCCGCGGTCTCGCTCTCGCTGCTGACGGCGTGCTCCTGGGGTCCGGAGAGCGCGGCAGCCGGTGTCCAGCGCGCGCTGTTCGGACTCCCCGGTGTGAAGTTCGCGAGCGCGACCGTGAACGGCAACGGCGTCACCTCGGATTTCGGATGGGATGCCAGGGTCACCATGGAGCCGAACGCGGAGGACGACCAGTACGTGGAGGTGGTGCGGGTCTGGAATGAGCATTCCGCGGGCGGACGCTCCGAGAACGAGACCACACTCATGGTCGAGGCGATCGGCGAGTACGACCGTGTGCCGAGGTTCGAGATCGGCACCGGCGTCGACGATCGCACCGCCGTCTTCGAAGCCGAGCGGTGGCGAGCGCTCGTCGACGACTTCGAGCGAGTCCACGTCGTGCTCGAGCACGACTGGCGGGCAGACGAGCCCGGGTTCCGGCGGACCGTGCGGGTCGACGGTTCGTACTCCCCCGAGCAGCAGGCCGCGCTCGTCGCCGCGTTCAACGACGAGTACGAGCGCCAGCCTGCTCATGCGGCATCCGAGACGTCGATCGAGCTCCGTCCCGGTGGGATCCTCCCCGGCGGGGCGACCTGGGTCGATCTCCCCATGCCGAACGAGCAGATCGAGCAGGTCGCCGCGTTCCAGGCGCCCTTCGATCGGGCCCGACCCCTGGGCGGATCCGTGTTCAAGTTCGAGTGGCTGACGCCCACGCAACCCTACGACGGCGAGGCACCCGAACCGCAGGAGTTGGCGGTGGCGATCCGTCTCACCGACCTCTCGCCCGACGAACTCGCACCCGGCGAGTGGGAGAGCCGGTTCCGCGAGACGGCGAGGTGGTCCATCATGCTCGACTTCGCAGACGCGGTGCCCGCTGACGCCGTCGGACTGAGTGTCGTGATCGGGGCCGCTCGGATCAACGCCTCGGACTGCGCCCCCGACCCCGATGACCCGGTGAGCGCCGGGCTGTGGACCGACTGGCGGAAGCGCGTCGGCATGCCGCCCGATGGGCGCTGCGACACGCCCTGACCCGGCATCCGCCGTTCTGCACCTTCAGTCGAGCAGCGCGACGATCTCGTCGTAGCCCTTCGCCCGGGCGTGCTCGAGCGGGGTGACGCCGTCGCGGTCGGCGATCGAGCGATCGGCCCCGCCCTCGAGCAGCACGCGCACCGTCTCCTGGTGGCGCGGCCCGCCGTCGCCGAGGATCACGGCCTCGAGCAGCGACGTCCAGCCGAGGTTGTTGACGTGGTTCACGTCGATATCGGTCTGCAGCACGCGCTGCAGGTACTCGACGTGGGCGCGCTCGCCCGCGGGGATGACCGAGATGCCGCCGAAGCGGTTGACGATCGTGAAGTCGGGGTCGGCCGGCAGCAGCACCTCGGCCATCGCGACGCTTCCCGTCACGCCCGTCACGAGCCACGGGGTGTCGTGCCGGTCGTCGAGGGCGTCGGGGTCGGCACCGGCCGCGACGAGCAGCTTCGCGGCCTCGACGTGATCACCCGTGACGGCGAGCAGCAGCGCCGTGCGCCGTCGCTCGTCTCGGGCTTCGAGGTCGGCGCCCGCGCGGATCGCGAGGTCGACCGTCGCCGTGTCGCCGACGGAAGCCGCACTGAGCAGGGTTCCGTCGGGGTCGGGCAGCTGGGGGGTCTCGGTCTCAATCTCGGTCATCTGGACATCCTCTCGTGAAGGTGCGGATGGGGGTGGGGTCGTCGGGCGCGATGCGGCATCGACCTGCGTGCTGCAGCCCGCGAACAGCAGCGCCGCCGCGATGATCGCGAGAGCGCTGCTGCGAGATCGACGCGTCAGGCCCACGGCGACCCGACGACGTCGTACGGGCCGGAGGGCGCGGGCTGCTCGTCGAACTTGCTGTCGACGGCGAGCAGCCGGCCGTGCAGCATCTTCGCGGTCGTGTACACGCGTTCGGGGTCGCTCGCTCGCTGGACGACCCGGCGCACGGCGTCGCCATCGGCCGAGATCCGCATCGTCGCCACCATCTTCGAGAAGTTGCGGAGGACGGTGAGCTGGTTGCCCTCCCGCACGAGGCCGTCGGCGTTCACGAGGTCTGCGCCCTGCGTGTCGATCTCCGAGACCACGCCGTCGGCCGTCGCGAAGCGCCACAGCCGGCCGGTGTTGCCCTGCGCGACGACGAAGGCGCTGCGGTCGGCCGAGAGCACGATGCCGCCGAGGTTGAAGCCCGCGACGCGATCGATCGTGCCCGAGGCATCCGCCCACAGCTCGGCCGACCAGCTGTCGCCCGCCGCGGCGACGCGGAAGATCTGCGGGTCGTTCGAGTTGGTGAAGTAGGCGGCGCCGTCGGCGCCGATCGCGACGTCGTTGAGGAACGCGTCGGGGGTGCCGGGCACGCGCAGTGCGGCGAGCAGCTCGCCGTCGTGCGAGTACACCCACAGGTCGGGGCGGTCGGGGTTGCCGATGCCGTTCGGTCCGCCGGCGATGTAGACGTTGCCGGCGCGGTCGACGGTGACGCCGCGAGCGGTGTACCTGCCGTCGGTGCCGTCGCCCGCGAGCCATTCCTCCCCCTCGGCGTCGCGAGCACCGCCGCGGTGGATCTCGCCTCCGGTGACCTCGCTCACGTAGAACAGGCCCCGGCGCTCGTCGACGCCGATGCCCTCGAAACGGGAGCCGGCTTCGTCACCCGGCAGCACGTACCGGTCGGGGCTCTGGCCGTGGCCGCCGCGCTCGGAGGCGGCAGCCTCGCCGGCTCCGGTCGTGACGGTCGCGGTCGTGATTCCGGCCGCGAGGCTCGCTGCGGCGAGCGCGGTTGCGATGATGCGCTTCATGGATCTCCCCATCTCTGGCGCGCCGGGTTTCGGCGCTGTTCCAGACTCCGCCGGCACGGTGGGTGCCGGCGTCCGGAGATCGGCTGCCATCGGATAGCCGATCGGATGATGCCGGTCTTCGCGCGGCCTGCCTAGGCTGGGGCGATCATGACCGTCTCCGACCGCACCGGCGTCCGCGGCATCCTCGCGCCCGTCGCCCGACTCGACCGCTGGCTGCAGCTCGTGTTCATCGTGCTCGTCGTCACGTCGGCCGTGCGCTACCTCGAACGGCACGGGCTCGGTGCCGACGGGGTGCTCGTGCTCATCGGCGCCGCCCTGCTCACGATCGCGTATTCATTGCGACCGCTCCTGCCGACGCGCTCGTGGTGGCCGACCGCCTGGGTCGTCACGGTCACCGTGCTCTGGGCACTGCTGACGCTCGCGGCCCCCTCGTTCGCCTGGTGCGCCGTGCCCCTCGGGTTCGCCGTGCTGCAGGTGCTGCCGTTCCGCGGCGCGGTGACCGTCATCGTGCTCATGACGGCGCTCGTGACCGCGGCCGAGCTGCGCATCGCCGACGGCATCGACCCCACCGTGATCGCCGGTCCGATCGGCATCGCGGTGGTGACCGTGCTCGTCTACCGGGCGCTGCAGCGCGAGTCGGCCGCGCGGCAAGCCCTGCTCGACGAGTTGACCGACGCGCAGCACGAGCTGCTGCAGGCGCAGCACCGAGCCGGCGCGCTCGCGGAACGGCAGCGGCTCTCACGCGAGATCCACGATTCCGTCGGGCAGAGGCTGGCGAGCATCACGCTGCTGCTCGCGGCGACCGCGCAGGACTGGGATCGGCGGCCCGATCTCGCGCGCGACCACGTCGACGTGGCCGCCGCGACGGCACGCGACGGACTCGGCGAGGTCCGCCGAGTCGTGCACGGGCTCCCGCCCGTCGAGCTCGCCGACGACACCTCGGGCGAGGCGCTGCCTGCTGCACTGCGTCGCCTCATCGACGAGTCCGGCGGGCCGGACGCCCGCCCGGAGATCGGCCTGTACGTGCACGGCGACCCCGTGCCGCTCGCCGCCGACGTCGCGGGGGCCGTGCTGCGCTCGGCCCGCGGTGCGCTCGCGAACGCCGTCGAGCACTCCGGAGCCGACCGCATCGCGGTCACCCTCACCTTCCTCCCCGACGAGGTGCGACTCGACGTGCGCGATGACGGCCGGGGTTTCGACGCCGGCACGGTCGCCGATGCGTCGACCACCGCGCAACCCGGTCGTGCCGGACGGGGCCGCGGTCTGCAGGGCATCCTCGATCGCGCCGCAGGGCTCGGCGGGCGGGCCTCCATCGAGAGCTCCCCCGGCGATGGCACCACGGTGTCGGTCGAGCTGCCGCTGGAGGGCGAATGAACGTGCGCGTCGTGCTCGTCGACGACCATCCCGTCGTTCGCGCCGGGCTCTCGGCGCTCATCTCGGGAACCGACGACCTCGAGGTCGTCGGCGAGGCGCGCGACCTCGCGACGGCGCGGTCGGTCGTCGCGGCGACGCGACCCGACGTCGTGCTGATGGACCTCGACCTCGGCGAGGGCCCCGGCGGCGCCGCCGTCACCTCCGAACTGCGAGCGCTCGACGACCCGCCGCGCGTGCTCGTGCTCACGACGTACGCCACCGAGGCCGACATCCTGCGCGCACTCGATGCCGGGGCGAGCGGTTACCTGCTGAAGGATGCCCCTGCGCCCGAGCTGTTCGCCGGGATCCGGGCGACCGCTCGAGGCGAGACGGTGCTCGCGTCCTCGGTCGCGGCCACGCTCGTGCGCCGCGCAGCCTCGCCCGGCCCCGTCGTCACCGAACGCGAGGTCGCCGTGCTCGAGCTGCTCGCACAGGGCCTCGGCAATCGCGAGATGGCGAAGGAGCTCTTCGTCTCGGAGGCGACCGTGAAGTCGCACCTCTCGCACATCTACACGAAGCTCGGCGTCGACACCCGGGCCGGCGCGGTAGCCGCCGCGATGGAACGGCGCATCATCCGCCGCTGATCCGCACCGGCGCTCCGATCGGTCACCGCGCTCCGGCCTTCTCTCCGTCGTTCGCTGCGGCGAGCGCCGCGAGGTACTCGCGCCAACTGCGCACGCCGCGTTGCGCCCCGTCGGCGGCGAGATTGTCGCCGGCGCGGTACGCTCGGCCGACCGCACCGGGCATCCGGATCGGCACTCGGCCCCGGCGTGCGGCGCCGTGCACTTCGCGGTAGCCCGCCACGAGCGCCGGGACGTCAAGCACCTCGGGCCCGGCGAGATCCGCGACCCGACCCGCCGGATCGCCGAGCGTGAGCTCGGCCAGGCGGGCGGCGACCTCGTCGCGATCCACCGGCTCGAAACGCAGCCCTCCCGGCACCGGCAGGAACGGCAGCTTCGCCATGCCACGAACCACCGGAAGCACGAAGTCGTGCAGCTGGGCGACGCGCAGGATCGTCCACGGCACGCCGGAGGCGGAGATCGTGGCCTCTGCCTCGGCCTTCGCACGGAAGTACCCGATGGGCATTCGGTCAGCTCCGACCACTGAGATCAGCACGAGATGACGCACACCCGCGTCGCGTGCGGCCCGCGACAGCTGCGCCGCGGCGAGGTCGTCGCCCTTGGCACCGCCCGCCAGGTGGAGCACGACGTCGACGCCGGCGAGGGCTGCGTCGAGTCCGCGTCCGCTGACGGTGTCGCCTTCGACATACTGAAGTCCAGGTGCATCGTCGCGCGGATGCCTCGACAGGATCCGCACGTCTCGACCGGCGTCGCGGAGCAGCGGCACGACGCGGCCCCCGATGTTGCCGGTGCCGCCGGTCACGAGCAGAGGTGCATGCATGGTGAAGTTCCCTTCGTGTCACATTCGAGGAGAGCTCCTCGTCGAAACCATGACGATCGACCTCGAGGAGATGTGACATGACGGATCGACGAATGCTCGCCCGCCGGTTCGAAACCGAGCGCCCGCGCCTGCGTGCCATCGCGACGCGGCTGCTGGGCTCGACCGCCGACGCCGACGACGCGGTGCAGGAGACATGGCTTCGGCTCGAGGGCGTCGACGTCGGCCGCATCGAGAATCTGTCGGCATGGCTCACCACCGTCGTCTCCCGAGTGAGTCTCGACATGCTGAAGGCGCCGCGACGGAGCCGTGAGCACTCGTGGCAGGTCCAACCGTGGCGTGACGAACCCGTCGCGGTGGACGTCGACCCCGCCGAATTCGCCGCGCAGGGTGAGCGGGTGAGCGTCGCGCTCCTCGTGGTGCTCGAGACACTCAGTCCAGCCGAGCGGATCGCACTCGTGCTGCACGACGTGTTCGGGCAGTCGTTCGAGGAGATCGCGATCGTGCTCGACCGCACGCCCGCGGCGGCCCGCCAGCTCGGCTCCCGCGCACGACGACGGGTGCGCGGCGCCGAGGAACCGCACCGGCCTGACCGCGCCCGCGGCCGGCGGATCGTCGAGTCATGGCTGGCCGCGGCGGAGTCCGGCGACCTCACTGCGCTGCTCTCGCTGCTCGACGACGGCGCAGTACTGCATGCGGACTACGGCGAGACGAGCCAGGTCGTGGAGGGTGCCCGGGCGATCGCCGAGCAGGCAATGCTGTCGGGGCGACTCGCCGCGCATTCGACGCCGATTCTCATCGACGGCCGGCCCGGGGTCGCCGCCGTCATGCACGGACGGCTCGTGTCGATCATGGCGTTCGATCTTCACGGTGAGCGGATCGTCGGCCTCCGAGTGTTGGCCGATCCGGCCCGCCTGGAACGGCTCGGCGTCGCCGCGGCCATCGAGCCGCCCGCGGAATGAGCCGTGCGATCGTCAGCCCTTGCGCTTGCGCACCTCGGGCACGGTCAGCTCGGGCACCGCGCGCAGCATGAAGCGGTCGAAGTCGGGCACGGTGAAGGCGGCGTAGCCGTGCTCGGGCGTGTAGAGCAGGCCCATGTCGATGAGCTCTGCACGGGTCGGACCCACCTGGGTCGACTCGCGCCCCATGACCCGCGCGACGTCGGAGGCCTTCTGCGGCGCCGAACCCAGCTCCGCCATCGCCCGCATGTAGGCCGTCTGCAGCGGCGTGGCGCGATCGAGCCGCACCCTGAAGAACGAGCCGTCGAGCTTCGCCTCGTAGGCGTCTCTCGCGATCTCGACGTCGTCGCGATGCACACGATCGTCGGATGCCACGCCCCACACCTGGTAGCCGAGCTCCTGGATGAAGTAGGGGTATCCCTGTGTGATCTCGACGGCGAGATCGACGGCGTCCTCGTCGTAGACGACTCCCTCGACGAGCGCGGGCTCGATGAGCGCCTTGCGAGCGTCGTCGCTCGAGAGCGACCCGATCCGCGGAAACTTGAACAGGCGCTCGGCGTACGACTTCGCGTCGCCCGCGAGCTCGGCGATCTGCGGCAGACCCGCGCCGACGAACGTGATCGGGAGCTTGCGCTGCACCGTCTTGTGCACCGCCTGGATCAGCGCTTCGAGTTGCGAGCGCCCGAGGAACTGCACCTCGTCGATGAGCAGCGCGACGCCGCGCCCCTGCTCGGCGGCCGCTTCGCCGAGTGCGACGAAGACGTCGGTCAGGTCCATCGACAGGTCGCCGTGGTCGCCGAGCCCCTCGGCAGGCGGAACGTCCCAGGACACGCTGAACGTGCCCTGCTGATCGACGGACACCGCGAACGCGCTCAGCACTTCGGCGGCGCGCCGGCTTCGCTCGGTCCATCGGGCTCGGGGAGAGAGCCGGAGGAGGGCGGCCTTCAACTGCGAGAACATCGACTGCCGGAACCGGGCGTCGTCGTGCTTCGCCGCCTCGATCTCGACGACCTCCCACTTCGCCGCGCTCGCGATGTCCATGAATTGGCCGAGCAGCACCGTCTTGCCGACGCCCCGGAGTCCGGTGATGATCATGGACTGTTCCGTGCGCCCGCGTTCGAGCCGCCGCAGCAGCACCCGGAAGGAATCGAGTTGGTCGTCTCTGCCGACGACGATCTCGGGGGCAGCACCGGCGTTCGGCGTGTAGGGGTTGCTGATGCTGTCCATGCACGAGATCTTAGAGCCTTTACCAAGCTTTATCGAGGATCGGTAAAATCGACTAAAGACAGTTGACGTGCAGATAGACTGACGGAACGGTGCGAGCGCGAGGAGGGTGAATGATCTTCAGCCTCGCCCTGTTCGGTGCGCTCGCCCTGGTCACGCCACTCCTCACGAAGTGGCTCGGACGTCGGGTGTTCGCCGTCATCGCGTTGCTGCCGGCCGCCGTCTTCGTGCTGCTGCTCACCTGGCTGCCCGGGGTGCTCGCCGGCACCCCCGTCGTCGAGATCGTGCCGTGGATCCCCACCCTCGACATCGCGCTGAGCTTCCGGCTCGACGCCCTCGCGCTGCTCCTCGCCCTCATCGTCACGGGCGTCGGCGCCCTCGTGCTGCTCTACTGCATGCACTACTTCGCCGACGACGAGCCCGCGCTCGGCCGGTTCGCGGCGTTGCTCCTCGCCTTCGCCGGCGTCATGTTCGGCCTCGTCACGGCCGACGACGTGTTCATCCTGTTCACGTTCTGGGAGGCGACGAGCGTGCTCTCGTACCTCCTGATCGGCCACTACACGGGCCGGAAGGAGAGCCGCGGTGCCGCGCTGCAGGCACTGACCGTGACGACGTTCGGCGGGCTCGCGATGCTCGTCGGCCTCGTCATCCTCGCCGTCGACGGCGGCACCACCTCGCTCTCCGAGCTCGTCGCCCACCCCGTGACCGGCACGGCCGGCGAGTGGGCGATCGCGCTCGTGCTGCTCGGCGCGATCTCCAAGAGCGCCCTCGTGCCGTTCCACTTCTGGCTGCCGGCGGCGATGGCCGCGCCCACGCCGGTGAGCGCCTACCTGCACGCCGCGGCGATGGTGAAGGCGGGCGTCTACCTCGTCGCCCGCCTCGCCCCCGGCTACGCCGACCTCGATGTGTGGCATCCGATCGTCATCGGACTCGGCGCGCTCACGATGCTCGTCGGCGGCTGGCGAGCGCTGCGTCAGTACGACCTGAAGCTCCTGCTCGCCTACGGCACCGTGAGCCAGCTCGGCTTCCTCGTCATGGTCACGGGCTTCGGCACCCGCGACGCAGCACTCGCAGGCGTCGCCCTGCTGCTCGCCCACGCCCTCTTCAAGGCGACGCTCTTCCTCGTCGTCGGCGTCGTCGACCACGCCGCGGGCACTCGCGACTGGCGCAAGCTCTCGGGCGTCGGCCGGCGCATGCCCGTGATCGCGACGATCGGAATCGTCGCCGCCGCATCGATGGCGGGCGTGCCGCCGCTGCTCGGCTTCGTCGCGAAGGAGGCGGTGTTCTCCGCCTTCCTCGAGGCGGTCGCCGCGGGCGACGGGTGGGCGTGGATCTCCCTCATCGCGGCCTTCGCCGGCTCGGTGCTGACGGTCGCCTACTCGGTGCGCTTCGTCTGGGGCGCCTTCTACTCCAAGAAGGATGTCGCGGACTGCCCGCTGCACGCTCCGAGCCCCGCGATCGCGGTGGCGCCCGGCCTCCTCGCCGCAGCCAGCGTCGTCGCGGCGTTCGCGATCCCGTTCATCGAGCCGCTGCTCGCGGCCTACGCCGACGAACTGCCCGGCGGCCACGACTACCACCTGGCCCTCTGGCACGGCCTCGAGCCCGCCCTCGCGATCTCGGCCGTCGTCTTCGCCCTCGGTGCACTGCTCGTGTGGGGCCGCCAGCGGGTCGCGCGCCTGCAGGCCGCCGTGGCGCCGGTGCTCGACTCGGCCCGCGGCTACCTCGGCATCGTGTCGGTCGTCGACCGGCTCGCGGCGACGGTCACGACGACCATCCAGTCGCGGGGCCTGCCCGGTTACCTCGCGATCATCGTCGCGGTCTTCATCGGCGGCCTCGGCACGCTGTCGATCCTGAACACCTCGTGGCCGAGCGAGATCCGGCTCTGGGACTACCCCGCGCAGCCGTTCCTCGCCTTCGTCATGGCGGTCGCCGCGATCGCCGCGGCCACGGTGCGCCAGCGCATGACGGCGGTGCTGCTCGTGAGCGTCACGGGCTACGGGCTCGTGCTGCTCTTCGGAATGTCGGGCGCCCCCGACCTCGCCCTCACGCAGGCGCTCGTCGAGACCATCGTGCTCGTCGTCTTCGTGCTCGTGCTGCGGCGCCTGCCCAAGCAGATCGCCCAGCGCAACCCGCCGGTGCACAAGCTCGCGCGCGGCATCATCGGCGCCCTCGCCGGCATCGTCATGGGCGTGCTCGGCCTCGTCGCCCTCGGCGCCCGCATCGAACCGACGATCGCCGAGGGCCTGCCCGCCCTCGCGCTCGAGGCGCACGGCAAGAACATCGTGAACGTCATGCTCGTCGACATCCGCGCGTGGGACACCCTCGGCGAGATCTCGGTGCTCGTCGCGGTCGCCACCGGCGTCGCGAGCCTCATCTTCGTGTCGGGCCGCACGGGCGGCGCCCCTCGTCTCGACCATGTCGAGGGGCTCGTGAACCGCCGCGACCGGCTGCGGCCGGTGCCCGAGCCCGCGTGGTCGATCCGCGCGCCCCGCACGAGTCTCGCCGACACCGAGGGCGAGACGGATGCCGCGGGCGAGGCCGCCGAGACCCGGCAGACGTGGCTCCTGGCGGGCCGCACGATCTCGCCGCGCAACCGCTCGATCCTCATCGAGGTGCTCGTGCGCCTGCTCTTCCACCCCGCGATCATCGTGTCGGTGTTCCTCCTCTTCGTCGGGCACAACGCCCCGGGCGGCGGCTTCGCCGGCGGCCTGCTCGCGGGCCTCGCCCTCGTCGCGCGTTACCTCGCCGGCGGCCGCTACGAACTCGGCGAGGCCGCGCCGGTCGACGCGGGGCGCCTGCTCGGCACCGGCCTGCTGCTCGCTGCGGGCACCGCCGCCGGTTCGCTGCTCTTCGGCGGCCCGGTCTTCGAGTCCGCGTGGTTCGAGACCGAGGTGCCGCTGCTCGGCACGATCTCGATCGGCACCTCGACGCTCTTCGACATCGGCGTCTACCTCGTGGTCGTCGGCCTCGTGCTCGACATCCTGCGCTCCCTCGGCGGCGAGGTCGACCGCCAGGAGGAGCGGCAGACGGCCGACGACGGCGACGGCGACTTCACGACGGGCGACGGCGAGGGTACTGCCGAGCACCGTGAGGGCGTCGAGCACGCCGACGGCGCCGAGTACAGCGGCGATGCCCGCCTGCCGAACCGCGAAGGGGCAAGCCGATGACCGCCTCACTGACCCTCGTGGTGCTCATGGCAGTGCTCTTCGGCGCGGGCGTCTCGATCATGCTCGAGCGCAGCCTCACCCGCGTGCTCATCGGGTTCCTGCTCGTCGGCAACGCCGTCAACATCCTGATCTACCTCATGAGCGGGGCGCCGGGCCTCGCACCGATCCTGGGCGAGGGCGTCGACCCCGAGACCATCTCCGACCCGCTCCCCCAGGCCTTCGTGCTCACGGCGATCGTCATCAACCTCGGCATCACGGCGTTCATGCTCGCCCTGATCTACCGCTCGTGGTGGCTCGCGCAGCTCGGTGCGAAGGGCGACCTCGTCGACGACGAGGCCGACATCGCCGAAGACGCCGAGGAGGCGGCCGACCTCATCCGCAGCTCGGCGGCCGACGACCAGGCCATTCAAGACCTCATCGACGCGAGTGACGAGGAGCCCGACGAAGACCTCGACGACGCCCTCGAGCTCGAGGCATCCGCTCGCGACCGAGACGATGAGGAGGCCAAGCCATGACCGCCGTACTCGTGCCCCTCGTCGTGCTGCTGCCCCTGCTCGGGGCGGCCACCGCGCTGATCCTCGGCCGCCACCGCCGCGCCCAGATGGCCGTGAGCCTCGGCGTGCTCGCCGCGGTCACCGTGATCGCCGCGGTGCTGCTCGTCTCGGTCGACGCGAACGGCCCGGCCGTCGTCTACGTCGGCGGGTGGGATGCCCCGTGGGGCATCACCCTCGTCGTCGACCGCCTCTCGGCGATCATGCTCGTCATCTCGGCGATCATGCTGCTCGTCGTGCTCGTGTACTCCGTCGGGCAGGGCATCGCCGACCAGCATCGCGAGACGCCGGTGTCGATCTTCCACCCCTCGTACCTGATCCTCTCGGCGGGCGTCTTCAACGCGTTCATCGCGGGCGACCTGTTCAATCTCTACGTCGGCTTCGAGATCCTGCTGTCGGCGAGCTACGTGCTGCTCACGCTCGGCGGCACGGGCGAGCGCATCCGCGCGGGCGTCACGTACATCATCGTGAGCCTCGTCTCGTCGCTCTTCTTCCTGAGCGCCATCGCCCTCATCTACGGGGCGACCGGCACCGTCAACATCGCACAGCTCTCGGTGCGCCTCGCCGAGCTGCCCGGCGACGTGCAGCTCATGCTGCACCTGCTGCTGCTCATCGCCTTCGGCATCAAGGCGGCGGTCTTCCCGCTGTCGTTCTGGCTGCCCGACTCCTATCCGACGGCGCCTGCGCCGGTCACCGCGGTGTTCGCCGGCTTGCTCACGAAGGTCGGCGTCTACGCGATCATCCGCACCGAGACGGTGATCTTCACCGAGAGCGACGTCACGGTGCTGCTCATGGTGATCGGCGGGCTCACCATGCTCATCGGCATCCTCGGCGCGCTCACCCAGGCCGACATCAAGCGATTGCTCTCGTTCACGCTCGTGAGCCACATCGGCTACATGATCTTCGGCATCGCGCTCGGCACCCAGCTCGGCTACACGGCCACGATCTACTACGTCGTGCACCACATCACGGTGCAGACGACGCTGTTCCTCACCACCGGTCTCATCGAACGGTTCGGCGGTGCGACCTCCATCAACCGGCTCGCGGGACTCCTGAAGGCCTCGCCGCTGCTCGGCGTGCTGTTCTTCATCCCCGCACTGAACCTCGGCGGTATTCCGCCGTTCTCGGGCTTCCTCGGCAAGACCGGACTCTTCCTCGCGGGCGGCGAGGAGGCCGCGGCCGACCCCGCGAACGCCTGGCTCGTCTGGATCGTGATCGCCGCCGGCGCCATCACCTCGCTCATCACGCTCTACGCGCTCACCCGCTTCTGGAACATGGCGTTCTGGCGCGGCCGGCGCGAGCTCGAGGGCTACGAGTCGGTGCTGCTCGGCTCGGTGCTCGAGGCCCCAGAGGGCGCCACGGTCACCGCGACCCGCACCACGCCGGTGCTCATGGTCGTCGCGACGAGCGCGCTCGTCATGCTGACGGTCTGCCTCACGGTGTTCGCCGGGCCCCTCTTCGAGCTCACCGGACGTGCCGCGGCCGATCTGCTCGATGCCGGCGCTTACGTCACCGCCGTCTTCCCTGGAGGCATCCGATGACGCATGCTGCAGCGGATGTCTCGCGCTGGCGCTCGGTATGGCGGCAGTTGCCGCTGCTCGTCGCCCTCGTCTTCCTGTGGGTGTTCCTCTGGGATCAGGTGACCGTGCTCACCGTCGTGACCGGCATCCTGCTCGCGATCGGCGTGACCCGCGTGCTCTACCTGCCGCCGGTGCTGCTGAGTGGCCGCTTCAACCCGTGGCGGGGCCTGCTGCTCGGCCTCCGCATGATGTTCGACGTCACCGTCGCGTCGCTCCAGGTCGCCGTGCTGGCGATCGACCCGCGGTGGAAGCCGATGAACTCGATCATCGCCGTGCAGCTGCTCACCCGCTCCGATCTCGTGACCACGCTGACCGCCGAGGCGATCTCGGTCGTGCCCGGCACGGTGGTCGTCGATATCGATCGCGAAAGGGGCCTGCTCTACCTGCACGCCCTCGGCACGCGCACCCCGGCGGACATCGATCGGGTGCGCAGCGCCGTGCTCGGCACCGAGGAGCGCATCGTGCTCGCGATCGGCACGCACGCGCAGGCGGTCTCGGTGCGCGAGGCCCGTCGCGAACGCCGGGCGCTCCGCTCGCAGACGAAGGGAGCCGGTTCATGACCTTCATGCAGATCGTCAGCCTGCTGGCAGGCATCATGTTCGGCATCGGCGCGCTCGCGGCCGTCTACCGCATCATCCGCGGTCCGTCGATCCTCGACCGGGCCCTCGCGACCGACGTGCTGCTGGCCATCGCGATCTGCGCGCTCGGCGCCGAGATGGCGATCAACACGCACACCGACACCCTCGTGGTCATGCTCGTGCTCGCGATGTTCGCGGTCGTCGGCTCGATCTCGATCGCGCGGTTCATGGCGAAGCAGGACGCCTCATGAGCGCCGCCGAGATCGCCGTCGGGCTGCTGATCCTGGTGAGCGCGTTCCTCTCGATGGCAGCGGGAATCGGCATCGTGCGGTTCCCCGACGTGCTGACCCGGTTGCACGCCGCGACGAAGCCGCAGGTGCTCGGGCTCGCGACCGTGCTCGTCGCGATCGTCGTGCAGGTGCCGACCTGGGGCGTGCTCACGACCGTGGTGCTCGTCATGACGTTCCAGCTGCTCACCCAGCCGATGACCGCGCACATGCTCGGCCGCTCGGCCTACCGCAGCGACCACGTGCGCCGCGACCTGCTGATCGAGGACGACCTCGATCGCGACATCGCCGAGCACGACCAGACCGGGCGCTGAGCCGAACTCGATCGAGGATGCTCCGCGGCCGCTCGCAGGTCGGTCGGCGGGGCGGCGAGCACCGTGGATGCCCGCCGCCCCGCCGTCCGGGACCCGCTACCCCAGCGAGCGGATGCGAGCGTCTCCCCAGTCGGCGTGGTCGCTGTTGTTGGTGCCGTCGGCGTCGGAGGCGCGGAGGGTCAGCTCCCGCACGCCGAGCACGTCGAGCTCGATCGCCTGCGCCGGCGAGGTCGCGCGCATGACGCCGCTGTCGTAGACCACGACGCCGTCGGCGAGCACCTGGAACACGATCGAGGCCGGCGACTGCGCGGATGACGCGTCGTCGACCCCCACCATCGCCGAGAACGACGCATCGGTCGGGGCGAGGGCGAACACGATCTCGCTGTTCGCATGGGCGCCGATGCCCTTCGCGAAGCTCTGACCCTCGATGCGCAGCGTCCCGCCGCTGACCGAGCGGTCTCGGCCGATCGTGCCCCACCCGGTCGTCGCGGAGATCCATTCGCGGTCGCCGAGGTACGAGACCACCTCATCGGGCGAGCTCACCTCGTCGACGGTGGTCGCCTGGCCGGTTCCGAGTTCGTTCGCGGCGGCGACCCGATAGCGGTACGGCCCTCCCGAGGCATCCGTGTCGACGAACGAGGAGCCGGCGATGCCCGAGGCGAGCTCGACGAAGTCGTCCGACCCGGCCGGTGCACGCCAGACGACGCTGCTCACGGCGTCTTCGGCGGGCTCCCACAGCACGACCACCTTGTCGCCGGAGCGGTACGCCTCGACCCCCGCCGGGGCCGCGGGCACCGCGGTCGGCTTGGTGCGGAACCAGTGCGTCTCGGTCGCGGCGACGCGCTGCCCGGTGGCGGAGTTCACGGCCGTGACCGACCAGAAGTAGCGGAGACCCGGCTGGAGCTCCTGCTTCAGGCGCACCGAGGTGCCGCGGACGGTACGGTCGGCGACGACCTCGGTCAGTGCGCGGTCGCGAGCCACCACCACCCGGTACTCGTCGGCGTTCTCCGAGCGCTGCCAATCGAGCTTGGGGGTGGTCGCGACGCGCACCGCCTCGTCGGCCGGTGCGCCGAGCCCGAACTCGGCGGGGTGGGTGAGGATGGTGTCTCCGTGCTGCTGCTCGCGGAGCGCTCCCTGCGCCCGGAACTCGACCGACGCGCCGACGGGGACGTCGACGGTCAGCTCGCTGACCGCGCGGCCGTTGAGGTGTCGCAGCTCGGGCTTCGTCTTCTCGCCGTCCACGACGATCCACTTCCACCCGCCGTCGAATCGCACCGTGGTGGTCAGCGGCTGGGGTCCCTCCTCATGCGTCACGACCGTCGAGGTGCGTCCCTCGTGACGGACGCCGAAGCGGTGCTCGCCGACCGCGACGTGGTCGAGATCGAGCCACGGCAGCGCCTCGGGCAGGTGCGACTCGACCGCGACCGCGTGCTCGGGCGCGTTCGGCTCGACACCGGCGAGGCCTTCGACCGTCTGCGACACCAGCGTGTAGCTGGTCTCGGGGTAGTCGCCGTTCACGCCCTGCTGCGAGACCACGTGCGGCTCGTGCAGGTGGGAGACGATGTCCTGCATCCAGGCGTAGGCCTCAGCGTCGCGCCCGTACTCGAACAGCGCATCCGGCACGTAGGTGAGCGCCTCGATGTTCTCGGGACGGTCCTCGGCGAACATGCGGTCGAGATACGGCAGGAAGTCGTAGCTGCGCTTGGCATCGGGGTCGATGAGCTTCTTGATCGCCTCGAACGCGCTCGGCTCTCGCCCGAATCCGAGTACGGGCTCCCCTTCGCCGTTGCGCGCCCGCACGTACTCGGCCTGCGCGTCGGTGACGCCCCACTCCTCGTTGAAGTAGCGCTGCAGCTCGTCGGCCTTCGTCGTGAACTCCTCGGCGAGCGCCTGCTCGCCCTTGGCCCCCGCCATGGAGGCGAAGGCCCGGTAGGCGGCGTATTGCGAGGCGATGCCGTCGCCCGCCTCGATCGCCTCGACGCCGGGCCGTTCGTCGTAGCTCGCGGCGCCGGCGAAGATGCCGCGGCCGGTGCCTTCCGCGACGCCATTCGGGATGCGCGCATCGTGCAGGGCGACGAAGTCGGTCACCGCCTTCGAGTAGTACTGCCAGAGCACCGGGTCGTCGAGGTAGTCGGCGTCGCCGGTCCAGCGGTACTGCTCGGCGGCCTCCTCGACGAGCTCGAACACGGCGGGCACCTCGCGCACGAAGTTCTCGTCGCTCTTGTAGTCGATCGTGTACGGGCTGCCGTCGAAGTTGAGCGCCCAGAGCGGGTACCACTTCCGCGATGCGTTCGCGGTGGCCGCGAACGCGGTGAGCATGGACTTGTTCTCGGCTTCGAGGCCGAGCAGGTGTGCGCCGCTCGCCTGATGCACGAAGTCGCGCGAGTAGAACGCCGTGCGGTGGGCGTAGCCGGCCCAGTACGAGGGGATGTAGTCCACCCGGGTCGGGCCGGGGGTGTCGCCGTTCACGTTGATCGGACCGGACTTGCCGGTCTGCACGTGCTGACGGGCGCGCCACTTCGACCAGTTGAACGCGTCGGTGAGCGCCTGGTCGGCGCTCTGGATGACGAGGCCCTTCGGTTCTCGGACGACGGTGACGGTCCACCGGGTCTCGGCTCCGTCGCGGTCGCGCACCGTGAACTCGACCGGTTCGCGGTAGTCGCGCGGTTCACTCGGGTCGGGGAGCATCCGGGCGCCGTCCGCGAGCTCCACCGTGGCCGCGAGGCTCGTGAGATCGCGGCCGTACGGCGCCTGGAGTGAGATGGTCCCGGCCTCCGCGTCGATCGACGTCGGGCCCTGCTGGCCTGCGATCGTGAACGCGTCGACCACGCGGATGTCGCGGGTCAGGCTGACGTCGTCGATGTTCGTCCACTCGGTGCCGCCGGTGAAGAACACCTGCACGTCGGCGCCCGCCGGCAGATCGATGCCGGGCAGGCTGTAGAGACGGTAGCCGGCCGCGCTCGGCAGTTCGAGCGAGGCGATCACCCCGTCCGCATCGCGCAGCCCGAAGACGCCGCCGGCCCCGCCGGTCGCCACCCACGCCTCGGCGCGGTACTCGCCGCCGGTCGGCACGGCGACGTCCTGCGAGATCGAGTTCGCGTCCCCGTCGTCGAGATAGGCGAGCGCGGATCCGGAATGCGGGTTGTTCGTCGCGATGCCGGCACCGCCGGCGAACACCCAGGGCGCGGCGCCGAGCTCGAACCCGCCGTTGACGAGCAGCGACGCCTCGGCGGCGGCCGCGGGCGCCGCGCCGAGCGCGATGCCCGCCGCGATCACCGCGCCCGCGGTGATCGAGGCGACCGCGGAACGCACGCCTCCGCGCGCCGCACGATACTCGGTCCCGCTCCGTCGGGATGGACGATGTGGTCGTGCCGGCATGGACTCTCCTTCGAGTGGTGATCTGCTGATTTCCAACAATATTCTGCAAATTTGCCAAGTTACGGTCGGATGCTAGCAGAGGGCCCGTCTCGAGGGGAAGGTCTCCGACGCGACCGGCAGTGACACTCGCCCGCCAGCGCCCAAGCCTCCCGCGCGCACCGGTACGATCTGCGGATGAGCGAGAGCCGGCCGACGACGAACGCGAGATTCGACCCCGCCCCGCTCCTGGATCCGGTCGATCACTCCGCCGTGCGGGAGTACGAGGTCCGCAACGGCTTCCGGCCGGGCGGGGGCGGCGGCGTCCCGTGGTACGGCGTGCTCCTCGGGCTCGTCCTCGGCGGGTTCGCGGCGCTCATCGTCGCCCTGCCGCTCCTCTTCGTCGTGATGCTCGTCGACGGCGTGCTCGAGGCCTCCACCGGCGTCGGGATCCCCGGCGACGTGGTCTTCCCGCTGGCCTTCGCCGGTGCCGCGACGATCATCGCGAGCTTCGCCTGGTACGCGGTGAAGTCATCCCGCCTCGAGGGCGAGGCCCGCTTCCGAGTCAGTCGATTCGCCGCCGCGAACGGGCTCGAGTTCGTGCCGCGCATCGCCGAGCCCGCAGCACCCGGCATGATCTTCGAGCACGGCAGCGATCGCGTCGCGAGCGAGATCGTGCGCCTGTCGCAGCCGCGGGCCGTCGAGATCGCGAACTACCGGTACGTGAAGCAGACGACGAAGACGCACGAGACGTTCCGCTGGTCGTACCTCGCGTTCACGCTCGATCGCACGCTGCCGCACATCGTGCTCGACGCTCGGAGCAACGACTCGAAACTCCTCGGCTCGAATCTGCCGAACGCGCTCGCGACCGCGCAGCAGCTCTCCCTGGAGGGCGACTTCGACCGGCACTTCACGCTGCACTGCCCCGAAGGATACGAAGCCGACGCCCTCTACCTGTTCACGCCCGACATCATGGCCCGGTTCATCGACGCCGGCGCCGGTTTCGACGTCGAGATCGTCGACGACCGGCTCTCTCTCTACTCGAGCGGATCGCGCGCGTTCTCGAGCGCCGACCCGGCGATGTGGGAGTGGGTCTTCTCCACCGTCGACGCGCTGAACGCGAAGCTCGAGCGGTGGGAACGCTGGCGCGACGAGCGGCTCGCCGAGCCGAGCTCGGCGGTCGCGCAGCCTCTCGGCCCGCTCCCCGCGATGCCCCGCGGCGTCGCTCCGCAGGGTCGACGGCTGAAGCAGCGCATCCCGCTGCTCGCGTTCCTGCCGGTCGTCGTCATGGCCGGGATCTGGTTCTGCATCCCGCTGCTCGATTCCCTCGGGTGAGGCAGCCGAGAACCCGCCCGCCGGACTCAGCCGCGGCCAGTGAACTCCGGCTTCCGCTTCTCCTGGAACGCGGCGAAGCCCTCGCGGTAGTCGGCGGTGTCGCAGAGCGCGGCCTGCGCGCGGTTCTCCTCGGACATCGACGCCCAGAGCCCGAGCCGGTCGTCGCGGAGCGCGGCGACGAGGCGCTTCGAGGCGACGAACGCCTGGGTGGCACCGGATGCCGCGGCGCGGGCCGCGGCGCGGGTGGCATCCGTCACCTCGTCGGCGGGGAACACCTGCGAGAACAGGCCCGCTGCGACCGCCTCGGCGCCCGACATGAGGCGGCCGGTGACGATGAGGTCCATGGTGCGGTGCGCGCCGAGCCGCTCGACGAAGAGGGCGTGGCCGCCCGAGTCGAGCGTCGCCCCGAGGTTCGCGAACGGCGAGCCGATCTTCGCGGTGTCGGCGACGTAGACGATGTCGGAGGCGATGAGCAGGCCGAGGCCCACGCCGAGGCACGCGCCGTGTGCGACCGCGAACGTCGGCACGGCGATGCTCGCCATGCGCTGCAGCAGCGGCTCGACGAGTCCGCCGAGGTAGCCGAGCACGTCGTCCTCGCGCGGGTCGACACCTGAGATGTCGCGGCCGGCGCAGAACGCGCGCCCCTCGCCGCGCAGCACGAGTGCACGGATGTCGCCGGTCTGCGCCATCCGCTCGGCCTCGAGGTAGGCCGCTGCGAGTTCGCCGATCGCGGCCTCATCGAGCGAGTTGAGCTTCTCGGGGGCGTTCAGCACGACCTCGGCGACGCCATCGGCCACGGTGAGTTCGATCATGATGCTCCGTTCCGCGGGTCGTCGTCGACCCGTTCGCAGGGTATCGGCGTCACACGTCGTAGTCGACGACGACGCGGTCTGACTTGGGATGCGACTGGCACGTGAGCACGTAGCCGCGTTCGAGCTCGTCGGGTTCGAGGGCGTAGTTCTCGGTCATGGCGACGCTGCCCTCGATCACGCGCGCGCGGCAAGTGCCGCACACTCCCCCGGCGCAGGCGAACGGCACGTCGGCCCGCACCCGCAGCGCCGCGTTCAGGATCGACTCGTTCGCGCTCACCGGGCTGTCGACGGTCGACGACAGGCCGTCGAGCGTGAACTCGATCGCGACGGTCGGCTCGCCGCGCTCGACCACCACGGGGCGGCCGTGGCGCGGCTCGACCCGGTCTGCGTCGGTCGTGAAGAGCTCGTAGCGCACGTGCTTGGTCGGCACGCCACGCGCCTCGAGGGTGTCGCGCGCGAGCTGCACGAGCTCGAACGGCCCGCACAGGAACCACTCGTCGACGGTCTCGGGACGGATCAGCACGTCGAGCATGCGATCGAGCTTCTCGCCGTCGATGCGCCCCGAGAGCAGCGGCGCGGTGCGCTGCTCCCGCGAGAGCACGTGGTGCAGGGCGAGGCGCGACGGGTAGCGGTCCTTCAGCTCGGCGAGCTCCTCGAGGAACATCACGTCGAGCGTCGAGCGGTTCGTGTAGACGAGCTCGAATTCGGATGTCGCGGAGCGCGCCAGCACCGTGTGGGCGAGCGCCATGAGCGGGGTGATGCCCGACCCGGCGGCGATGCCGACGATGTGCTTGCCGTCGAGCGCGTCGAGGCTCGAGGTGAAGGTGCCCTGGGGACTCATCACGTCGAGGGTGTCGCCCGCGACGAGCTCGGTGTTCGCCCACGTCGAGAAGAGGCCGCCCAGGTCGCGCTTGATCGCGACCGAGACGCTGCCCCGCACGGGCGGACGGCAGATCGAGTAGCTGCGACGCAGCTCGTGCCCGTCGAAGTCCTTGCGGAGCGCCACGTACTGGCCGGGCAGGTACGTGTAGTCGTCGGCGAGGTCGTCGGGCACGGCGAAGGTGACCTCGACGGCGTCGGCTGTGAGCGGGCGCACCTCGGCGACCTCGAGCGAGTGGAAGCGGGCGCGGTGGCGCTTCGAGACGTGTTCGCCGCCGACGGTGCTCTGCAGGAACGCCGAGGCGACCGCGGCATCGGGCGTCGCGGCATCGGGCGTCGGGGTCGCCGTCGACCCCAGGTTGCGGGCGGCCATCAGAGCACCTTGAAGTAGTCGAAGGGCTCGAGGCAGTCACGGCACTCGTAGAGCGCCTTGCACGACGTCGAGCCGAAGCGGGCGAGCTCACGGGTGTTGAGCGAGTCGCAGCGCGGGCACTTCACGGCGAGCTGCACGCGCACCGGGCCGGCCGGTCGAGCGGCCGCGTTGCCGCTCGGCGCCTGGATGCCATACGTGCGCAGCTTCTCCTTGCCGGCGTCGCTCATCCAGTCGGTGGTCCACGCGGGGGCGAGCACGAGGTCGACGCGCACGTCGTCGTAGCCGGCGTGCGTGAGCGCGAGCAGCACGTCGTCGCGCATGGCGTCGAGCGCGGGGCATCCGCTGTACGTCGGCGTCAGCTGCACGCGCACGGCACCGTCGTCGCCGATCTCGACCGAGCGGAGCACTCCGAGGTCTTCGATCGTGAGCACCGGGATCTCGGGGTCGGTCACGGTCGCCGCGACCACCCACGCGCGCGCGGCGGCGGGGTCGCTCGGCACCGGCCGGGCGACCGATGCGACGGATGCCCCGGCGCGCTGCGCCATCGCCGCGGTCACCATGATGCTCCGGGGTGCGCGCGGGCGAGCACCTGCATCTCGGCGAGGAGCGGCCCGAGGTGCTCGGTGTGGCTGCCGTGTCGTCCGCCGCCCGAGGCGATGAACGCCGTGCGCCCGGTCGGGCGCTCCAGCACGGCCTCGGCGAAGACCTCGTCGATGACGGCGTCGAACGCCGGGCGCAGGGTCGACGGCAGCACCGCGATGCCCGCTGCGGCGAGCCGCTCGACGAGCGCATCGTCGACGAACAGCTCGTCGACGTAGGGCCAGGTGTCGATGATCGCGAGGAGCATGCGGCGACGCGACTCCTCGGTGCCGCCCGCGAGCCGCAGCACCCACTGGGTCGCGTGGTCGCGGTGGTAGTCGACCTCCTTCACCGACTTCGCGGCGATCGCCGAGAGCGTCGGGTCGGTGGAGTCGACGAGTCGCGAGTACAGCTCGTACAGGTAGACGGATGCCGCGAGCTGCCGCGCGATCGTGTGGGCGAAGTCGCCGTTCGGCTGCTCGAAGAGCCAGGCGTTGCGGAATTCGGGTTCGTTCCGCCAGTAGGCGAGGTCGTCTTCGCTGCGACCGCTCGCGGTGCCGGCGTAGTGCAGCAGCGATCGGGCGTGTCCGATGAGGTCGAGGGCGATGTTGCCGAGCGCGACGTCCTCTTCGAGCTCGGGGGCGCGGGCGATCCACATGCCGAGCTGCTGGGCGAGCACGAGGGCGTCGTCGCCGAGGCGCAGCGCGTACTCCGCGGCATCCGCAGAGGCGACCGCCGTGCTGCCGTCGGCCGCGGTGCCCGCGAGCTCGTCGGCGAGCGCGAGACGATCGACGGAGACATCGCCGTGGACGTCGCCGTGCGGGTCGAGGTCGGCGCCGCTCACAGGTGCTTCACCCCTTCGCTCTTCGTGTAGTAGACCGCGTGGCGGTAGTTCTTGCCGGCGGGGCTCTCGAAGAAGGCGCCCTTCGCGTCGGGGTCGCTCGTCGTGATCGCGTCGGCGGGCACGACCCAGATCGAGATCCCCTCGTTCCGGCGCGTGTAGAGGTCGCGCGCGTTGCGCACCGCCATGTCGGCGTCGGGCGCGTGCAGCGAGCCGACGTGCACGTGCGAGAGGCCGCGGTTGGCGCGCACGAAGACCTCCCAGAGGGGCCAGGCCTCGGTGCCGATCTCACCGGGTGTCGACATCACGCCACCGCCCCTGCTGCGGCGAGCGCGCGCTCGGACTGCTTGCGGGCGTACTCGTGCGCCGCCTCGCGCACCCAGGCCCCGTCTTCGTGGGCCTCGCGGCGTCGGCGGATGCGCTCGGCGTTCGCCGGGCCGCGGCCCGCGAGCACCTCGTTGAACTCGGTCCAGTCGATCTCGCTCATGTCGTACTCGTCGGTCTCCTCGTTGAAGCGCAGGTTCGGGTCGGGCAGCGTCACGCCCATGACCTCGGCCTGCGGCACGAGCATGCCGACGAAGCGCTGGCGCAGCTCGTCGTTCGAGAAGCGCTTGATGTTCCACGCCATCGACTGGGCGGAGTTCGGCGACTGGTCGTCGGGCGGGCCGAACATCTGCAGCGCGGGCCAGTACCAGCGGTTCACCGCGTCCTGAGCCATCTCGCGCTGCGCCTCGGTGCCCTGCATGAGCTCGAGCAGGATCTCGAAGCCCTGGCGCTGGTGGAACGACTCTTCTTTGCAGATGCGCACCATCGCCCGGCCGTACGGGCCGTACGAGGCGCGGCAGAGCGGCACCTGGTTGCAGATCGCGGCGCCGTCGACGAGCCATCCGATCGCGCCCATGTCGGCCCACGTCGGCGTCGTGTAGTTGAAGATCGACGAGTAGCGTGCCCGGCCGGTGATGAGCTGGTCCGTCATCTCCTCGCGCGTGATGCCGAGGGTCTGCGCCGCCGAGTAGAGGTAGAGCCCGTGGCCGGCCTCGTCTTGCACCTTCGCCATGAGGATCGCCTTGCGCTTCAGGCTCGGGGCGCGCGTGATCCAGTTCGACTCGGGCTGCATGCCGATGATCTCGGAGTGCGCATGCTGCGAGATCTGCCGGATGAGCGTCTTGCGGTAGGCATCGGGCATCCAGTCGCGGGGCTCGATGCGGGAGTCGGCGGCGATGAGGTCGTTGAACCGGGCCTCCTCCACGGAGAGCTCCGGGTCGACCACGCTGAGGTCTGCTGGAGAGGTCATCGTCGACTCCTGTGTCTCTGGATTCGGCATTACTAACCGATCGTTCAGTTAGTATATGCTCATGTCGAGCGCTGCGGCAACGCGCGCGAACACATGAACTCGACGAGGAGCTTCAGATGACGGATGCCGCGACCACCCCGACCCGGGCGATGATGCAGCGCGACCAGGCCTCCGCGGCGCTCGGCATGGTCGTCGAGGTCGACGAGCCGGGCCACGCGGTCGTCTCGATGCAGGTGCGCGATGACATGACGAACGGCTTCCACATCACTCATGGCGGCTTCGTCTTCACGCTCGCCGACACCGCCTTCGCGATCGCCTGCAACGAAGACCACACCATCACGGTCGCCGCCGGGGCCGACATCACCTTCCTGAAGTCGACGGTCGCCGGGCAGACCCTCACCGCCACCGCCGTCCGCCGCGCACGCAGCGGCCGCACCGGCCTCTACGACGTCACGGTCGTCGACGAGCAGGGCGACGCCGTCGCCGAGTTCCGCGGCCGCTCGATCTCCACCAACCGCACCATCTGACCCGCCACCAGGAGCCCCCGTGTCGACGACGACCACCTCCCCCTCCATCTCCGGCCTCGCCCCAGCGGCACCCGCGGACCTCGACCCCGAAGAGCGGATGACCCGCGCCGAGGTCGAGGCGCTCCAGCTCGAGCGCCTCCAGCAGACCGTGCAGCACGCCTATGACAACGTGCCCCTCTACACGAGGAAGTTCGACGAGGCGGGCGTGCACCCCCGAGACATCCGCTCGCTCGCCGACGTCGTGAAGCTGCCCTTCACGACCAAGGAGGACCTGCGCCAGACCTACCCGTTCGGCATGTTCGCCGTGCCGATGGAGCAGGTCGCGCGCATCCACGCCTCGAGCGGCACCACGGGCCGCCCCACCGTCGTGGGCTACACGAAGGGCGACCTCGACCGCTGGGCGACGCTCATCGCGCGGTCGCTGCGGGCCAGCGGCATCCGCCCCGGCATGAAGGTGCACAACGCCTACGGCTACGGGCTCTTCACCGGCGGCCTCGGCGCGCACGGCGGCATCGAGAAGCTCGGCGCGACCGTCATCCCGATGTCGGGCGGCCAGACCGCGCGTCAGGTGCAGCTCATCCTCGACTTCGAGCCCGACGCGATCCTCTGCACGCCGAGCTACCTGCTGACGATCGCCGACTGCATGGTCGAGCAGGGCATCGACCCGCGATCGACCTCGCTGAAGGTCGCCGTGCTCGGCGCCGAGCCGTGGACGAACGAGATGCGCCACGAACTCGAGCAGCGCCTCGGCATCGACGCGCTCGACATCTACGGCCTCAGCGAGGTCATGGGCCCCGGCGTCGGCAACGAGTGCCTCGAGACGAAGGACGGCCCGCACATCTGGGAGGACCACTTCCTGCCCGAGATCATCGACGGCGAGACGGGCGCGCAGCTCCCCGACGGCGAGATGGGCGAACTCGTCTTCACCTCGCTCACCAAGGAGGCGTTCCCGGTCATCCGCTACCGCACGCGCGACCTCACGCGACTGCTGCCCGGCACTGCCCGGCCCGGCATGCGCCGCATCGAGAAGATCACGGGCCGCAACGACGACATGATCATCCTGCGCGGCGTGAACCTCTTCCCGACGCAGATCGAGGAGATCGTGCTCGGCATCGAGCAGCTCACCCCGCACTTCATCCTCGAGCTGCGCCGCACGGGCACCATGGACGACCTGACCGTGCGCATCGAGCGGCACCCCGACCTCTCGATCGAGGTCTGCCAGGCCGCCACCGTGGTGCTCGCCAAGCGCATCAAGGAGGGCATCGGATCGACCGTCGCCGTGCAGCTCGAGGAGCCGGGTGCGCTCCCCCGCAGCGAGGGCAAGTACAAGCGCGTCTACGACCTGCGCGGTTCTGCGGGTTGAGCCTGCCGAAACCTGCCGCCCGGGTCGGGGTGTCGACAGGCTCAACCCGCGGAGACCGGCGCAGAGGATGCGAAGATGATGGCGATGTCTGAGAACGGTTCACTTCGACGCGGGCGCCCCGGGTACGACCAGCAGGGGATCCTCGAGGTCGCCGTCGCCGCGTTCAACCAGTACGGCTACGACGCGACCTCGATGGGGGTGCTCGCCGATCGGCTCGGCCTGTCGAAGTCGGCGATCTACCACCACTTCGCCTCGAAGGACGAGATCCTCGAGCGTGCGCTCGACGATGCGCTCAGCGCTCTCGAGGGCGTGCTCGGCGAGTCGGGCGCCACGCGGGGCCGTGCCGCCGATCGGCTCGAGGCGGTGCTCGGCGGCGCCGTGCACGTGCTCGTCGAGAAGCTGCCGTCGGTGACGCTGCTGCTCCGCGTGCGCGGCAACACCGAGGTCGAGCGGCGTGCCCTCGCCCGGCGACGAGCGTTCGACCGGGCGGTCACCTCGCTCGTCGAGGAGGCGCAGGCCGAGGGCAGCCTCCGCTCCGACATCGACCCGAGCGTCGTCGCGCGCCTCGCCTTCGGCATGATCAACTCGATCGTCGAGTGGTACCGCCCGGGCGGTAAGGAGGACGCGGACCGACTCGCCGGCGACGTGATCGCCATCGCCCTCGACGGGCTGCGCATGCCCACCTCGAATCGCGTCGAAGAGCTCATCGAACGGGGACCAGCATGATCGAACCACTCGACGGCCTGCCCGCAGGCGTGATCGGCTTCCGTGCCGTCGGCACGATCGAGGCCGAGGACTACCGCGACGTGCTCGACCCGGCGATCCATGCCGCGCTCGACGCGCGCGGGCGGGTCGACTGCGTCTTCGTCATGGGCGAGGAGTTCGACCACTACTCGCTCGGCGCGATGTGGGAGGACGCGAAGCTCATCGGCCTCCCCCACTCGGCGTGGGGTCGAGCGGCGTTCGTCACCGACCACGACGTGCTCGCGGGTATCGCGACCGCGTTCGGCGGGCTCGTACCCGGGGAGTTCCGCGTGTTCCCGCTGGCGCAGCGCGACGAGGCGATCGCCTGGGTGGCGGAGTCGGCGACGACGGCGGCGTCCTCCGCGTCGTCGGACTGACTCGGTCGGCGCCGACCGGCGCCGACCGGCGGCGCGCCGGTCACTTCACTCGAGCATGCGCATGCGGTCGCTGCGGGCGAGGAACGTCGCGGCGACGATCGTCACGACGCACAGCACGGCCGGGCCGATCGTCTTGCCCACGTCCCCCTGCACCGCGCCGATGAACGAGTCGATGCCCTGCACGATCGTCATCGCCACCGCGATGGCGAGGAGGCCGGCATCGGACCGGAACATCGGCGCCACGAGCGCCATCACGACGAGCGCGACGCTGCGCGACGTCGCGTAGAGCGCGTCGCTCGCCTCGAGTCCGCCGTCGATCACGGCGAGCACCGAGTAGGTGACGCTCACCCCCGCACTGATGACCGTGACCGCGTAGCAGATCCAGAAGGCCGCACCACGGGCGGCGGTGCGCGTCATTTCGCTCATGGGTTCAGGGTGGACGGCGAAGCGGCGTGCGTCAAGCACTACGCCGCGGGCCGCGGCATCCGGTTCGTCTGATGCCGGCGGGTTGCCGCATGGCGCGGTGCACTGGTCATCACGACGGATGCCGCGGACGTGCGCGCGGCGGCCGGGGCTGCAGTCGCTGCGGCTTCGGCGCGGCGCTCCAGCGCCACCCGGCGGCGTTCGAGGTCGCGGTCGATGCGCTCGTCGTTGGCGGCGACGAGGTGGGGAAAGGCGAGTTCCGAGATCAACATGTGTCTGCTCCTGTGTGTCTGAGTCGAGACTCCTCGCTAAGGAGGGCTCGAGACATCCGCAGATCGCCCTATTCTTCGTCCCACCATCTGAGGTGGCTCCAGAACTCCGCCCAGCCGCTTGTCGGCCGCGTGCGCCAGAGTGGGGGGATGACCCTCGCAGCGCCGCCCGCCGATACCCGATCCGCTGCGCTCGCCGCGCTGCGCGAACTCGTCGGGCGTGACGACGCCGAGTTCCACGACGGGCAGTTCGAGGCGATCGAGGCCCTGGTCGAGGGGCGCCGCCGTGCGCTCGTCGTGCAGCGCACCGGGTGGGGCAAGTCGGCGGTGTACTTCGTCGCGACGCTGCTGCTCCGCCGGCAGGGCGCGGGGCCGACCGTGCTCGTCTCACCGCTGCTGGCCCTCATGCGCGACCAGATCGCGGCCGCCGAGCGTGCTGGGGTGCGCGCCGTGGCCATCAACTCGACGAACCCGCACGAGTGGAGCGACGTGCTCGCCCAGCTCGACCGCGACGAGGTCGACGTGCTGCTCGTCTCTCCCGAGCGGCTCAACAACCCGACCTTCCGCGAAGAGCAGCTGCCCGCCCTCGTGCGGCGCATCGGCATGCTCGTCGTCGACGAGGCGCACTGCATCAGCGACTGGGGCCACGACTTCCGGCCCGATTACCGGCGGCTCCGCGACCTCATCTCGCAGATGCCGGCCGAGGTGCCGGTGCTCGCCACGACGGCGACGGCGAACAGCCGGGTCGTCGCCGATGTCGCAGAGCAGCTCGGCACGGGCGCGGCCGACGGCGGGGCGGAGGCGCCCGAGGTCCTCACGATCCGCGGACCGCTCGCCCGGGCATCGCTGCGGCTCGGGGTGCTGCGCCTGCCCGATTCGCCGAGCCGTCTCGCCTGGCTGCTCAGCCACCTCGACGACCTGCCCGGCTCGGGCATCATCTACACGCTGACCGTCGCGGCTGCCAACGACACCGCGCGCCTCCTGCGCGAACGCGGCCACGAGGTGCGGGCCTACACGGGCCAGACCGACACCGACGAGCGCACCGAGTCCGAGGGCATGCTGAAGCGCAACGAGGTGAAGGCGCTCGTCGCCACGAGCGCGCTCGGCATGGGCTTCGACAAGCCCGACCTCGGATTCGTACTGCACCTCGGCGCGCCGTCGTCGCCCGTCGCCTACTACCAGCAGGTCGGTCGCGCCGGCCGCGCCAGCGAGAGCGCCGACGTGCTGCTGCTCCCCGGCACCGAAGACGCCGCGATCTGGCACTACTTCGCGACCGCGTCGATGCCCGATCAGGAGCGCGCGGAGCGCGTCATCGGCGCCCTCTCCGACGTGCCCGTCTCGACACCGGCCCTCGAGGCGATGGTCGACATCCGTCGCACCCCGCTCGAGCTGCTGCTCAAGGTGCTCGACGTCGACGGCGCCGTGCGCCGGGTGCAGGGCGGCTGGGTCGCGACGGGCATGCCGTGGGTCTACGACGCCGAGCGCTACGAGCGCATCGCCGCCGAGCGGCTCGCCGAGCAGCAGCACATGATCGACTACGAGCAGACCGACGGATGCCGCATGGAGTTCCTGCAGCGATCGCTCGACGACGACACGGCGGCGCCCTGCGGGCGGTGCGACAACTGCGCGGGCGTCTGGTTCCCGCGTGAGATCGCAGCATCCGCCACGGCCACTGCCGCCGAATCGCTCGACCGTGTGGGCGTGCCGATCGAACCGCGCCGCGCCTGGCCGACGGGAGCCGACCGTCTCGGCGTGCACGTCAAGGGCCGCATCGCGCCCGCCGAGCAGGCGGGCGACGGCCGGGCCCTGGCACGACTGACCGACCTCGGGTGGGGCGGCACACTGCGCGAGCTGTTCGCAGCGGGCGCGCCCGACGCCCCCGTGTCGCCGCAGGTGCTCGGCGCGTGCGTGCGGGTGCTCGCCGGCTGGGGCTGGGCCGAGCGCCCGGTCGCGGTCGTGGCGATGCCGTCGCGCTCGCGCCCGCAGCTCGTCGACTCGCTCGCCCGAGGCCTCGCCGAGGTCGGGCGGCTCCCGTACCTCGGCGCGCTCGAGTTCCGGAACGGGGGGCCTACCGGCCAGCCGGGCGGCAACAGCGCGTTCCGGCTCGCCGGCCTGTGGGACCGGTTCTCGGCCGACGGCCTCGACGTGCCGGCGGGCGGCGTGCTGCTCGTCGACGACCAGGCCGACAGCCGGTGGACCCTCACGATCGCCGCGCGCGAGCTCCGCCAGGCGGGCGCGACCGAGGTGCTGCCGTTCGTGCTCGCGCTGCGGGGCTGATCTGCAGGGGCTCGCCGACCTCGGGTCACCCCGGCAGGTGACCGCCGGGGCGCCCTTCGCGCAGCTCAGGCCGGCGTCTGCTCCTTCGCCACGAGCGTGAGCACGTCGTACGACGCCACGAGCTCGTCGTCCTGGTTGCGCAGCACCGCGTCCCAGCGCACCTCGCCGTACTCGTCGGTCTCGCGCGGCGTGATCTGCTTCGCCGTGAGTTCGACGCGGATCGAGTCGCCGGGTGACACGGGGGTCACGAAGCGCAGGTTCTCGAGGCCCGAGTTCGCGAGCACCGGCCCGGGTGCGGCGTCGACGAAGAGGCCGGCCGCCCACGACACGAGCAGGTAGCCGTGAGCGACCCGGCCCGGGAAGAACGGGTTCGCCGAAGCCGCGGCCTCGTCCATGTGGGCGTAGAACGTGTCGCCCGTGAAGTGCGCGAACGTCTCGATGTCCTCGAGCGTCACCGTGCGCGACGCGCTCACGACCTGGTCGCCGATCTTGAGCTCGGCGAGCGACTTGCGGAACGGGTGCACGCCGCCGGGCTGCGACGCCGCGCCCGCGTGCCACACGCCGGTGAGGGCGGTGAGCATCTCGGGCGAGCCCTGCACGGCGGTGCGCTGCATGTGGTGCAGCACGGCACGGATGCCGCCGAGCTCCTCGCCGCCGCCGGCGCGACCGGGTCCGCCGTGCACGAGGTTCGGCAGGGGCGAGCCGTGGCCGGTCGACGAGCGGGCGTCGTCGCGATCGAGGAAGAGCACGCGGCCGTTGTACGCGGCCATGCCCGTCGCGAGCGCCACGGCGACCTCGGGGTCGTGGGTCGCGACGCTCGTCACGAGCGATCCGCCGCCGCGGGCCACGAGGGCGGCGGCCTCGGCGATGGTGTCGTAGCCGAGGATCGACGAGACCGGGCCGAACGCCTCGACCTCGTGCAGCGCGGGGCTCGAGGCATCCGCGAACCGAAGCAGCATGGGCGCGACGAAGGCGCCGTCGGATGCCTCGCCGGTGGCGCCGTCGGCGAGGGTGACCGCCGGGGCATCCGTCGAACCGATGACGAGCTCGCCGCCACCTGCTTCGAGGCGGCCGACCTGGCGGAGCACCTCGTCGCGCTGCGCGATCGAGGCGAGCGGTCCCATCGTGACGCCTTCGGCGCGCGGGTCGCCGACGACGACGCGCTCGGCGATGCGCGCGCGCACGGCGTCGATCACGGCGTCGACGGATGCCGCGGGCACGATCGCCCGGCGAATGGCCGTGCACTTCTGGCCCGCCTTCGTCGTCATCTCGGCGACGAGCTGCTTGACGTAGGCGTCGAACTCGGGGGTGCCGACCACCGCATCGGTGCCGAGCACGCTCGCGTTGATCGAGTCGGTCTCGCTCGTGAACCGCACGCCGCCGGTCTGCACCGAGTCGTGCGAGCGCAGCTTCTCGGCGGTCGACGCCGAGCCGGTGAAGGCGACGAGGTCGCCGAGACGCAGGTGGTCGAAGAGCGTCGGCACGCCGCCCGAGACGAGCTGGAGCGAGCCCTCGGGCAGCAGCCCCGACTCGACGAGGATGCGCACGAACGCCTCGGCGAGGTAGCCGGTGGGCGTCGCGGGCTTCACGAGCGTCGGCACACCGGCGAGGAAGGCCGGGGCGAACTTCTCGAGCGAGCCCCACACCGGGAAGTTGAACGCGTTGATCTGCACGGCGACGCCGGGCAGGCGGGTGTAGATGTGGCGACCGAGGAACGAGCCGTCCTTCGAGAGCTGCTCGACGGCGCCGTCGACGTAGACTTTCGAGTTCGGCATCTCGCGACGCCCCTTCGAGGAGTACGTGAAGAGCACGCCGATGCCGCCGTCGATGTCGACCCACGAGTCCTGCTTCGTCGCACCGGTGCGCGCGGAGAGCTCGTAGAGCTCGGCCTTGCGCTCGGTGAGCGCGAGCGCCATCTGCTTGAGCAGCACGGCGCGCTGGTGGAAGGTGAGCTCGCCGAGCGAGGCCTGCCCGACCGTGCGGGCGTACTCGAGCGCGGAGCCGAGGTCGAGTCCCTCGGTCGAGACGCGGGCGACGACCTCACCGGTCGAGGCGTCGCGCACCTCGGCGGCGTCAGCTGCGTCCTGAGCCTGTCGAAGGGCGGGCGTCCACCACTGGCCGTTCACGTAGCTCGGCAGGATCGTGTTCATGGGTGTTCCTTTCACGGGGCGTCCCAGAGGTAGAAGCCCTCGCCGGTCTTGCGGCCGAGCTTGCCCTCGGCGACCATGCGGCGCAGCAGCGCGGGCGGGGCGAAACGCTCGCCGAGCGTCGAGGAGAGGTACTCGGCGATGCCGAGTCGCACGTCGAGGCCGACGATGTCGGTCAGGCGCAGTGGGCCGATCGGATGCTTGTAGCCGAGGCTCATCGCCGCGTCGATGTCTTCGGCGGAGGCGACGCCGTCTTCGAGCATGCGGATCGCCTCGAGCCCGAGCATGACGCCGAGTCGCGAGGAGGCGAACCCCGGGGCATCCGCGACGACGATCGGGGTCTTGCCGATCGCGTGCACCCAGCCGCGGGCCTGCTCGACGAGCGGCCCCTCGGTCGCGTCGCCGCGCACGATCTCGACGAGCGTCGAGGCCGGCACCGGGTTGAAGAAGTGCATGCCGAGGAACCGCGACGGCCGGTCGAGCAGCGCGGCGAGCTGGTCGATCGAGATCGAGGAGGTGTTCGACGCGAGCGCTGCGCCCGGCGCGAGCACGGCCTCGACGCGAGTGAGGGCGTCGATCTTCAGCTCGAGGTCTTCGGGCACGGCCTCGACGACGAGGTCGCAGCGGGCGAAGTCGGCGACGTCGGTCGAGGCGGCGAAGCGGGCGGCGATCGCCGACTCGTCGTCGTCGGCGGTGCCGCGAGCGACGGATGCCGCGACGGAGTCGAGCACCCGGGTCGACGCCGCCGCAGCGGCCGCCGCGTCGCGCTCGACGACGGTGACCCGCGAACCCGCGAGCAGGAAGGCATGGGCGATGCCGGCGCCCATGCGCCCGCCGCCGAGCACGCCGACGTCGGCCGGAGCCCCGGTGTCGGTCTCGTTCACTTGTGCTTCCTCTCGAGGAACTCGGTCATGCGGCGGAACTTCTCGGGGCTCTCGAAGAGCACGGCCTGCTCCTCGAGGTCGACCGCCGGGTGCGCGTCGCGGGGTGCACGGAACACGCGCTTGGTCGCGATCGTCGCCGCCCTGTCGTTGCGGGCGATGCGATCGGCGATCACGTGCGCGGCGGCGAGCAGCTCGTCGGCCGGGTGCAGCTCGCTGACGAGCCCGATCTCGAGCGCTTCGGCTGCGGTGATCGTGCGCCCCGTGAGCAGCAGCTCGATCGCGCGGGCGTCGCCGATGATCTCCTTCAGCCGCCAGCTCGCGCCGGCCGCGGCGATGATGCCCAGACCCGTCTCGGGGTTGCCGATCTTCAGCGCAGGCGTCGCGATGCGGATGTCGGCGGCGTAGGCAAGCTCGGCACCGCCGCCGAGCGCGTACCCGTCGAGGGCGGCGATCACGGGCATCGGCAGCAGCGCCAGGCGCACGAAGGCGTTCGCGTTGATGCCGGCGCGCGCGTCATCCGCTCGACGCTCACGAAGCTCTGCGATGTCGGCGCCCGAGGCGAAGACACCGCCGGCGCCGGTGAGGATGAGCGTGCGCGGGATCGCCTCGAGTTCGGCGCACAGCAGGTGCAGCGCGTCGATCGTGGCCTGGTCGATGGCGTTGCGCTTCTCGGGCCGGTTGAGCGTGGCGATCACCCGGTCGTCGCGGCGCTCGACGAGGAGCGGCGACTCGCCGGTCGAGTAGCGAGCGCCAGCGAGCGTATCGAGACCCGCGCCCATCAGACGCGCTCCACGATGAGCGCGCTGCCCTGGCCGACGCCGACGCACATCGTGGCGAGGCCGTAGCGCGACTGCTCGCGCTCCATGCGACCGAGCAGCGTCACGACGAGGCGCGAGCCCGACGAACCGAGCGGATGCCCCAGGGCGATCGCTCCCCCGTCGGCGTTCACTCGCTCTGGGTCGAGCCCAAGGCGGCGCATCGAGGCGATCGACTGGGTCGCGAACGCCTCGTTGAGCTCGACCGAGCCGATGTCGTCGAGGTCGATGCCCGAGCGTTCGAGTGCCTTCTCGGTCGCGGGCACCGGTCCGAGGCCCATGATCTCGGGCGGCAGCCCTGCCGACGAACCGACGACGACGCGGGCGCGCGGCGTGAGCCCGTAGCGTTCGACGGCGGCGGCGCTCGCGACGAGGATCGCCGAGGCACCGTCGTTCAGGGCGCTCGAGTTGCCGGCCGTGACGACCGATCCGCCGTGCACGACCGGGCGCAGCCCCGCGAGCGCCTCGAGCGTGGTCTCGGGGCGCGGCCCTTCGTCGACGAGCACCTCGCCGCGGTGCGTCGGCACGCCGACGATCTCGGCCTCGAAGCGGCCCGCGGCGATCGCCGCGGCGGCGCGCTGCTGAGAGCGGAGCGCGAAGGCGTCGGCCTCCTCGCGGGTGATGCCGTCGATGCGGGCGACCTCTTCAGCCGTCTCGGGCATCGAGAAGGTCGCCTTGTCGCGGGCGACGAGCTTGGGGTTCGGGAAGCGCCAGCCGATCGAGGTGTCGTAGGCCGCGCCGGGCTTGGCCCACGCGCGATCGGGCTTGGCCTGCACCCAGGGGGCGCGGGTCATCGATTCGACGCCGCCGGCGATGATGAGGTCGGAGTCTCCCGCCCGGATCGCCTGCGCGGCCATCGTGATCGCCGACATGCCCGAGGCGCAGAGCCGGTTGACCGTGATGCCGGACACCTCGTCGGGCAGGCCCGCGAGCAGCACCGACATGCGGGCGACGTTGCGGTTGTCCTCCCCGGCCTGGTTCGCGCCGCCGAGGATGACCTCGTCGATGGCGCCGAGCTCGCCGGCCTGGTCGAGCCGGGTGCGCCGCACGAGTTCGCCGACGACGAGCGCCGCGAGGTCATCGGGCCGAACGCCGGCGAGGGCTCCGCCGTAGCGGCCGACGGGCGTTCGCACGCCGCCGACGAGATAGGCCTCCGCCATGGTCCACTCCTGACTGCACTGTCATCCGCGGCCGCAATTCCCGACCGAACGTTCAGGAAGTAAGTATGGCAAACGGATGACCCGCCCGCCACTCGTCGCGCCGACCGCGCCTCAGCCGGCGGGCATCGGCTCGGCGACTCAGCCGGCGAGCACCAGCTCGGCGTACCGCACCGTCGCGTCGGCGGCGGCGCCGATCGAGTACCCGGCGCCGTCGTGCGAGAAGACCAGCGTGCAGTACTTCGCGCCGTCCGTGCAGTCGGTCACCGCGACATCCCCGGCGGCCATGCCGACGAGCAGGACCGGCGTGAGCAGTGCGGCACCGTCGGCCCGCGCTGCGAGGTCGGCGACGAGCGCCGCACCGGTCGGAGCGATCACGAGCAGCGGGTTGTAGCCCGGTCCCGAGCACGGAGTGAACCCGGCCAGGTATCCGGCGGCGTCGCCGAACCGCACCCGCTCGGGCAGCGTCGCACCGATCGTGCTCCACTCGGCCGGCGAGCCGTCGAACGTCTCGATCTCGACGGCGGGCAGCACCGACTCGCAGTCGACCTGCTCAGCCGGACTCGCGGTGCCGAGCCCCGTCGGACCCGCGGCATCCACCGCCTCGACGGCGGATGCCGCGACGGCGACCACCCCATCGAGCACCGCCCGGGGGTCCATTCCGGCGAACACCGACCGGTCGGCGTTCCACCCGTCGGGCGTCAGGTCGACCTGGATCCAGGCGTCGCCGATCGGCACCGAGACGCGGCATCCGGGGTCGCCGCACGTCGCGAGGCCGGGGGCACCGCCGACGTCGCGGTGGTCGGTGTCCTGCGCGGGCCCGTCGCCCATGAGGTAGGGCTGCCACAGGGGGCCGCCGCCCGGCAGCACCTCGACCCGGAGGTACCGTCCGTCACTCGCCCCGTATTCGTCGGGGTTCACCGCCGCTCCCGCCCGCCACGAGCAGTCGAGCCCGCCCGCAGCGGTGACGGCCATCTCGCCGAGACCGGCACGCGGCCACCAGGCCTCGACGAGCTCCGGCGTTGCGCCGTCGGCTCCGGTCAGCGCTGCAGCGACGAGGTCGGCCGGCGCGAGGTCCTCGCAGGTCAACGCCCCGGCCGGCGTCTCCGCCGGTGTCGGCGCCGCGATCGGCGATTCCGTCGGTGTCGGCGCGGATGCCACGCAGCCGGTCAGGAGCAGGACGAGGGCAGCGGCGGCGACACCGCCGGAGATGAGACGCATGGCGCGAGCCTAGTGGCCGCCCGAGCACGGCGATTCAGGGATGTCCCGGGTGACGACGAAGGCCCGTGTCCACAGACACGGGCCTTCGCTCGTTCAGTTCGCGCGAGTTCAGCCGGCGCGTTCCTCATCGGCCGGGGCCGACTCGGTCTCGACGATCTCGACGATCTCGACGATCTCCTCGATCTCGATGATCTCGACCGCGTCGAGCGTCTCGACCATGGCGTCGGCCTCGGCCGCGGCAGCGCCGCGCTCGAGTTCACCTGCGAAGTCGTCGCCGAGGCGCATGTCGACGAAGTCGACGTCGATCTCGGCCCGGTCGAGCAGCTCGACCATGCGACGCTGGCGGTTGCGCGGGATGAGCGTGACGACCTGACCGGTCTTGCCAGCGCGGCCCGTGCGGCCGGAACGGTGCAGGTACGTCTTGTACTCGTCGGGCGCGTCGGCCTGGATGACGAGGTCGATGTCGTCGACGTGGATGCCGCGTGCCGCGACATCCGTCGCCACCAGCACGTTGACCCGGCCGCTCGTGAGCTGCTGGAGGTTGCGCGTGCGGCGCGACTGGTTCAGGTCGCCGTGCAGGGCGACGGCACGGATGCCGTAGTCCTCGAGGTGCTCGGTCAGGTCTTCGGCGAACGCGCGGGTGCGGGAGAAGACGAGCGTCTTGCCCTCGCGGTTCGCGAGCTCGGCGACGATGTCGCGCTTCTCGTGGTTGCCGATGACGAACACGCGGTGCTCGATCGTCGAGGAGGCCTGGTCTTCACCGGCGACCTCGTGCACGGCCGGGTCGACGAGGAACTCGTCGACGAGCGCCGCGACGCCCTTGTCGAGGGTGGCCGAGAAGAGGAGCTTCTGGCCGCCGTTCGCGGTGTGACGGATGATGCGCTGCACCGGCTCGAGGAAGCCGAGGTCGCACATGTGGTCGGCCTCGTCGAGCACCGTGATGACGACCTCGGAGAGGTCGAGTCGACGCTGCTCGATGAGGTCCTCGATGCGGCCGGGGGTGCCGATCACGATGTCGACGCCGCGCTGGAGCGCGCCGACCTGACGCTGCTGCGGCACGCCGCCGTAGATCTGCGTGGTGAAGAGGCCGACGCTCTGCGCGATGGGCTGCACCGTGCGGTCGATCTGCAGGGCGAGCTCGCGGGTCGGGGCGAGGATGAGCGCGCGGGGCTTGCGGCCCATCTGGCGCTTGCCGCCGGCCTTGCCGGACTCGGCCCAGAGCTTCATGAGGCGCTCGACGGTCGGGGCGCCGAAGGCGATGGTCTTGCCCGAGCCGGTCTTGCCGCGGCCGAGCACGTCGCGACCCTCGAGCACGACCGGGATGGTCGCGGCCTGGATCGGGAACGGCGACTCGGCGCCGAGCTGCTTGAGCGCGCTCACGACGTTGCCGCCGAGACCGAGGTCGGCGAAGCTCACGCCGTCGGCGTCGGTCGCCTGGATGGCCTGGGCCTCGAGGCGCTCGAGCACGACGTCGTCGTTCGGGGCGAAGCGGTTGCCCTGCTCCTTGGCCGGGTAGAAGCTCGAGTCGCGGCGACCCGACTCCTTGAAGCCGGGGCGGTCGACGTCGCGGCGGGGGGCGCGGTCGTCGCGGTCGTAGGAACGGGCCGGACGGTCGGGGCGGTCGAACGAACGCGCCGGACGGTCGTTGCGATCGAACGAACGGGCGGGACGATCGTTGCGGTCGTTCCGATCGAAGGAACGGGGAGCGCGGTCGTTTCGATCGTTGGTACGGGGTGCACGGTCGTCACGGTCGAACGAGCGAGCCGGGCGATCGCTGCGATCGAACGAACGCGGGGCACGGTCGTCGCGGTCGTACGAACGAGCCGGGCGATCGTTGCGGTCGAAGGAACGCGGTGCGCGGTCGTTGCGATCGTTCGAACGCGGTGCGCGGTCGTCACGGTCGAACGAGCGAGCCGGGCGATCGTTGCGATCGAAGGAACGCGGTGCGCGGTCGTTGCGATCGAACGAACGGGGAGCGCGGTCGCTGCGATCGTTGCGGTCGAAGGAACGCGGTGCGCGGTCGTTGCGATCGTTGGTACGGGGTGCACGGTCGTCACGGTCGAACGAACGAGCCGGGCGATCGCTGCGATCGAACGAACGCGGTGCGCGATCGTTGCGGTCGAACGAACGGGGAGCGCGGTCGCTGCGGTCGTTGCGGTCGAACGAACGCGGTGCGCGGTCGTTGCGATCGTTCGAACGCGGTGCGCGGTCGTCACGGTCGTACGAACGCGCCGGGCGGTCGTTGCGGTCGTACGAGCGGGGAGCCCGCTCGTCGCGGCCGTCACGCTCGGAGCGGTGCGGTGCGCGGCCGGTGGCGACGCGCTCGTCGCGCGACCAACGCTCCTTGCGAGGCTCGTCGGCCTCGGGGCGGTAGCCGCGGTGGCCTTCGCTGCGCGAACCGGGCTTGGACGATCCGGCGCGTGCCGGGCCGCCCTTCGAGCCGCCCTTCGCGTACGAGGGATCGAAGTTCTTGGCGGGCCTGCCGCCTTGGGGCTTCTTGTTCTTGGGCATGGTGACTTCCTGGGTTGTACTCGTGTACATGGCAGCGCCACTGCAGGCGCAGCACACTGAGAACCCGGAGCATCGTCGACCGGGGCCGTTCACATACGGTGACTATCCGAGGCCTTTGCCTCGAAACCGGCCCTTTGGACTCACAAACCCATCCGCGCACAGCGCGGTGTCCAGAACCGACTCGGCCACGATACCGGAATCATCTGGGAAAGTCCCGCACGCGGCATCCGCGCTGCAGCGGTGCGGCTCAGCTCTCGGGCGCCGGCGACACCTCCGGCGACGGCGAGGGCCCGGAGGCCTCCGTCGCACCGGAGAGCTCCCACGCCCCGCCGGTGCACTCGTAGAACGTCACGGTCTCGGTGTCGATGAAGATGTCGCCGTCGGCCGTGCAGGTCTCGGCAGCCGGTTCGCCGGCGCCCAGCACGACCTGCGTGCCGGGGGCGCCGGGCGCGCCCGTCTCGCCCGCGGCACCCGTCTCGCCCGCGGCACCCGTCGCGCCGGTCTCTCCGGTGGCGCCGGTCGCGCCCGGCGCTCCGGCGAGGTGCTCCGCCGCCGACACCCGGATGTTGCCGACGAGCTGCCAGTCGCCGTCCGTGAACAGGTAGACATCGGCCGTGGCGATGTCGATGTAGACGTCGCCGTCGTACCCCTTGCCCGGCTCGGGCACGCCCGAGCCCGCGCGCACGGCGGATCCCGCCGGGAGGATCTCGGCGATCGCCTCCTCATAGGCGGCCTCGTCGATCTCGGCGGTCGTCGGCGGCGGTGTCGCCGCGGCCTCGTTCGCATCGGCCGAACGGGCCAGCGTCGCCCCCAGGAACGACGCCACGAACGAGAGGAGCACGACCGCTGCGCCGACCCAGAGCAGCATCGCGCGACTCACTCCCGCAGGCTTCGCGGGCGCCTCGGCAGCGGTCGTCGGCTGCGGCGACGCCCCGCTCGGGTCAGACGGTGCGTTCTGCGGAGTCCGGTCGTCGGTCATTGCGTGCACCCCTCACGTCTCGCGCTCCGGTCGACCCGTGACGGCACGGTGCAGAGCCGCGTCGCGCTCAGCGTAGCGAGCGCGATCCGCGATCGATCGCGGCACGCGGGCGGGCGAGCCACTTTCGAAATCGCGGCGAAACACCCGAGACGTAGGCTCACCACATGCCGCAGCACCCCGCCCCCGTGATCGTGACCGTCAGCATCGAACCGCCACGCCAGGCCGAGGTCGAGCGGCTGCTCGACGCCAGCACCGCCTTCGCGCAGAGCCTGTATCCGCCCGAGAGCAACTTCCTGCTCGACATCGCGACCCTCGAGCGACCCGAGGTCGCCTTCTACGTGGCCCGCGACGGCGAGCGCGCGGTCGGCATCGCCGCACTCGTCGCCGAAGCGGATGCCGCGCGCGGCGAGTTGAAGCGCATGTTCGTCGATCCCGCGGCGCGCGGGCGCGGCGTCGCGGCGGCCCTGCTCGAACGCATCGAGGCGGATGCCGCGGCATGCGGGCTCGTCGAGATCGTGCTCGAGACCGGCGACCTCCACGATGCGGCGCAGGCGCTCTACACGCGTCACGGCTACCGGGAGATCCCGCAGTTCGGCCAGTACGTCGGCGAGGCCCACTCGGTGTGCTTCGCGAAGCCGCTGGTCGCCGCGGGGAAAGCGTTTCCACCGGCGCGAAACGTGAGGTAGCATCACTCCACCCCTGAACACGGAGCCCGGTGTGACCTCGACCCGACGCACAGGCGGCTCCGGCACTCGCGCCCGGCGAGTGGTGTGGGCTGCCGCGGCGACTGCAGCCGCCATCGCGAGCGTGAGCGCGCTCTCGGGCTTCCACGTGCCGCTGCGCGAGATCGACCCGAAGGGCGCCGAAGCGGCGAGCGAGGTCGTGACCTCCGAGCTCATCGGCATCCGCACCTTCACGGCGCCCGACCGCATCACGGTCGAAGCCGACGTCGAGTACGGCGTGCGCGAAGACGGCACGCTGCTCACGCTCGACGTGTGCACGCCGGCGGGCGCGGAGCTCGCCGTCGAGACGCTGCCCGCGGTCGTGTCGATCCACGGCGGCAGCTGGGCACGGGGCGACAAGGCGAACGCGGATTGGCGCAACACCTGTCTCTGGCTCGCGAGCGAGGGATTCGTCGCGGCATCCGTCAACTACCGGCTCGTGCCCGACGTGCGGTTCCCCGCCGCGATCGACGACGTCGCACTCGCGGTCGAGTGGCTCCGCGACCCCGAGCAGGCCGAGCGCTTCGGCATCGACCCCGCTCGCATCGGTGCGTTCGGAGGATCGGCCGGCGGCAATCTCGCCGCCCTGCTCGGCACCGCCGGCGAGGGTTCGCTCGACACCGGTTCCCGGGTCGCGGCGGTCGCCGAGCTCTCGGGTCCGGTCGGACTCGGGGCTGCCGAGCTCACTGCCGACGGGGCATCCGACTGGTTGCGGCGCATCGTCGGCGAGTACCTCGACTGCGAGCCGGGCGCGAGCGACGAGCAGTGCCCACAGGCGGAGGAAGCCTCGGCCGCGAGCTTCGCGGATCCGAGCGATCCGCCCTTCTTCATCGGGCACGCCGAGGCCGAGGTCGTGCCGCTCGGCCAGGCAGAGCGCTTCGCCGCCGCCCTCGCGTCCGCGGGCGTGCCCGCCGAGCTCGCGATCGTGTCGGGGGCCGATCACTCGATCGGCATCCTCGATGCGCAGATGCGCACCCGCGTCGCCGCATTCCTGCACGCGCACCTCGACTGAACACCCGGGCGGCGGGCGCCGGGCCGAAACGGGACCGGTCACCGCTCGGCAACCCCCTGTGCCGAAGCGGCCGCTGCCCGTAGGCTCAGGGCGTCTGCACGGGAGGCATCATGCCCGAACACGATCCATCAGACCGCGATGCATCCAGGTCATCCGGTCACGACTCACCGGCGCAACTGTCGCGCGCCGACTGGCGCATTATCGTTACGCGCACGGTGCACGAGTACCGCATCAACCAGGTGCACGACATCGCGGCGGCCCTGACGTTCTACGTGCTGCTCACGATCTTCCCCGCGCTGCTCGCCGTGCTCGCACTGCTCGGCATCTTCGGCAGCGCAGAAGCCGTCGTGGCCGATGCACTGCGCGTGCTGGAGGAGCTCGGCGGAGCATCCGTCGTCGAGGTCCTCCGCGAGCCGCTCGATCAACTGCTGAACGCGTCGCATGCCGGGCTCGCCTTCGCGACCGGCGTGATCGCCACCCTCTGGGCCGCATCGGGCTTCGTCGGCGCGTTCGGCCGTGGCATGAACCGCATCTACCGGGTCGAGGAGGGCCGACCGTTCTGGGAGATGCGACCCGCGATGCTCGCGGTCTCCGCGGTGCTGGTCGTGCTCGGCGCGATCGCCGCGGCGGGTCTCGTGGTGACCGGTCCCGTCGCCGAGGCGGCGGCCCGCGTGCTCGGCCTCGACGAGGGGGTCGCCTTCTGGTGGGATCTCGGCAAGGTGCCGGTGCTCGCCGCGATCGGCGTCCTCGTGATGGCACTGCTGTACTGGGCTGCACCGAACGTGCGGCGACGGCACCTGCGCTGGTTCAGCGTCGGCGCGATCGCCGCCCTGCTCGCCTGGGTCGTGACGACGTGCCTGTTCGCGCTGTACGCCTTCGGCGTCGGCAGCTACGAGCGCGTCTACGGCGTCCTCGGCGGAGTCGTCGCCTTCCTGCTGTGGGTCTGGCTCTCGAACCTCGCGATGCTCTTCGGGGCGGTGCTCGACACCGAGGTCGAACGGGCTCGCCAGCTGCGTGCCGGGATACCGGCGGAGGAGCAGGTCCGCCTGCCGCTCCGCGACGACCGGGTGATCGCCACGAATCGCGCCCAACGCCTGCGCGATGTTCACGCCTCGGCGGGCATGCGCCCCGATGCGATCGTCGACGGCGTCACCCCGCCGGCCGGGCTCCGCCCGCACGGCTGATCGGCACAGTACCCGCGTAGGGCCCGCGAATCGTCCTCGGGAGGGATGCAGCGCCGCGCGCCGCGTGATTGGCTGATGGCATCATGGCGAAGACCCATCACTCTGAGCAGAGCCCGGCGGATGCCGCGGCGCAGGTCGGATCCGCGATGCCGACGCGGCCCGCGACCCCTCCGCCTCCGCCTCCGCCCCCGGCACCGCTCCCGCCCGTGCCGACGATCCCTGCGGCGCCCGCGCGCCTCGCCCGCATCACGGCCGACGAACGGCAGTTCCGCGCGTGGATGCTGGTGTCGACATCGCTCCTCGCAGTCATCCTCTTCTCGGTGTCGGTGCCCCTCTCGGCCACCATCTACGACGTCAACCTGCTCGCCGCATTCGGCACGAGCCTCGCGCTCGCCGGCGCGCTGCCCCTCGCGGTGCGCTGGCCGTGGCCCGCCGCGAGCGTCTCCGCGGCCGGCCTGCTCGTGTTCGCACTGCTCTCCCTGGGCTCCGACGTGGCGCCGTGGCCGTGGCCGGTCACCTCGATCGTGAGCCAGGGCGCGCTGCTCATCGTGCTCGGCCTCATGTGGGAGTGGCGCCTCGGACTCATCGCCTGGGGCATGGGGGTCGTGGTGACCTTCCCGTTCGCGTTCGTGGACTCCGGGGCTGCAGCCAGCATGATCACGGGCGCCGCCGTCACGGCACTCGCCTGCGCGATCGCGGTGCTGCTCGCCCAACGCCGCGTGATCGGCGTCGAGCTCTTCCGCGAACGTGCGCATTCCGCCTTGGAGCAGCAGCGCCGCGTGCTCGTCGAGGAGCGCAACCGCATCGCGCGCGAACTGCACGACGTCGTCGCGCACGGACTGTCGATCATCCACGTGCAGGCGACGAGCGCGCCGTACCGGGTCGAGGGGCTGAGCGACGCCGCCAAGACGGAGTTCTCCGAGATCGCGGCCTCCGCCCGCTCGGCGATGACCGAGATGCGGCAACTGCTCGGGGTGCTGCGCAGCGCCGACACCGCGGCCGAGACCGCGCCGCAGCCCGGGCTCGCCCAGCTGCCCGAGCTCGCGGCATCCGTCGAGCGCGCCGGCGTGCCGGTGTCGCTCACCGTCGACGCCGACCTGCCCGACGGTGGACTCGCCGCGACGGCGGCCTATCGCATCGTGCAGGAGGCGCTCAGCAACGTCGTGCGGCACGCCCCCGGCGCACCGACCTTCGTCTCGGTCGAGGTGCTCGCCGACGACCTCGTCGTCTGCATCGACAACGAGACGGCGACGGATGACCCGGCGCCCGACGCCAAGGGCGGCGGACACGGTCTCGTCGGCATCGGCGAGCGCGCGGCGCTGCTCGGCGGGCGCGCCGAGTTCGGCGAACGGCCGGGCGGCGGCTACCGTGTTCTCGCGACCCTTCCGCTCGGGTCGGACGGAGGCGCGGTGTGACGATCTCGGTGCTCATCGCCGACGACCAGGCGATGGTGCGAGCCGGTTTCGCGGCGGTGCTCGCCGCCCAGGCCGGCATCGAGGTCGTCGGGCAGGCCGCCGACGGCGACGAGGCCGTGGCCATGGCCCGCGAACTGCGCCCCGATGTCGTCGTCATGGACGTGCGCATGCCGGGCCGCAACGGCCTCGAGGCGACCCGCGACCTGCAGACTCCCCCGCGGTCGAGCGACTACGTGCCACGTGTGCTCATGCTGACGACGTTCGACATCGACGACTACGTCTACGAGGCGCTGCGGGCCGGGGCGAGCGGGTTCCTCCTGAAGGACGCCACGCCAGAAGAGCTCGTCGCCGCCGTGCGCATCGTCGCCGCCGGCGACGCGCTGCTGGCGCCGAGCGTGACCCGTCGCCTCATCGAGGACTTCGCCCGGTCGGCACCGCCGCCGCGCATCGACTCCACACGACTCTCCGAGCTCACCGAACGCGAGCGCGAGGTGCTGACCCTCGTGGGCCGCGGGTTCTCGAACACCGAGATCGCCGCGGCGCTCTTCATCGCCGAGCAGACGGTCAAGACGCACGTCTCGAAGATCCTCTCGAAGCTCGGGCTCCGCGATCGCGTGCATGCCGTCGTACTGGCGTACGACACGGGGCTCGTCCAGCCCGGTTCCTGACCCGTACGCCCGTATGAGCCGAAACGGCTCCGTAGGGTGATGAACACCTCGGCACCGCGTTCCTAGCCTGCCGTCATGACGGAGATCCCGTTCGGATGGAGGCGGTCATGACCGACGTACAGGCACCCTCGACCGAGCACGGCACCGCGGCATCCGCTCGCCGTTCGCCGGCGGTCGCGCACGGCTCGGCGGTCGCGCGCGACTCGAGCGTCGATGCGATCCGCGTGGCGCTGCTCGTGGTCGTGTTCGCGCTGCACGCGATGATGGTCGGCGTCAGCGTCGGGCCCGACGGCCCGGTGCTCGAGAACGCCCTCGAGGGGCAGGCCTGGTTCGCCGCTGTGAGCTGGGTCGTGCAGATCATGCCGCTGTTCTTCATCGCGGGCGGGTTCTCGAGCTTCCTGCACTGGCGCTCGATGCGGGCACGCGGCGCGAGCGGAGCCGACTACGTGCGGGCACGGATGGAGCGGCTCGTGCGGCCGGCGATCGTGCTCGTCGGCGTCGTGGCCGCCGCACTCGTCGCCCTCTCGCTCGCCGGGCTCGCTCCCGAGCTCGTGGCGACCGCGGGCTTCCGCATCGGCCAGCCGCTGTGGTTCCTCGGCGTCTACCTCGCGACGTCGGCGCTCGTGCCGGTGATGGTGCGCGCCCACGAGCGGGCCCGCCTGCTGACGCCGCTCGCCCTGCTCGCGGGCGTCATCGCGGTCGACGCGCTTCGACTCGCGACCGGGCTCGAGGGCCTCGGCTTCGTGAACCTCCTGCTCGTCTGGCTGCTCGTGCAGCAGCTCGGCTTCCACCTCGCCGACGGCACCCTCGACCGCTTCTCCCCCGCCGCACTCTGGTCGGTCGCCGCCGGAGCCCTCGCACTGCTCGCCACGATCACCCTCTCGGGGCCGTACTCGGCAGACATGTACGAGAACCTCAACCCGCCGAACGTCTGCCTCGTGGTGCTCGGCGTCGCCCAGCTCGCGCTCTTCCAACTGGCCCGCCCGCGCATCAGGGCCTGGGTCGAGCGAGCGGATGCCTCGCGGCTCGTCTCGGCCGTCGGCGAGCGCGCGATGACCGTCTACCTCTGGCACATGCCCGTGCTCGTGGGGCTCGCGGGGGTGCTGCTCGTGGCCGACTCGCAGATCGGGCTCGCGCTGCCGGAGCCGATGAGCGCCGGCTGGTGGGCGAGCCGGCCGATGTGGCTGGCCGTCGCGGCCGTCGTCGTCGTGGGGGTCACACTCGTGTTCGCCCGGTTCGAGCGTGCACCCCAGGGGGCTCGCCCCGTGATGCGCCGCTCCTCGACGGCCGGTTCGGCGGCGATCGATGCGCTCTGCGGAGTGGCCGGTGTCGCCGTCGTGCTCGTCACCGGGTTCGGACCGGTGCAGGCCGCCATCGCGCTCGCGCTGCTGACCATCGCGCTGCTGGGTAGCGCCAACCTCGGTGCGGCGTTCGCGAGGGCCACCGCGGCGATGCGGAATCAGCGCAGATCGCGGCGCAACGGGATCGCGACGGCGAGCCAGGCAGCCACGGCCGCGTAACCGAGCAGCACGAGCCCGCCCACGAGCGGCGAGGTCGTCGACGCAGCGGCCATCGGCAGCTGCTCGGCGATCGCGTCGCCCAGGAAGGTGAAGTCGGTCAGCGCGGCGGTCGCGCCGCCGGGGAGGAACGGGTGGATGACGTTGACCCCGGGAACGATCATGAGCACGTGCTCGAGGAAGTAGAAGTACCCGAGCACGACGCCGATCGCGAGCAGCTGGTTGCGAGCGAGCGCGCCGATCGCGACGCCGAGCACCATGTACACGGCTGCCGCGAACGCGAGTCGTGCGAGCAGCGCGGCGAGCGACGCGAGCGACACCCCGAGTTCGACTCCCTGCACCGCGGCACCCGCCACGACGGCGAGGCCGGCGAAGAGGGAGGAGACCAGGCCGTAGGCGACGCCGAGGGCACCGAAGACGACGAGCTTCGCGGCGAGCACCCGGCCGCGACGGGGCACCGTCAGGAAGGTCGTGCCGATCGTGCGATGCCGGTATTCACCGGTGACCGCGATCGTGCCGATGAGCGCAGGCACGAAGAGCAGGAGCCCACTCATGCCGACGACGATGCCGACCCCCTCGGCGGTGTCGAGCCCGGGAAGCGGCGGCGTCGCGTTCTCGGGGCCGATGAGGGCGAGGAGCCCGGTCAGGCCGCCTCCGCAGAGTGCGGCGGTCAGGAGCGACCAGAGCGGAAGCCTGGTGGCGAACAGCTTGGCGGCCTCGCCGCGGAGCAGGCGGTTCATGCGCGGATCCCTTCGGTGCCCGAGGAAAGCGACGAGGCGCCACTCGAGGTGAGTTCGAGGAACGCGGCTTCGAGGCTCGTTCCACGTTCCGTGAATTCCGAGAGCGGCCCGGTCCACGTGGTGCGACCGCGGTCGATGAGCACGAGATCGTCGATGCCGTGCTGCAGTTCGGTGAGCACGTGGCTCGAGATCAGCACCGTGCCCCCGTTCGCCGCGAACCCGCGGAGGAAGGTGCGCAGCCAGACGATGCCGGCGGGGTCGAGCCCGTTCGACGGCTCGTCGAGCACGAGCACACCGGGGTCGCCGAGCAGTGCCGTCGCGAGCGAGAGCCGCTGCCGCATGCCCGTCGAGAAGCCGCCGACGCGGCGGTCGAGGTACTCGCTCATGCCGGTGAGTTCGGCGACCTGCTCGGCACGCCCGGCGTCGTGCCCGCCCAGGGCGCAGTAGCTGCGCAGGTGCCCCCGAGCGGTCATCGCCGGATGCGCGCTGGCGAGGTCGAGCACGGCCCCGACGGTGCCGGTGGGGTCGGCGAGCTCGGCGTACGGCAGGCCGCCGATGAGCGCGGTGCCCGAGTCGGGGCGCGCGAGGCCGAGCAGCATGCGGAGTGTGGTCGACTTGCCGGCGCCGTTCGGGCCGAGGAAGCCGGTGACGCGGCCGGGCGCCGCGACGAACGTCGCGTCCCGTACGGCCTCGACGTCGCCGATGCGCTTCGCGAGGCCGGAGACCTCGATCTGTGCGGTGATCATGGAGCGGATCCCTTCGGTGGCATACTCGAACGAGAGCAATGAGAATGTTCTCACTGTGAGAATAATCATTCGGAGGACCGATGCGCAAGCCGTCGCCCGTCGCCGACGTCGTCATGCACCCCGTCCGACTGCGCATCATCCAGCAGGTGGGCACGCGCGAGATCACCACGGCGAGCCTGCGCAGCGCCCTGCCCGACATCGCGCAGGCCACCCTCTACCGGCACATCGCGGCGCTCGTCGACGCCGATGTGCTCACCGTCGTCGAGGAGCGGCGCGTGCGCGGCGCGGTCGAGCGCACCTTCGCGCTCGGCGAGCGCATGGCGCACGTCGACCACGACGAGCTGCTCGAGATGGGCGCGCGGGAGCTGCAGCAGGCGTTCCTCACCTTCCTCGCCCATCTCGGCGAGAGCTTCGACCGGGCGAGCGCGGCCGACGATCCCCGATTCCGCGACTTCCTCGGGTTCGGCGAGATGACGCTGCACGTGACGACCGACGATCTCGCCGTGATCCAGGCGGGGCTCGGCGAGCTCCTCGCGCCCTATCTGGCCGCCACTGGCGACGACCGCCGCGCGGTCACACTCGCGACGGCACTCATCCCGACCGACGGCGCCGCGCCGCGCGACTGACCCCGGCGACGTCCGGTCGACCCGCTCAGTGCGAGTGCCCCGGCTGTTCCACGCCAGGTAGCGGCGCATCGGTGCCGGTCTGGTGCGAGCCGTGCGGCACGGCGTGCTCGCCGGCCTCGGTCGCGGCGAGTGCCGGGGTCGCGAGCGCCGCGACGAGCGCGGCCCCGGCGACGAGGCCGATGAGACGAGCGGTGTCGGATGTCGCGGCGACTCGGTCTCCGCGCCCACGCCCTGCCGATCGGGCGGGGCGGGTTCGGGCTCGCAGCTCGAGGCCCGCCGAGAGCGCCACCACCACGATGAACACGGATGCCGCGGCGAGCGGGCCCGGCGGGACATCCGTCATCGCGGCAGCACCCGTCGAGACCGCCGCCGCCATCCCCACGAGGGCGGCAGCGGTCGCGACGAGTGTCGCGGACGGGGCGATCACGCGCCCCGCCCGGAACGCGAGCCCGCCCCAGCCGAGCGCGGCGACGCCGGCCACGACGAGGGCGGGCTGCATCGCTCCCCCGGCACCGGCGGCGAGCGCGGCGAGCACGAGCCCAGCGCCGAACGCGGCGAGCATCGGCCAACTGCGCAGGGCCGCCGCCAGTGCGTGCATGGCCGGCCCCTACGCCGTCGCCACGCGTCCGGCTCGCTCGAACCCGAGCGCGACCCCCAGCAGCACGATCGCGCTCGCGAGGTGCAGGAAGTGGTCGGCCGTGTTCAGCGCGAGGATGTTCGCCGCGGTGCCCGCGAGGAAGAACCCCACGATGCCGAGCAGCAGGTAGGCGGCGCCGACCGTCGCGTTGACGGCCTTCGCCGCGGCCGCCGAGACGATGCCGCCGATGAGCAGTGCGGCGCCGATCAGCAGGTGGGCCACGTTGTGGAGCGGGTTCACCGCGAACACGCCGAGGAGCAGACCTCCTTCGGTCGCGAAGAACCCGACGCCGCCGGTGACGGCGAATCCGAGCACTCCGACGAGCAGGTAGACCGCACCGAAGACGGTCGCGACGATGCGGTTCGGGGAGTTTCGCATGAGGTTCCTCCTTCTCGAGGCACGACGGCTGCCGTGCTCAGGGGATTCGGAACGTTCCCGAGATCGGATTGGTCGGGTGCGCCGCACCTCATCCGACGGCGACGACCCCGGCGAGCGCGACGCCGGTCACGATGAGCGTCGAGGCCCCGGCGAGGGCGAACGGCCGCACGCCGACCCGGCGGAACATGCTGAACCGCACGCCGGTGCCGAGCGCGAACATCGCCGCCGCGAGCAGCACCGTCTGCGCGAGGCCCGCGCCGGCGACGACGTCGTCGGGCACCCAGCCGAGCGAGCGCACCACGACCATCGCGATGAACCCCACGACGAACAGCGGAATGATCGGCGGCCGCTTGCCCGGGGTCGCGCCCGGGGTCGCGCCCGCTGCGAGCGAGCGACGACGCTGCACGCTGACGACGGCGAGCACCGGCGCGAGCATCAGCACCCGGGCGAGCTTGACCACGACGGCCACGGCGAGCCCCGCGCCGCCGATCGTTCCGCCGACGGCGACGACCTGCGCGACCTCGTGGATCGAGCCGCCCGCCCACATGCCCGCCTGCTGCGCATCGAGGCCGAGGAGCGACGCGGCGAGCGGGATGAGCGGGATCATGAGCGTGCCGAAGATGACGACGAGGGCGACCGCGGTCACGACCTCCTCCTCCTCGGCCTCGATCACGCCGTCGACGGCCGCGACCGCCGCGGCGCCGCAGATCGAGAAGCCGCACGCGATGAGCAGGCGCTGCGTCGCCGAGATGCCGAGCAGGCGCCCGATGAGCAGGGTCGAGGTGATGCCGATCACGACGATCGCCACGACGACGAGGATGACCCCGACACCGAGGTCGAGGATGTCCCCGAGCACGAGTTGCAGACCGAGCAGCACGACGCCGAGGCGAAGCAACGGCTTCGCGGCGAACGCGAGCCCAGCCTCGAAGCGCGGCGAGAGCGGCACGGTGTTGCGCAGCAGCACGCCGAGCACGATCGCGATGAGCAGCGCGCTCATGCCGGGCACGAGGAACGCCGCGGTCATCGAAGCAGCAACCCCGGCGGCGGTGAGCCCGAGTCCGGGGGCGAGGTCGGCGAGACGCGCGCGAACCCTCGCCGTCGTGCTGCGCGGCGGCTCCGGCGTGCGGGGCGATGCGGGGGTGGGTGCGATGCGGGTCATGCTGCAACGATCGCGATCGGATGCCGCGGGCGGTAGCCGCCCGTTCAGCATCGAGGCATATCATGCTGATATGCCCACCCGTTGGCCGGACCTCGCGGTGCTCGAGCTGCTGGTCGCGATCGGCCGGCACGGCAGCCTCGGGCGTGCCGCGCGTTCGGTCGACATGGCCCAGCCGAACGCGAGCCGGGCGATCGCCGGGCTCGAGCGCTCCCTCGGCCTCACGCTCATCGAACGCCACTCCCGCGGCTCGCGCCTGACCGCCGACGGCGAGGCGATCGCGGAACTGGCGGGCCGACTGCTCGTCGGCGCCGACGACCTGCTCGCCGCCGCAACGGCACGCCGAGGGCACCACGAGTCGAGGCTCGAACTCGCCGCGAGCCTCACCGTCGCCGAGTACCTGCTGCCCGCATGGGTCGCCGGACTTCGCCGCGGCAACCCCGAGCTCGACGTCCGCATGCGCGTGGAGAACTCCACGCGGGTGTTCGAACTGCTCGAGTCGCACGAGATCGAGCTCGGATTCGTCGAGTCGCCCGGTGTGCGGCGCGGCCTGCACAGTCGCACCGTCGCCGTCGACCGACTCGTGGTCGTGGTGTCGCCGACGCACGCGTGGGCCCGGCGATCGCAGATCACGCTCGACGAGCTCGCCGCCACCCCGCTCGTGACCCGAGAAGCGGGCTCCGGCACACGATCGACCCTCGCCGATGCGCTCGACGGCAGAACGCCGGCGGAGCCGTCCCTGGTCGTGGCGAGCAATGCGGCCGTGCTCATCGCCGCGGCATCCGGAGCCGGACCGACCGTGCTCAGCGACCTCGCGACCCGACCATGGGTCGCCCGCGGCGAGCTCGTCGAGGTCGCCGTCGCCGGGCTCGACCTCACCCGTCGCCTCCGCGCGGTCTGGCGACGCGGCGACGTGCTCTCCACCCCCGCCGCGACCCTGCTGGGCGAGCTGTCGCGAGGTCGCGCGGGCGGGAACATAGACTGATTCGCGGGGGAACGGCCGGCAGCGCGGGAGGGTTCGCGTCTGGCACGGCGCATCTGATGCGGTTGCGGCGGCATGCCCGGCGTCCGCTCCTCCTCGACCGACGCACGGCACTCTGGGGGAATCTGTTGTCCACTTCGATCAACACGCACGACGGCGTCACCGTCTTCCTGACGTCGGCCACCGAAGCCGACGTGCACGCCGACGGCGCCGTCCTGGGCATCCAGGCCGTCGACGGCGACGCACTGCGCGACCGGGTCGTGGCCTTCGTGCAGGAGCGCGCACAGCGCCTGGGGATTCCGGCGACCGCCGCCCTCATCGACGACTCCTCCCACTGGACCCTGACCGTCGAACCCGACGGCCGCGTCACCGAGGCGCCGACGGGCCTCGTGACCGAGAGCTTCGAGCCGCGGCCGACCTCGACCGCGGCGGCGGCACCGGTGCCGGCGGCACCGGTGCCGACAGCTCCGGTGTCGGCCGCTCCGGTGTCGGCCGCTCCGGCCGTTCCGACCGCCCAGCCGATCGCGGCTCCGCCGTTGGCCGCGGCGACGCCCCAGCCCGTCACGGCGGTCTCGGCGATGCCGGCGACGGAGCCCAAGGCGCACCGCCCCACCGTCGAGGACCTGCTCTCGAGCCGCCCCCGTCAGCGTCCGCTGAAAGCGACCATGGGATGGCAGGGCCGGGTGCGCCGCATGAGCGGCGGCCTCATCTCGCCGAAGCCGAGCGCGAGCGAGCAGACCCGCCACGACCAGACGAACCGCGTGCAGAAGCGGCTCGACGGCCCGCGCACGATCGTCGTGCTGAATCCCAAGGGCGGGGCGCACAAGACCACCAGCACCCTGTTGCTCGCCGCGACGTTCGGCCGGCTCCGCGGCGGCTCGACGCTCGCGTGGGACAACAACGAGACCCGCGGCACCCTCGGCTGGCGCGCCCAGCACACCCCGCACCACCGCACCGCGGTCGACCTGCTGGGCGACCTCGAGCAGTTCGAGAACCCGAGTGTCGCAAGCCTCAGCCAGCTCGACGACTACGTGCGCACGCAGGTCGACGCCCGCTTCGACGTGCTCGCCTCCGATGAGGATGCCGCCGCGACATCCACCATCGACGACGCCGCGTTCGACCGGCTGCACCGCACGCTCTCGCGCTACTACCGCCTGCTGATCGTCGACACCGGCAACAACATGCGGGCCTCGAACTGGGTGGCGGCCGTGGCCGCAGCCGACCAGCTCGTGATCGTCTCGACGGTGCGCGAGGACACGGCGGCGAGCGCCGCCTGGCTGCTCGACGGCCTCGCCGAGAAGGGGTTCGGCGACAAGGTCGACCGGGCCGTCACGATCCTGACCTCGCCCTCGGAGAAGCCTGACCGCGAGCTCGAGCAGCGCCTCGCCGACCACTTCGGCGCGCTGACCGCGGCCGTCACGACGATCCCGTACGACGCCGCGCTCGTCGACGGTGGCACGATCGACTTCGACGCCCTCTCGGCCGAGACGCACGACGCGTGGCTCACCGCCGCCGCCGTGGTCGCCGACCAGCTCTGAACCAGGACGCGGAGATGATGATCGACGAGCACAGCCCGAGGGAGCGCGAAGTGCCGCTGCACGAGATGGCGCCGGTCGACCGAGACGCCGCCTCCGCGATGTGGAACGACTACTGGCGTGCCCATCCCGACCAGGTCGGTCTCGATGACGTGCCGACCGTCGAGCGATTCGGCGATCACGCCGAGCTCTCGGATGCGCTGCTCGAGCTCGTCATGTCCGGCCGGAAGCGCGCCACGGCCACCCTGGTGAAGGAGTTCGCCGCCGACGGCGTGCCGCTCCCCCGCGTCGGGAGCCACTGGATCGCGTGCGACGCGAGCGGCGCTCCCCGGGTCATCCTGCGGAGCACCGAGCTGCGACTCGGCACGATCGCGGACGCCGACGAGGCCTTCGCCTTCGACGAGGCGGAGGACGACCGATCGCTCGAAGCCTGGCTCGTCGGCCACCGTCGCTACTGGGACCGCGTCTGCACCGCGCTCGAGATCGAATGGTCCGACGACCTCGAGATCCTCTTCGAACGGTTCACGGTGGCGTGGCCGGAGACCCGAGGGCCGCTCGCCGGCTGACGCACCCCGGGAGGTTGCACGGCGGCGTGCGCACGCCCAGGGCTAGGAGCCGTCGCGCAGGTCGGCGGGAGCCACGTCGGTGAACCGGATGGCGTCGAACCGTGCGTCGCAGGTCGTTCCCATCGGTGCTTGCGCGAGGAAGCCCACGACCGGGGCGACATCCGTGTGCACTCGGAAGAGGCGGACGAAGTCCCATCGGGCACCATCCGTCGATGCGTGGAATGCGTACGCCGACCCGAGTCGCGCCACTCGGAGGTGGGTGAACGGTTCCTCGACGACGGTCGAGTTGCAGTCGTCCGAGAAGCCGTTGGTCACCACGCTGACCACCATGGCCTGCCCGGCCGGCGAGTACTCGAAGCACAGCTTGGCCCAGTGGTCCTCGTCGCACCACAGGCCGAGCGCCGCGGCATCGAACGTGGAACGCTCCCCCACGACGCGAACCCGTGCGCTGAGCGCGAAATCGCCCGAGGGCCGGAAGCCGAGCAGGCTCGCTCGATGCTGTCCGGGGCCGCCGAGGGGGTCGTTGCTCCAATCGACTCCTGCCGAGGCGCGCAGGCGGAGCTCGCCCGCGTCGTCGTCGACGTCGGCACCCGCCGCGCCGTTCGTCCACTCCAGGACCGGCAGACCTGCTACTCGCACGGATTTCCCCACTTCGTCGACGAGAACACTACCGGCGGAACGAGCGCTGGGCTCGGACCCGCTCAGCCACCGACGCGCTCGAAGCAACCTCGAAACACAGCCCGGTTACACTCGCATTCGGCCTGGACCAGCCCGCCACCAGCGAAACGGCCGATCATCCAGAGTTCCGCGCACACGATCCGCGGGATTCGCGAGTGCCCCGGGGTGGCCCATGAACAGCGAACCGATCACCGTCTCGATCCGACGCGAGGTCGACCCCGAGCGCATCTCCGAGGCGACCGCGTGGGTGCAGACCGGCGTGAACCTCGCCGCCAAGTACCCGGGCTTCCTCGGCTCGGGCTGGGTGCGCGCGGGCGAGGGCTCGCAGGTCTGGCACATGCTCTACCGCTTCGCGAACGAGGAGACCCTCGACGCGTGGGAGCGCTCGGCCGAGCGCACCTGGTGGCTCTCGATGGGCGAGGGCTTCGTGCGCTCGGAGCGCAGCAAGCGACGCACCGGCATCGAGGGCTGGTTCGACGACCCGGCGACAGGTTCGGTGCCGGTGGCGGATGCCGCGGCATCCGCTGCGCTCGATGAACTGCCGCCCGCACCGCCGCGGTGGAAGCAGGCCGTGACGATCTGGCTCGGCTTCTTCCCGGTGAACCTCGTCTTCACCCTGCTCGTGACCGCGTTCGTTCCCGGCTGGAACGAACTCGAAGTCGTCTGGAAAGTGCTCGTCACGACGCTGCTGCTGACGCCCGTCATGACGTTCTGGGCGCTGCCCTTCGTGACGCGCATGCTGCGTCGCTGGCTCGCGCCCGCCGCTCGCTGAGGCGGCTCTCGCTCGCTGAGGCCGGCCGCGGTCGCTGGCGCTCGCCGCTACGCGGAGGCTTCGCCCGTCACGCGCCGGTGCTCGAGCACGCGACGGATGACGAGCACGACGAGGGCGATCGCGATCGCGCCGTAGACGACCCAGTCGAGGTACTGCAGGTACTCCTCGAGCAGCGCGTGCTGGGTGCCGAGCGCGGCGCCGACGCCGATCAGCAGGCTGTTCCAGATGCCGGAGCCGATGGCCGTGAACAGGCAGAACCAGGCGAGCGGCATGCGATCGGCGCCCGCGGGCAGCGAGATCAGGCTGCGGACGCCGGGGATCATGCGCCCGACGAGCACCGACCAGCTGCCGTGCTTATGGAACCAGGCGGCGCCGCGCTCGAGGTCGGTGAGGCTGACGAGCCGCGTCCAGGCGATCCAGCGGATGGCCCGTTCGAGGCCGACTGCGGCACCGAGCCCGTAGAGCACGAGCGCACCGATGAGGGACGCGAGCGTGGACCAGACGATGAGCCAGCCGAGGTTGAGATCGCCCGCCTGGCTGAGGTAGCCCGCGAACGGCAGGATCACCTCGCTCGGGATCGGGGGGATCAGCACCTCGAGGAAGACGAGCACGCCGACACCGAGGTCACCGAGGTTGTTCAGCACGTCGGCGGCGAATCCGGTGAGGCCGGTGAAGCCGTGGTCGTCGGTCGTCAGCAAGGTCGTGTCTCGGCTCTCGGGTCGGGGTCGATGATCGGCGCTCAGCGGCAGACCCACGGTACCGGCTGCCGAATGGACGAAAGCTGGGCGCCCCCGCTCAGCGGGGCGTGCCGATGCGGCGGGCGAGCGTCGAGGCAGCCTCCTGCACCACCGACACGTACCGGGCGACGTCCGCGTCGGGCGCGGCATCCGGATACGTCACTGCGACGGCCGCCGCCGGCCAGCCGACGTGATCGCGCACGACCGCGCCGACCGATGCCAGTCCGCCCGTGACCTCCCCGTCCTCACCGGCCCAGCCCTGCTCGCGCACCACGGCGAGCACGCGCTTCAGGCGCCCGTAGCTCCACTCGCCGTCGGCGCCGTCGAGTGCCGGGCGCCCGGCGAACGCGGCTTTGTCGGGGTAGAGCGCGCGAAGCTGCGCAGGCGGCAGCACGGCGAGCATCGCCCGGCCGGTGGCGGTGAGGTGCGCAGGCAGCCGTACGCCGACGTCGGTCACGAGCGACGGGCGGCGGGGCGCGCGCTCCTCGACGAGGTAGAGCACGTCGCGCCCGTGCAGCACTGCGAGGTGCCCGCTCTCGCCGAGGCGGTCGACGAGGGCCGCGACGAGCGGCCGGCCGAGACGGGCGAGGGGCTGCTGGCGCGAGAAGCCGCTCGAGAGCTCGAACGCGGCGATGCCGAGCCCGTACCGTCGCTCCTCGGGCAGGTGCACGATGAAGCCGTGCTCCTGCATCACCGCGAGCAGGTGGTAGACCGTCGAACGCGGGATGCCGAGCGCCGAGGCGATCGTCGCCGCCGGCACCGGCCCGCGCTGGGCTGCGAGATGCGTGAGGATCGCCAGCGTCTGGTCGGCCGCGGGCACCTTCGACGCCTGCGACCCGCCCGCCCGGCGGCCGATCGCATCGAGATGACGGTTGTCGTCGCTCTGACGGCGGGGATCCGGCATCTACTGTCCTCTCGATGTGCGCGTGGAGCGCCGATGTGCGCGTGGAGCGAGCGTACCGCCGAAGTCTGGGATACCGGACAGCGACCCCGCCTCCGCGCTTCCCGCGCGCGTGGGGGCGGTGTGGAATCGGAGGTATGAGCAGCAACGTCTCCGCACCCGCACGCGCCGCGGCATCCGTCACCGTCGGCACCGGCCCCCTCGGCATCGACGACGTCGTCGCGGTCGCCCGCCACGGGGCGTCCGTCGTGCTCGACCCGGCGGCGCTCGACGGCGTCGCCGCGAGCCGTGCGATCGTCGAGGGCCTCGCCGCCGACCCCGAGCCGCACTACGGCATCTCGACGGGCTTCGGCGCGCTCGCCACGACCTTCATCGCGGAGGACCGCCGCGCCCAGCTGCAGGCGAGCCTCGTGCGCTCGCACGCCGCGGGCTCGGGTGCCGAGGTCGAGCGCGAGGTCGTGCGCGCCCTCATGCTGCTGCGACTCTCGACCCTCATGACCGGGCGCACGGGCGTGCGCCGCGAGACCGCGGAGACCTACGCGGCGATCCTCAACGCGGGCATCACCCCCGTCGTGCGCGAGTACGGCTCGCTCGGATGCTCCGGTGACCTCGCACCCCTCGCGCACTGCGCGCTCGTGGCGATGGGCGAGGGCGAAGTGCGGGTCTCGACGGGCTCGACCGACGGCGAAGGCGAGTCGACGGATGCCTCGAGCGCCCTCGCCGCCGCGGGCATCACCCCGCTCCACCTCGCCGAGAAGGAGGGCCTCGCCCTCATCAACGGCACCGACGGCATGCTCGGCATGCTCGCACTCGCGATCGACGACCTGCGGATGCTGCTCACCACGGCCGACATCGCCGCGGCGATGAGCGTCGAGGGACTCATGGGCACCGACGCCGTCTTCGCCGCCGACCTGCACGCGCTCCGCCCGCAGCGCGGCCAGGCGATCTCCGCGTCGAACCTGCGGCGCCTGCTCGCCGACTCCCCCATCGTGGCCAGCCACAAGGGCCCCGAATGCACCCGGGTGCAGGACGCCTACTCGCTGCGTTGCGCCCCCCAGGTGCACGGCGCCGCCCGCGACACGCTCGCGCACGCGGCATCCGTCGCCGACGCCGAGCTCGCGAGCGCCGTCGACAACCCCGTACTGACCCTCGACGGGCGCGTCGAGTCGAACGGCAACTTCCACGGAGCGCCGGTCGCGTACGTGCTCGACTTCCTCGCGATCGCAGTGGCGGATGTCGCGTCGATGAGCGAGCGGCGCACCGATCGGTTCCTCGACCGGGCGCGCAACCAGGGCCTGCCTCCCTTCCTCGCGCACGAGGTCGGCGTCGACTCCGGGCTCATGATCGCGCAGTACACCGCCGCGGGCATCGTCTCCGAACTGAAGCGGCTCGCGGTGCCGGCATCCGTGGACTCGATCCCGTCGTCGGCGATGCAGGAGGACCACGTCTCGATGGGCTGGGCGGCCGCGCGCAAGCTCCGCCGCTCGATCGACGGGCTCTCCCGGGTGCTCGCGATCGAGGTCATGACGGCTGCCCGCGGGCTCGCGCTGCGGGCGCCGCTCGTGCCGGGAACCGCCACGGGCGCTGTCGTCTCCCTCGTCGCCGAAACCGGTGCCGTGCCGGGACCCGACCGCTTCCTCTCCCCCGAGATCGAGGCGATCTCGGGCATGGTGGCGCACGGCGACGTCGTCGTCGCGGCGATGTCGGCGGGGGGCGCACTCGACTGAACGGGTTCGAGTTGTGCCCCGAACAGGGTGCGAGATCTCTGCGTTCAGGTGTTGTGTCGACCTGCTCGCGCTGAGAGACTGAGGGAGATGCCGGCCCCCGAAAGCCGGCTCGCGAACGGAACCCTATGTCGCTGATGCATCGATCGCCCGGTCTGAGCCACCCGTTCCGTGTGCAACGCACTCGGCCCGATGGTCTCGCGGTCGCGGCCGCAGCTGCCGTGATCGTGCTCGGCATCTCCGGCATCAGCACGGCGTCGGCAGAAGAGGTCGTCGCGACCGAGGACGCGGCCACGACTTCCGAGACCACGACCGAGGACACCGGGTCGACCGACACCGGGAGCACCGACACCGGGAGCACCGAACCGGCGCCCGAGGAGACGGAACCGCCGGCCCCCACCGAGGAGCCGGCCCCCACCGAGGAGCCGACCGAATCGCCGGCCCCCACCGAACCGCCGGTGACGCCGACTCCCACCCCGACTCCCACTCCCACGCCCACGCCCACCCCGACGCCGACGCCGACCCCGACGCCCACCCCGACTCCCACCCCGACGCCGACTGCACCGCCGACGACGAAGCCGGCCCCGCCCTCAGCACCGGTCGCCGCCCCGCGCGCACCGCTGCTCATCGGCAGCGGACCGTACGCTCGCATCGCGAGCGGCAGCGACCCGCAGCTCAGCTCGCTGCTCGGGGCCCGCACCGCACTCGATCGGGCGACGGCCGCCCTGCGCACGGCCGAGGCCGAACTCGAGACGGCTCGATCGACGCAGGCTGCGGCACGCGCCCTGGCGACGCAACTGCAGGGGCAGGCCGACGAGGCCCGCGCCGTTGCAGATGCGGCCGGTGCTGCCGCCTTCGCCGCTTCGCGCGGCGGTGACACCTCGCTCACGTCGATGGCTGCCGCATTCGGCTCCGGCAAAGACCTGCTCGCCGGCCTCGGGGGCGTGGCACGTGTCGACCAGATCACCGGCGATGCCGAGAAGCTGCAGAACATCGCCCAGAAGCGCTCCGATGAGGCCGACGTCGCCGAGCAGCGAGCCGCAGACGCCTGGGCCGACGTCGACGCCGTTCCGGTCGAGGCGGCAGAGGCCGCGGTGGCCGCGGCGGAGCGCGATGTGAAGTCGGCCCGCTCGGATCTCTCCGGCCTGCGCGCACGCGTCGCCGCCTCGAGCGTCTCGCTCATCGACTCCCTCCCGCGCGACGCCGGGCAGCTGAGCGAGCAGGGCTGGGCCCCGCCGGTCTCCGGCGCTCAGACCGACGGCTTCGGCCCCCGGCCGAACAAGCCGCTCGCGGGGGTGAACGAGTTCCACCGTGGCACGGATGTCGCGTCGAGCTGCGGCTCGCCGATCTTCGCCGCCACCGGCGGCATCGTCGTCGAGGCGCGCCCGAGCGGCAGCTACGGCAACTGGATCCTGCTCGAGCACGGCGCCGGCGTCTCGACCGGGTACGCGCACCTCTCCGACGGCGGCATCCTCGTGAGCCCTGGCGACAAGGTCACGGCCGGCCAGCTCATCGGCACCGTCGGCAGCACCGGCGCATCGACCGGCTGCCACCTGCACTTCGAGGTGCGACTCGATGGCACCGCCGTCGACGCCGTGCCGTTCATGGCGGCTCGCGGCATCCGACTCGGCTGACCCGCCTGCGGGCGTGGAGCGGTCTCCCGGCCGGTGGCGTCGCGCACCCGCCGCACATCTGGTATCCCAGACAGCACGAGCGCGACATCCGTTGTCGGCGACCACTCGGTGCGCGAGCATCGGAACATGACCGACGCACCCAACGCAGCACCCGCCGGCCCCCGCACGGTTCGCGCCGCACGAGGCACCGAGCTCACCGCCAAGAGCTGGCAGACCGAGGCGCCGCTGCGCATGCTCATGAACAACCTCGACCCCGAGGTCGCCGAGCGGCCCGACGAACTCATCGTCTACGGCGGCACGGGCAAGGCCGCCCGCAACTGGGAGTCGTTCGACGCGATCGTGCGCACGCTCGAGGGCCTCGAGTCCGACGAGACGCTGCTCGTGCAATCGGGCAAGCCCGTCGGCGTCTTCCGCACGCACGAGTGGGCGCCCCGCGTGCTCATCGCGAACTCGAACCTCGTGGGCGACTGGGCGACGTGGCCCGAGTTCCGGAAGCTCGAGCAGCTGGGCCTCACCATGTACGGCCAGATGACGGCCGGCTCGTGGATCTACATCGGCACCCAGGGCATCCTGCAGGGCACCTACGAGACCTTCGGCGCGATCGCGCGCGCCCGCTTCGACAGCACGCTCGCCGGCACCCTGACCCTCACGGGCGGCTGCGGCGGCATGGGCGGCGCCCAGCCCCTCGCGGTCACGATGAACGAGGGCGTCGTGCTCATCGTCGACGTCGACGCCACGCGCCTCTCCCGCCGCGTCGAGCACGGCTACCTCGACGAGATGACCGACGACCTCGACGACGCGATCGCCCGGGTGCTCGCCGCGAAGGAGTCGCGCACGCCGCTGAGCGTCGGCCTCGTCGGCAACGCCGCGACCGTTTTCCCCGAGCTGCTCAACCGTGGCGTCGCGATCGACATCGTCACCGACCAGACGAGCGCGCACGACCCGCTGTCGTACCTGCCCGAGGGCGTGAGCGTGGCCGAGTGGCATGAGCTCGCGGCATCCGACCCCGAGGCGTTCACCGATCGCGCCCGCGCGTCGATGGCCAAGCAGGTGCAGGCGATGGTCGAGTTCCAGGACGCCGGCGCCGAGGTCTTCGACTACGGCAACTCGATTCGCCGCGAGGCCGAGCTCGGCGGCTACGACCGCGCGTTCGCGTTCCCCGGGTTCGTGCCCGCCTACATCCGTCCGCTCTTCGCCGAGGGCAAGGGCCCGTTCCGCTGGGCTGCGCTCTCGGGAGACCCGGCCGACATCGCCGCGACCGACAAGGCCATCCTCGAGCTCTTCCCCGACGACGAGCACCTGCGCCGCTGGATCACGAAGGCGGGCGAGAAGGTGCACTTCGAGGGCCTCCCCGCGCGCATCTGCTGGCTCGGCTACAAGGAACGCCACCTCGCGGGCCTGAAGTTCAACGAGATGGTGGCCTCGGGCGAGCTCAGCGCGCCCGTCGCGATCGGCCGCGACCACCTCGACTCGGGATCGGTCGCGAGCCCGTACCGCGAGACCGAGGCCATGGCCGACGGCTCCGACGCGATCGCCGACTGGCCGCTGCTGAACGCCCTGCTCAACACCGCTTCGGGCGCGACGTGGGTGTCGATCCACCACGGCGGCGGCGTCGGCATCGGCCGCTCGATCCACGCCGGCCAGGTGATCGTCGCCGACGGCACCGAGCTCGCGGCGGAGAAGATCGCCCGCGTGCTCGTGAACGACCCGGGCACCGGCGTCATGCGTCACGTCGACGCCGGGTACGACCGCGCGGTCGAGGTCGCTCGCGAACGCGGCCTGCGCGTGCCTATGCTCGAGGCATGAGCGACGGGGGCGCCGCGGGGCGCATGCTGCTGACCGGCATCGGCGAGCTCGTCACGAACGACCCTGCGCCCGGCCGCGAGGCCGGACCGCTCGGCATCGTGCGCGATGCCGCTGTGCTCGTCGAGGACGGCCGCATCGCGTGGGTCGGCAGTGCCACGCACGCCGACGAGCACCTCGATCACCGGGCCGAACGCGAGGATCGCCGCGAGGGCGACGAGCACCGTTCCATCTGGGACGCCGAGGTCGAGGTCGTCGACGCCGGCGGCCGGGCCGTGATCCCGGGCTTCGTCGACAGCCACTCGCATCTCGTCTTCGGCGGCGATCGTGCTGCGGAGTTCGCCGCACGTATGGCCGGGCAGGCATACGAGGCCGGAGGCATCCGCTCGACCGTCGCGGCCACCCGTGCGGCGACCGACGACGAGCTGCGGGCGCGGCTCGCCGGCTTCGTCGCCGAGCTGCACGCCCAGGGCACCACGACCTTCGAGATCAAGTCGGGCTACGGCCTCTCGGTCGCCGACGAGGAACGGCTCGTGCGACTCGCCCGCGAGGTCACCACTGAGGTCACCTTCCTCGGCGCCCACGTCGTGCCGTTCGAGTTCCGTGAGGACCCGGCGTTCGGCGGCGACGCCGATCGCGCCTCCGAGGCCTACGTCGACCTCGTCGTCGGCGAGATGCTCGACGCGTGCGCACCGCACTCGCGCTGGGTCGACGCCTTCTGCGAGCGGGGCGCGTTCACGGCCGAGCAGTCGCGGCGCGTGCTCGAGGCGGGTGCCGCAGCAGGACTCGGCGTGCGGGTGCACGGCAACCAGCTCGGCGAGGGGCCCGGCGTGCAGCTCGCGGTCGAGCTCGGCGCCGCATCGGTCGACCACTGCACCTACTTGAGCGATGCGGATGTCGCGGCGCTCGCGTCATCCGACACGGTCGCGACCCTCTTGCCGGGCGTCGAGTTCTCGACCCGCCAGCCCTACCCCGATGCCCGACGACTCATCGAAGCCGGTGTCACCGTGGCGCTCGCAAGCGACTGCAATCCGGGCTCGAGCTTCACGAGCTCGCTGCCGTTCTGCATCGCCGTCGCCGTGCGCGACATGGGCATGACCCCCGCCGAGGCCCTCTGGGCGTCGACCGCGGGCGGCGCTGCGGCGCTTCGGCGAACGGATGTCGGTGCGATCCGCCCCGGTATGCGCGCCGACCTCGTCGAGCTCACTGCGCCGAGCCACGTGCACCTCGCCTACCGGCCGGGGGTGCCGCTCATCGGGCGCGCCTGGAAGGACGGCGCGGTCGTCGCAGGCTGAGGAGGCGGTGTCACCCGCGCCGCACCTCGATCGCACTGATGCCGCTGAGGCCGATCCAGGCGCGGTCGGCCGTCTCGACGAGGGTGGCGAGCACGTGGTCGCAGGCGCTGCAGCGCACGACGGTGCCGGCGCCGCTGCGGTAGACCATCGCGCGGGCGAGCTCGCCGATGGCGCCGCAGCCGTTGCACCGCGCCGTCGCGGTGGTCATGTCGAAGCTGAAGAACTCGGCAAGGGGGCCCGCCAGGGCGTTGCCGTCGACATGCTGCATCAGGTGCCTCCGTATCGCTCGGTGCGGATCGATCGCGCGTCGTGGCCGAGCTCGACGAGCCAGTCGGCGACGCGCTCGACGAAGCCCGTCGAGCCGCAGACGAAGACGCGCGGCCGCTCGGCGGCCGGGATCACGGCGGCCTCGAGCACGTCTCGCGTGATGCGCGCGGGCGGCGAGGGCCATCCCTCGGGCGCGCGGCGCGTGTAGACGAGGTCGAGCTGCAATGAAGCGGATGCCGCAGCGAGGCGCCGCAGCGCGTCGGCGAAGTAGACGTCGTCCGGGCTCCGCACCGAGTAGAGCAGCCGGAACGGCGTCGGGTCTTCGGCGGCATCGTGGGCCGCGGCCATCGCGAAGAGCGGCACGACGCCCGAGCCTCCGGCGATGAGCTGCACCGGCCGGGTGTCTCTCGTCGCGTCAGCGGCCGGGTCGCCCGCTGCCGCGGCATCCGGTGCCCACACGAAGAACGCGCCGAGCGGCCCGTGCACCTCGAGCATGTCGCCGGCGCGCACCTCGTCGACGAGGTAGGGCGAGACCTCACCATCGGGCAGCTTGTCGACGGCGAGGGTCACGTGCGTGCCCGTGCCCGAGGACGCGATCGAGTACGAGCGGGTCGCGGTGTAGCCGTCGGGTGCCGTGAGTCGCACATCGAGGTGCTGGCCGGCGGCATTGCCGGGCCATCCGTCGACCTCGAGCTCGATGCGCGCGGCGTTCGGCGTCTCACGACGCGTCGATGCCACGGTCGCGACGTGCCAGCCCGATCGGGGCACCGCGAGCACCGCGGCAGCCGACGCAGCGGCCGGCGCCGTCGTCTGGGCCGTGGCCTCGCTCACCAGTAGCGCTCCTCCGTCCACGGATCCCCGTGGAGGTGGTAGCCGTTCTGCTCCCAGAATCCGGGCTCGTCCTGATCCATCATCACGAGGCCGCGCACCCACTTCGCGCTCTTCCAGAAGTAGAGATGCGGCACGAGCAGCCGCGCGGGCCCGCCGTGCTCGGCTTCGAGCGGTTCGCCGTCGAACTCGAACGCGACCCAGGCCTTGCCGTCGAGCAGCTCGTCGAGCGGCACGTTCGTCGTGTAGCCGCCGTAGCTGTGCGCCATGACGTACTCCTGCTCGGTCTCGACGTGCTCGAAGAGCGTGTCGAGCGAGACGCCGCGCCAGCTCGTGCCGAGCTTCGACCAGTGCGTGACGCAGTGGATGTCGGTGTCGACGTCGTCGATGGCCAACGACGTGAACTCGTCCCAGTTCCAGCGGTGCACGCCCGACTCGGTGCGGATCGTGAACTCCCACTCGGCCGTGTCGACCTCGGGCGTGGGCCCCGCCGAGAGCACCGGGAAGTCGTGGACGAGGGTCTGGCCGGGTGGCAGTCGCTCGTCGCGCTCACGATCGCGCCCGCTGAACCCCCTGGTGATGAACGACATGGCGCTCCCTCCCGTTTGGCATCGACACTAGTGACGCCGGGGGCTGCTGTCACCGGTTCCGATCGTGCGAGCGGTCGGGGGCGTCGAACGTCACCGCGATCGGGGGTGCGGCGACCTTGCCCGTATTCGTCGCGGTGCGCACGTCGGCCCACGATGCCGCGTCGAAGGTGAAGACGGCGACGGCCGCCGTCGACATCGCCTCGGCGGTCTTCGAGAATCGGGTCGCGAGTTCGGTCATCTCGGGGTTGTGACCGACGAGCATCGCGACCGCGAGACGGTCGTCGAGCGAGCGGATGACCCGCAGCATCGTCTCGGCGGAGGCGGAGTAGAGGCGCTCGTCGGCGATGATGCGGCGGGCCGGTGTGCCGAGTTCTCCGGCGACCAGCGCCGCCGTCGCCCGCGCTCGCTCCGCGGTGCTCGTGATGATCACGTCGGGCTCGATGCCACGCTCGACGAGTCGTCGACCCATGCGCGGCGCATCCTGCCTGCCGAGATCGTTCAGCGGGCGATCGTGATCGGCGAGACCTGGCGAGTCCCAGCTCGACTTCGCATGGCGCATGAGCACAAGGGTCTTCACGGTGGGTCCTTCCGTCGGGTCGGTCTCGCGCACGCCCTGCTCAGCGCAGTGCGATGCCCGCCGCGACCTCCAGCACGCAGAGTGCCGCTCATCGTACGCTACGCCCGTCCGGCGCATCCGCGGAGGCATCGACCTCGGCGAGGCCGATGGACGCCGAGATGCCGGCTCCCGATCGCCCGGTGATCGTCAGTCGTCACGCACTCGTCACCGGCGGGCGTGCCGTCACCGGTCGCGAGCAGGAGCCTCGAACAGCACTGCGACCGGCGCAACCGCGCCGACCTCGGCCCAGCCCGCGACGTCGAAGCGGAACTCGGCGACGGCGCAGGTCGGCATCTCGGCGATCTCATCCGAGAGTCGAGAGGCGAGCTCGCCGATCTCGGGATTGTGGCCGACCAGCATGACGCTGGCCAGCTCAGCGTCGAGGGCCCGGATGACGTCGAGCAGATCCTCCGGGGAGGCACCGTAGAGACGGTCGTCCTCCAGGATCCGATCGGATCCGAGGTCGAGCGCCTGCGCGAGGATCACCGCAGTCGAGCGGGCGCGCACCGCCGTACTCGTGATGATCACTTCGGGCTCGACGCCGCGCTCTCGCAGTCGCTCACCCGCCCTCGGCGCATCGCGCCGGCCCCGATGATTCAATGGGCGATCGTGGTCGGGAAGAGTCTGGTCGCCCCAGCTCGACTTGGCGTGCCGCACCAGCAGGACAGTCTTCATGGTTCCGTTCCCGTGTTCATCGTGTGCGTCTCGATCGAGGCACCCCACTCAGCGCAGTGCGATGCCCGCGGCGACCTCCAGCACGCAGAGTGCCGCCAATCGTACGGTACGCCCGTCCGGCGCATCCGCGGTGGCATCGACCTCGGCGAGGTCGACCGATTCCACTCGCGAGTCGGCTCCGGCCGCGCGCGCGGCCTGCCGCAGCTCGTGCGCCGAGATGCCGCCCGGCACCGATGCGGGGCATCCGGGTGCCACCGCGCGGTCGCACACGTCGACGTCGAGATCGACGTGGATCGGGCCGCCGCCCGCGCCGGCGATCTCGAGCGCCTCGGCGAACACGTCGTCCATCGGGCGTCGATGCAGCTCGTCGCGGTGCACGACGGTGATGCCGGCGTCGCGGGCCCGGTCGGCGTATTCGCGGGAGTTCACGAAGTCGGCGATGCCGATCTGCACGATACGGCGGCCGTCGAGGCCCGCTTCGAGCAGCCGTCGCACCGGCGAGCCGTTGCTCACGCCGTCGCGTAGGTCGTAGTGGGCATCGAGCGTGATGAGCCCCGCCGTCGCGAGCCGATCGCCCCAGACGCCGAGTGCGACGGGCGAGGTCAACGAGTTGTCGCCGCCGAGCGCGACCACGGTGCCGGCCCGGGCCGACGCCGCGGCGACCGCCGCACGAACCCGCGCCTCGCCCTCGGGCCCGTCGGGCTCGCCGACATCGCCGGCGTCGGCGAACACGAGGTCGCCGAGCGAACGCGCGTCGCCGCGGCGCTCGCGATCGGCCATGAGGGTCGGGCTGTAGCGGCGCAGCGCCGCGCGGATCGCCGCGGGCGTCGCGTGCGCGCCGGTCGGCGAGAGCGACGTGCTGAACGCGGGCACCCCGAGCAGCGCGAGATCGGCGCGCTCCCCTGCGCCGAGCGCGTCGAGCGGCGGCCAGTCACCGGCCCGTGGCCAGAGCGGATCGTTCGGAAGCGCAGCGGTGCCCATGGTCAGACGCTAGCAATGGCGGATGCCGCGAGCCGAGGCATCCGCCATCACTCGTGTCTGCGATACCGGACGACTCACGGTCGTTCGCTCGTACGCCAGGGTCGCGCATCGGTGCGGAGGAGGCTGTAGACAGCCACGTCGTGATTCGTTCCCGCGTTGAAGAACGCCCCGCGGGCGACGCCCTCGTACATGAACCCGCACTTCTCGGCGATGCGCCGGCTGGCACCGTTCTCGGGCACGATCACCAGCTGGATGCGGTGCTTCTTCTTGGTGCCGAAGAGGTGGTCGACGAGCAGTTGCACCGCCTCCGTCACGTAGCCGCGGCCGGCCTGGGCCGGGTCGTACAGCTGGTACGAGAGCTCGTACGCGTCCCAGTAGTTCACCGGGATGAAGAACTCGATGTGCCCGATGATGCGAGCGTCGTCGGCTCGGACGCGGATCAGGAGCGTGCCCTCGTCGCGCTCCCAGAATCCGGTCGCGGCGAACCGCGCGGCGAGCACCGGCTCCGACACGACCGTGAGCGGGAAGTAGGCGCCGCGAGTGCCGAGGTCGACCTGCGCCTCGTAGAACGCAGGCAGGTCGGCCTGCCGCACCGGGGCGAGCGTCACCAGTTCGCCGGTCAGCATCCCGCGACTCCGCGGAGGCACCTTCGCACCATGGGCGGCATGGTACTCGCCGGCGAGGCGGGCGTCACCTGGTCGGCGACCTCACCTGGCCGGCGAGCGCGGCAGCCTCAGCCGCGGAGGGCCGCGAGCAGCTCACGCTCGCGGTCGGCGGTGAGCCCGGCGCCGCGCTCGCGATCGAGCCCCTGACTGCGCTCCCACTCGAGGATCTCGCGCAGCAGCTGGTCGAGCGGGCGCAGTCGCAGGCCCGCCGCGACCGCCGCGGCGTTCGACCGGTCGAGGAAGGCGCGCCACTCGGGGTCGATGATCCAGAGCGGCAACGACTCGGGACCCGACCACTCGGCCACCCCCTGCTCGGCGAGCCACTCCGGCGAGACCGCGACGACCTCGCCCTCGTGCCCGGCGATCGCGCGCGAGCGGTCGAGCCAGTCGCCGAACGTGGTGCGCTCGCCGACCGCGTTGAACGCACCGGTGGCCCCTCGCTCGATCGCATCGAGCGTGAAGGCCACGAGGTCGTCGACGTGGATCGCCTGCACGGCGTCGTCGAGGATGTCGGGCACGAGCATCGGCTCGTCGCTGCGCGCGGCGCGCGCCACCCAGTAGCCGCCGCGGCCCGACGGGTCGCCGGGTCCGACGATGAGGCCGGGGCGGACCACGAGCAGTCGGTCGCCCAGGGCCTGCCGGTACGCCGCCTCGATGGCGGACTTCGCCTCGCCGTACGTCTCCGCGGTCGATTCGTCGCCATCGAGCGGCGGCATGAGCTCGGCCGACTCGTCGGCGCCCGGTTCGTTCTGGGCGGCGTAGACGTTGCCCGAGGAGATGAAGGTCCAGTGGGCCGTCTGCTGGGCGAGCGCCGCGGCGGCGCCGCGCGCGAATCCCGGCTGTCGGGTGACGTCGATGACGGCGTCCCATTCGCGACCGGCGACGGCGTCGTAGGCGCCGGGCTCCGATCGATCGCCCGCGACGAAGGCCGAGCCCTCGGCCGCCGCGCCGGCCTCCCCCCGTGCGAACGAGGTGACCGCGTGCCCGCGGCGCAACGCCTCCCGGGCGAGTTCGCGACCGAGCCACTGGGTACCGCCGAGGATCAGGATCTCCATGCGGACATCACAGCACGATGCGGATGCCGCGCGCGCCCCTGTTCTCGATCCGCGAACCCCGCGGCATCCGCTGCTACCGTCGGAGGACGTTCGCGACGACTCGGGAATAGTTCGGGCGAGCAGGCGTTTCCACCTGATGACAGATACCCCCTAGGGGTATAAGCTCGACTCGAGCTTGACGACGGAGGAAGATCGATGAGCACGACGCACGGCGGACACGAACACGAGGGTCACGCAGGGCACGATGGTCACGCGGGGCACGACGGTCACGCAGGGCACGACACGAGTGCGCAGGACTCGCATGCCGGGCACCAGCACGCGCCGGCGGCGACGGCACCCGCCCCGCACGCGGGGCACGACATGAGCGGGCACGACCCGCACGCCGGACACGACATGAGCGCGCACGACCCGCACGCAGGTCACGACATGAGCGGGCACGACCCGCACGCAGGTCACGACATGAGCGGCCACGGCGGGCACGGCGATCACGTCGGCCAGTTCCGCCGCCTGTTCTGGATCATGCTCGTGATCGCCGTGCCGACGATCGCGTTCAGCCCGATGTTCGCCTCGATCCTCGGCTACACGCTGCCCGACAACCCCGTGATCCCGTGGATCTCCCCGGTGCTCGGCACGGTCATGTACTTCTGGGGCGGCAAGCCGTTCCTCACGGGCGCCTGGTCGGAGCTGAAGGCGCGCAAGCCCGGCATGATGCTGCTCATCGGACTCGCCATCACGGTCGCATACTTCGCATCGCTCGGCGCGAGCCTCGGCCTGCTCAGCCACCACCTCGACTTCTGGTGGGAGCTCGCGCTCCTCATCGTGATCATGCTGCTCGGTCACTGGATCGAGATGCGCTCGATCATGCAGGCGTCGAGCGCGCTCGAGGCGCTCGCCGCCCTGCTGCCCGACGAGGCCGAGCGGGTGGTCGCGACGGGCTCGACCGACGGGGTTTCGACAGGCTCAACCAGCAGCCTCGCAATCGAGACCGTCTCCCCCTCGGAGCTCTCGGTCGGCGACGTCGTCATCGTGCGCCCCGGCGGCCGCGTGCCCGCCGACGGCGAGGTCATCGACGGCACGGCCGCGATGGACGAGTCGATGATCACGGGTGAATCGTCGACGGTCGCCCGCGGCCCCGGCGCGCACGTCGTCGCCGGCACGGTCGCGACCGACACTGCGATCCGCGTGCGGGTCGGCGCGGTCGGCGACGACACCGCCCTCGCGGGCATCCAGCGCCTCGTCGCGCAGGCGCAGGCCTCGACCTCGCGTGCGCAGCGCCTCGCCGACCGCGCCGCCGGCTGGCTCTTCTGGTTCGCGCTCGGCGCTGCGGTGATCACCGCGATCGCCTGGACCCTGCTCGGCGACCCCGACGACGCCGTGATCCGCACGATCACCGTGCTCGTGATCGCCTGCCCCCACGCCCTCGGCCTCGCCATCCCGCTCGTCGTGTCCATCGCGACCGAGCGTGCGGCGAAGGGCGGCGTGCTCGTCACCGACCGCCTCGCGCTCGAGACGATGCGCACGGTCGGCGCGGTGCTCTTCGACAAGACCGGCACGCTGACCAAGGGCGAGCCCGCCGTGACGGATGCCGCGGCCGCACCGGGTCACGACCTCGACGAGGTGCTCGTGCTCGCGGCATCCGCCGAGGGCGACTCGGAGCACCCGCTCGCGAAGGCGATCGTGGCCGAGGCCGGCCACCGCGGGCTCGCGACGCGCGCCGCCCAGGGCTTCGAGGCCTCCGCCGCGATCGGCGTTCGCGCCATGGTCGACGGCCGGGCCGTGCAGGTCGGCGGCCCCGGCATGCTCGAGCGCGAGGGCCTCGCGCCGCTCGCGGCATCCGTCGCCTGGGCCGAAGCCGGCTCGACGGTGCTGCACGTGCTCGTCGACGGCGGGGTGGCCGGCGCCATCGCGCTGGCCGACGAGATCCGGCCCGAGTCGAAGGAGGCAGTCGAGGCGCTCCACGCCCTCGGCGTACAGGTCGTGATGATCACGGGCGACGCCGAGCCGGTGGCCCGCACGGTCGCCGCGCAGCTCGGCATCGACCGGGTCTACGCGGGCGTGCGCCCCGAAGACAAGGCCGCGAAGGTGCAGGAGCTGCAGCACGAGGGCCTCTCGGTCGCGATGGTCGGCGACGGCGTCAACGACGCCCCGGCGCTCGCGCAGGCGAACGTCGGCATCGCGATCGGTGCCGGCACGGATGTCGCGATCGCCTCGGCCGGCGTGATCCTCGCCTCGAGCGACCCGCGTTCGGTGATCTCGGTCATCGAGCTGTCGCGGGCGAGCTACCGCAAGATGTCGCAGAACCTGTGGTGGGCCGCCGGATACAACCTCGTGTCGGTGCCGCTCGCGGCGGGCATCCTCGCCCCGATCGGGTTCGTGCTGCCGATGTCGGTCGGCGCGATCCTGATGAGCCTCTCGACGGTGATCGTCGCGGCGAACGCGCAGCTGCTGCGCCGCCTCGACCTGCGGCCCGAGGCTTCGACCCGCGCGGTGCTCGACCGGGCGAGCTGAGGCGCGTCTGCGGGTTGAGCCTGTCGAAACCGCCTCACGGAGCGGGGTTTCGACAGGCTCAACCCGCAAGAACGCTCGACCGGGCTCAACCCGCAGATCGGCGCGGCCATGCCGCCCATGCGCGGCGCGTGCCGAACGGGCCGGGGCCGCCGCCCTCGCTCGACCCGCGCTCGGTGCGGAATGACGCCCAGCCGCCGGATGCCTCGGCGAACCCGCCCGACACGACAGCGTCGACGTGCTCGCGCACCGACGCGACCGAGTCGGCGACATGCTCGTCGCACGCATCGCATCCGCAGAACGGCGACGGCAGTCTCGTGAACTCGCCGCATCCGATCACGAGGCCGGGGAACGAGGTGAGGCCGATCACGATCGGCGCCGCGTCATCCGCTCGCGGGCGCAGCCGGACCGCGCGCACGACCTCGACGCCCTCTGTGAGCCAGGGCTCGACCGGCGGCTCGACGTCGCGCTCGACGTCGAACTCCGCTTCGAGGTCGTCGGCGAGCGCGAGCGCGAACGCGTGCAGCGGGCGGTAGCGCTCGGTGTCGCCGACGCGGCTGTACGCCTCCTGCGGCGGGCCGTCGACGCCCCACCGGTACGGCTCGGCCGGGAGGTCGTCGACGCCCGACGACGCGCCGCGTCGCGGCGGCTCGAACGCACGGCCGGGGCCGGGGTCGACTCCGTCGGTCATCCGTCCTCCCGATCCACGAGCCCCGTCATGATCGCGGTGTCGGGGTCCACGCAGGCTTCCTCAAGCGCGGCATCCCACTCGGGGTCGTACATCGACCGGGTGTTCGAGGGGAACCACCCCTGGTTCGGCCAGTTCGCCACGAACTCCTCACGCGGCGGGGCCGGGGCCACGTCGATGCCGTTCTCGGCCAGGCACGGGCCGTAGTACTCGGTCAGGTAGTCGTAGATCCAACCGAGCTGCTCGGCGTTCGGCGGTCCAGAGGTGCGCCTGTCGGGATGAGCGACCCGGCACGTGTACGCGGCGACCTCCTGTGCGGTCGTCGTCGTGGTCGCGTTGACGCTGACGACCGGTCCGTCAGGGGTGCCGGAATGCCCCTCCTCGATCGGGAGACCGGCTGCTTCGAAACAGCCCCGTCTGACGTCGACGCGATTCGCCTCGGTCACGTATTCGAAGGCGACCTCGGGGCGCACGGCATCGGGGAACCGTGCGAGCACTCCCTGCCAATCGCGGTCGGCCTCGGCGATGCGCGCGGCCTCCACATCGGCATCGGTGAACGGGTCGCCTGCGGGCCATGGTGCGAACTCGGGCATCGGGATGGACACGATCTGCGCCGCGGCATCCGTCGCCTCGGGCGTCGCCGTGGCGACGCCTGCGGCCACGCTCGCCCCGGAGCATGCGGTCAGCGCCGCCACCATCGCCAGCGCCGCCAACGCCGCAGCAGTCGTCGTCCTCGGCCCGGAACCCCTCGTACCGCGCATGCGCACCTCCGCCGCGAACCTAACAGTGCGATGCGCGTCGGCGCCAGAGCCCGTACTGCGGGTTGAGCTTGTCGAAACCCGGCCCCGGGGGCGGTTTCGACAGGCTCAACCCGCAGAACCCGACAGGCTCAACCCGCAGAACCCGACGAGCTCGACCCGCGGGGCGCTCAGACGAACTCGAGCAGCTTCTCGATCATGATGATGCGCCGTGCCGCCTCGATGAGCGCGAGGTGCGAGAACGCCTGCGGGAAGTTGCCGAGGTGCTGCCCGGTCTGGGTGTCGAGCTCCTCGGCGAGCAGGCCGAGCGGCGAGACGACGCGCAGCAGCTTCTCCATGAGCGCGCGGGCGCGGGCGCCCTCGCCGATGATGGTGAGCGCCGAGACGAGCCAGAACGAGCAGATGAGGAACGTGCCCTCACGCCCAGACAGACCGTCGTCGGTCTCCTCCGTGCGATAGCGCAGCGCGAATCCACCTTCGGAGAGCTCGTCGGCGATCGCGAGCACGGTCGCGCGCAGCCGTTCGTCGTCGGGCGCCAGGAACCCGTAGATCGCCGCCAGCAGAGCGGATGCATCGAGCGCATCGGTGCCGTAGTGCTGACGCAGCACGCCCCGCTCGCTCACCCCCTCGGCGAGGATGTCGGCCGCGATCTCGTCGGCGACCACGCGCCACCGCACCGCGGACTCGGCGTCGCCCACGACCGTGCCGAGCTTCGAGGCGCGGTCGAGCGCCACCCAGCACATGATCTTCGACGACACGTAGTGCTGGGGCGCCCCGCGCGCCTCCCAGATGCCCTGGTCGGGCTCGCGCCACACCGCCGTCGCGCACTCCGCCTGCGAGCGGATGAGCGGCCAGAGCGCACGCGGCACGCGCTGGCTGCGATGGGCGTGCATGAGGATCGCGTCGAGCACGGCGCCGTACAGGTCGTTCTGGCGCTGCGCGAACGCCCCGTTGCCGGTGCGCACCGGCCGGGCGCCCTGATAGCCCGTGAGGTGGTCGAGCGTCGTCTCGGTGAGGTCGCGTCGGCCGTCGATGCCGTACATGATCTGCAGCGAACCGTCGTCGTTGGCCTCGAGCCCCGAGAGGAACTCGACGAACTCGTCGGCCTCCCAGTCCAGGTCGAGGTAGTGCAGCGCCTGCACGGTGAAGGAGGAGTCGCGGATCCAGTTGTAGCGGTAGTCCCAGTTGCGCTCCCCGCCCGGCGTCTCGGGGAGCGAGGTGGTGAGGGCTGCGACCGTCGCCCCGGTCGGCATGTAGGTGAGCCCCTTGATGGTCAGCGCCGAGCGCTCGAGGGACTCGCGCCACGGGTGGTCCGGAATCGTCGCGTCGGCGAGCCAGTCGCGCCAGTAGGTGACGGTCGAGTCGAGTTCGGCCGCTGCCTCCTCGAACGTCGCCGGGCCGACGAGGTCATCGGCCCAGGACAGTGAGCAGAACGCCCGGTCGCCGGCGTGCAGCGTATGGCGCGCTCGTACGTGGCCACCCTGCACTCCGAGCGGAAGGTCGGAGCGAAGGCGCAGCGACATCCCGCCGCCGCTCGCGGTCGCCTCGTGTTCGTCGTCTCCATCCCATTCGGCGCCGACGCGCCCGTAGTCGAAGACCGGCTCGCAGAGCAGTTCCATCTCGACGTGTCCGTCGAGGCAGGTCACCGTGCGCACGAGGCAGTGCGCGGCGTCGTCGTCGGCCGGCGCGCGGGTGTGCGGCGTGGTCGTGTCGGGCGCCGATCGCGACACGATCGTGAGCGCATCGCGCACCTCGGCCCAGCCCGTCGGGGTCTTCCACGTCGTCACGAGCACGTTGGTGCCCGGTTCGTACGTGCGGGCCGATGGCGCGTTGACGTCGAACGGCCCGAACCGGAAGTACCCGGCCTGCCGGTCGAGGATCGTCGCGAAGACGCTCGGGGCGTCGAATCGCGGCGGGCAGAGCCATCCGATCGCACCGTCGGGCGCGACGAGCGCACCCGTGTGGCAGTCGGAGAGGAACGCGAACGAGGCGATCGGCGGGAACGGCGAGCGCGCGACCGCACCCTGCATCTGCGGCGCCCGGCCCCCGGTCACGACGCCTCCGGCGACAGTTCGCGGGCACACCGGAGCAGGGCTCGCAGCGCCTCCTGATCCAGGTCGGCGAGGGAGCCGTCGACATCGGTGTCACTGCGTTCCATGGGGCCTCCGAGCACGGTCGGTCACGGGTGGGGGCCGCCGACGGTCGCCGTCGCGCCGCGCCCCCACCTCGACCGTAGCTCTTCGGTCACCCTTCGAGCAGAGCCCGCATCCGTTCGATCTCGGCGGTCTGGGTCGCGACGATGGCCTCGGCCATCTCGATCGCACCCTCGTGCGAGCCGCTCGCGAGCTGCTCCTCGGCCATCTCGACCGCGCCCTCGTGGTGCTCGATCATCCGCTCGAGGAAGAGCTGCGACGCGGCGGTCGCGTCGGCGGCCTCGAGCGCGGCGAGCTCGTCGGCGCTCAGCATGCCGCTCATCCCATGGCCACCGCCGGGCATCTCGCGCGGGGCATCCCATTCGCCGAGCCAGGTCTCGAGCTGGGCGATCTCGGGACCCTGCGCCGCCTCGATCTCCTCGGCGAGCGCGGCGACCTCGGGGTCGAGCCCGTCCTTCGCGAGCACGATGCCGCTCATCTCGAGCGCCTGCTCGTGGTGCGGGATCATCATCTGCGCGAACATCACGTCGGCCGCGGTGCCGGCGCCCGCGGGCGCCTCGGTCTCGGTCCCGGCCGTCGAGTGGCCGTCGTGACCGCCCGAAGAGCCATCGGCGTTCGCGGTGCAGCCCGCGAATGCGAGCACCCCGGCGACGCCGAGCGCGACGGCGGGCAGGGTGCGAGCGATGCCGCGGCGGCGCGCGGTCGCACGGGCGCCTGCACGAGCCGCGGTGCTCATCGCTCCGCCACCCGGTATCCGGCCTCTTCGACGGCCGCGGCGATCGCGGCGTCGGAGATGGGAGCGCTGCTCCGCACCGTCACGCCCGAGACACCGCCGTTGACGAGCTCGACCTCGACGGCGTCGACGCCGTCGATGGCCGTGAGCTCCTGGGTCACGTGGGCGACGCAGCTGCCGCAGGTCATGCCCGAGACGCCGAACGTCGCCTCGACGAGCGAAGCGTCGATCGCCGTCTCGGCGGGAGCCGAGGCATCCGTCGACGAGTCGATCGCGCAGCAGGAGCACCCGCCGCCGTCGAGGTCGATCTCGGTCCTGCCTTCTGGTGCGAGCGTCATGGTTCGATCCTTTCGTCGGTCGCCACAACTATACCCCCCTAGGGTATCAATGACGCAAGTCCCGGACGCGTGACAGCATGAGGGAGAGAATTTCTCGGAGCGATGTCGATCCGGCCGTCGCCCGTTCGACGTCAGAGTGAGGCGGGCACTTCGGCCCCTTCCCGAACAAGGAGAATCACCGTGAAGTACATGCTGATCATGCGCTCGAACGACGCAGCCGTCGAGGACTACGAGAACCTCGACTTCACCGAGGTCATCGCCGCCATGGGCGCCTACAACGAGTCGCTCATCAAGGCCGGCGTGCTGCTCGGCGGCGAGGGGCTGACCGACGCGAAGGAGGGCTTCGTCGTCGACTTCGACTCGACTCCCCCGGTCGTCACCGACGGCCCCTACGGCGAGACGAAGGAGCTCTTCAACGGCTTCTGGATCATCCAGGCCTCGAGCCCCGAAGAAGCGGCCGAGTGGGCCAAGCGCTGCCCTCTGGGGCCCGGCTCGAAGCTCGAGGTGCGACGCGTCACCGAGCTCGAGGACTTCCCGCAGGACAACGAGTGGATCCAGAAGGAGGCCGGCTGGCGCGCAGAGGCCGAGGGTCGCCTCGGCACCGCGAACTAGGTCGAGAACATGACCGAGACGGATGCCCCGGGCGCGGCCGGACCGGCGAGCGGCGATGCCGATGCCGCCGCCGACCGCGCCCGGCGCGCCGTGGCCGCCGTCTGGCGCATCGAGTCCGCGCGCATCGTCGCGACGCTCACGCGGTTCGTCGGCGACGTCGGCCAGGCGGAGGACCTCGCGCAGGAGGCGCTCGTCGAGGCCCTGCGGCAGTGGCCGGCCGAAGGCGTGCCGAACAACCCCGGCGCCTGGCTCACCGCGGTCGCGAAGCGCCGAGCGATCGACGGATGGCGCCGCCGCGAGCGCCTCGACGAGCGGTACGCCGCGCTCGCCCGCGACCTCGAGCAGCAGGGCGCCGAGGCATCCGATACGTTCTGGGACCCCGACACCATCGACGACGACGTGCTCCGGCTCATCTTCGTCTCGTGCCACCCCGTGCTCTCGCGCGAGGCGCAGATCGCGCTGACGCTGCGCATCGTCGGCGGCCTCGGCTCGGAGGAGATCGCGCGCGCCTTCCTCGTGCCGACCGCGACGGTGCAGCAGCGCATCGTGCGCGCGAAGAAGACGCTCGCCGCGGCGAAGGTGCCGTTCGAGGTGCCCGAGCCGAACGAGTACGCCGAGCGGCTCGGCTCCGTGCTCTCGGTGCTCTACCTGATCTTCAACGAGGGCTACCTGCCCGCAGCGGGCGACCAATGGGTGCGACCGGATGTCTCGGCCGAGGCCCTCAGGCTCACTCGCATGGTTGCGGGCCTCATGCCTCGTGAGCCCGAGGCGCAGTCGCTCGTCGCGCTGATGGAGTTCACCGCCTCGCGGTTCGCGGCCCGAACGGCCCGCGACGGCACGCCGATCCCCCTCGACGAGCAGGACCGCTCGCGCTGGGACCGCGCGCAGATCGGACGAGGCCAGGCGGCACTCGCCCGAGCCGATGCCATCGGACGTGGACGCGGGGCGTACGGCCTGCAGGCGGCGATCGCCGAGTGCCATGCGGTCGCGGCATCCGTCGACGACACCGACTGGGCCCGCATCGTGCTGCTCTATGAGGCGCTCGGTCGGCTCGCGCCGTCACCCGTGGTCGACCTGAACCGCGCGGTCGCGGTCGCGATGTCGACCGGTCCGGCGAGCGCACTGCGCATCGTCGACGAACTCGTCGCGAACCACAGGCTCGCGGGCTACGCTCCCCTGCCCGCCGTGCGCGGCGAACTGCTGCGCCGGCTCGGCCGCACGGACGAGGCCCGCCGCGAGCTCGAGGCCGCTGCGCGGCTCACCGGCAACGCGCAGGAGCGGGCCTCGCTGCTCGCGAAGATCGCCGAGCTCGCACCGCCGGCTCCGCCAGCCGAGTAGCCCTCGGGGCCGGCCGTCGACGTCACGGCAGTCGGCGTCAGATCCCGTCGCCCGGCGAGACCTCGCCCTCAGGAGCGTCCGATGCCGCAGCGGGAGCCGCAGCAGGAGCGGGGGCGGCCGTCGGGGCATCCGCCGCGCCCGCGGCCTTCGCCGCCCGCTTCGCCCGGCGCCGCTCGCGACCGCCCTCGACGAGGTTGTAGAGCACCGGCAGCACGACGAGCGTGAGCGCGGTCGACGACACGAGGCCGCCGATCACGACGAGCGCGAGCGGCTGCGAGATGAAGCCGCCGTGCCCGGTGATGCCGAGCGCCATCGGCAGCAGCGCGAAGATCGTCGCGAGCGCCGTCATGAGGATCGGGCGGAGACGACGGGACGAGCCGTGCACGAGGGCGTCGCGCACGTTCATGCCGCGATCCCGGTACTGGTTCACGAGGTCGACGAGCACGATCGCGTTCGTCACCACGATGCCGACGAGCATCAGCACGCCGACGAGGGAGGCGACGCCGAGCGGCACGCCAGTGATGACCTGCAGCGCGATCGCTCCGGTCGCCGCGAACGGCACCGAGACGAGCAGCAGCAGCGGCTGCAGCAGCGAGCGGAACGTCGCGACCATCACGATGTAGACGATCAGGATCGCCGCGAGGAGCGCCAGCCCCAGCTGCGAGAACGACTCCTGCTGGTCGGCGCTGACGCCGCCGATCGACGCGGTCGTGCCGGCCGGCAGGTCGACTGAGTCGATCGCCGCGGCGACGGCGCCGCTCGCGGTGCCGAGGTCGTCGCCCGCGGGCGTCGCCGAGACGGTCGCGCTGCGGAGCCCCTGCACGGTGGTGACGGATGCCGGCCCGTCGACGTTCTCGACGGTCGCGAGCGTGTCGAGCCGCACGAGGCCGGCGGGCGTCGGCACCTCGAGGGCCGAGAGCTCCTCGACGGTCGCGGGCGCGTCGTCGGTCGTGAGGTAGATCGTGAGGGTCTTCTCGTCGATCACGACGGTTCCGGCGCGCTGCGGCTGCATCGCGGCCGAGACGAACCCGCCGAGGGCGACCTCGGAGTAGCCCGCTGCCGCGGCATCCGCTCGGTTCACCTCGACGGCGACGTACGGCTGTGACTCGGCGAGGTTCGAGGTGACCTGCGCGAGCGAGTCGATGCCGTCGAGTTCGGCGACGACGGCATCCGTGGCCGCCTGCAGGTCTTCTGCGTTCGAGGCGGTGATGTCGACCTCGATGTCGCTCGAGGCGCCGAAGCCGCTCGAGGCGGCGAGGGTGACCTCGCCGACGTCGTCGAGCGAATCGAGGTCGTCGCGCACGCTCGCCTGCAGGGCGTCCTGGTCGGCGTTCTCGTCGGTCGTGACCGAGTAGGTGATCGTCGCGCCGCCGCCGCCGAACGCCGCGGTGAGGCCGCTGCCCGAGCCGATCGAGGTCTGCACGGTCTCGACGCCCTCGGTGTCGCGGATCGCCTGCTCGACGGGCTGCGAGGCCTCGTCCATGGCGTCGAGGCTCGTGCCGATCGGCAGCTCCTGCGTCACGCGGAAGGTGTTCTGCCCCGATGAGCCGAGGAAGTTCGTCTTCATGAGGGGGATCATGGCGATGGTGCCGCCGAGCACGAGGCCGGCGACGACGAGCGTGACGACGCCGTGCTTGAGGGTCCACTCGATGATCGGCAGGTAGCCGCGCTGGAGGCGCGAGGGGTGCTCGAGCTCGTCGGCCGGAGCGACGGGCTTCGGCTTCGGCTTCACGGCCGTCGCGGTCGCGGCTGCACCCGGCGAAGACGGGAGCCCCGTCGAGCCGGTCTCGTCGCGGAGCTCGGGCGCGAGCCAGACGTCGTCGACGAACGCGGCGGCCGCCATCTCGGCCTCGTCCTCGTGCTTGGCGAGCTTCGCGGGCTTCAGGAACCAGTACGCGAGCACCGGCACGATCGTCAGCGACACGAGGAGCGATGCGACGAGGGCGATCGTCACCGTCAGGGCGAACGGCCGGAACAGCTCGCCCGTCACGCCCTCGACGAGCGCCAGCGGCAGGAACACCGCGACCGTGGTGATGGTCGAGGCCGTGATCGCCCCGGCGACCTCGCGCACGGCGTGCACGATCGTGGCGGCCTTGTCGACGCCCTCGATAAGGTGCCGCTTGATGTTCTCGATGACGACGATGGAGTCGTCGACCACGCGGCCGATGGCGATCGTGAGCGCACCGAGCGTCAGGATGTTCAGGGTGTAGTCGGCGGCCTGCAGCCCGATGAAGGTGATCAGCACCGACGTCGGGATCGAGATCGCGGTGACGAGGGTCGCGCGCACCGACATCAGGAACACGAGGATCACGATGACCGCGAACAGGAGGCCCAGCAGGCCCTCGGTGGCGAGCGACTCGATCGACTGCTCAATGTAGGGCGCCTGGTCGAAGACGACCGTGAACGTCGCGCCGGGGTTCGTCGTGTCGAGCGAGGACTCGAGGCCCGGCAGCAGCGCCGTGACGGCGTTCGACACCTCGACCGTGTTTGCGGCGGGCAGCTTCGTGACCGAGATGGTCAGGGCGGGCTCGCCGTTCACGCGCGAGATGCTCGAGACGGGGTTGTCGGTCAGTTCGACGGATGCCACGTCGGCGATCGTGATCGCCGCGGGCACGCTCGTCGTGGCGGCGGCGGCGGCACCCTCGGGCAGCTCGGCTCCGTCGGGCAGGGTCACTCCGTCGGGCAGCTCGGCTCCGTCGGTCGGAGTCTCCTCGGAGACATCCGGAACCTGTTCGGTGGCGCCGAGCACCGGAAGCTCGGCGATCTCGTCGACGCTCTGGATGCGCGTGCCCGTCTGCACGGCGAACGTCGAGTCGCCCTCGGTGATCGTGCCCGCGGGCACCAGCAGGCCGTTCTGCTGCAGCGCGTCGCGGATGGCCTGCTGGGTGATGCCGTACGCCGCGAGCTTGGCGGGGTCGGGCGTGATGGTGACGCGCTGGCCGATCTCGCCGACGAGGCTCGCCTCGCGCACGCCGTCGACGTCGGTGATCTCGGGCAGGGTCGTGCGCTCGATCTCGTCGGAGAGCGCGCTGATGTCGTCGGCGCCGGTCACGGCGATCTGCAGCACCGGGAAGTCGTCGAGGCTGAGGGCGATGACCTGCGGGTCGACGTCCTCGGGCAGCTGGCCGGCGATGCGGTTCACGGCCGAGAGCATCTTCTGCTCGGCGAAGGCGAGGTCGGTGCCGTAGGTGAAGCTCGCGGTGACGCGCGAGAGGCCCGTCGAGCTCGTCGTCGAGGTCGACTCGAGACCCGTGATGCCCTGGATCGCGGTCTCGATCGGGGTCGACACGTCGGTGTTGACGATGTCGGGCGACGCACCGGGGTAGCTCGTCACGATCGACAGCTGCGGGAACTCGATCGACGGCGCCAGCTCCTGCTTCAGGCTCGTCAGCGAGATGCCGCCGAAGATCGCGACGACGACGGTGATGAGCGCGATGAGGGCACGGTTCTTCATGCTGAGCGCAGCGAGCAGGTGCATTGCTCGATTCTCGCAGGCGCGATCGCCGGGGATATCACATGCCGGTGAAATTCACGCGACATCCGTGCCCGCCATGTCGGCGAAGTGGTCCCGATTGGCCCCCGTCCGGGGGGTATCGTCGCGAGAAGAACCCCCCATAGGGTGGCCAACAGGGGAACGAAGAGGGGTGGCGATGAGCTCCGCGGATGCTGCACGGCAGGTGCCGTGGCTCCGCTACGCCCTCCTCGCGGCCTCCCTCACCGCCGTGTGGCTCGTCATCTCGCTGTTCTCGAGCGCCCCGAGCGCCTCGGCCGATGAACGCGACTCGGGCAGCGGTCTGCTCGGCACCGTCGGCTCGCTGCTCGGTGGCGTGACCGAGGTCACGGGAGCCGTCGGCGGCGTCGTGGACGACGTCGTCGAGACGGTCGTCACGCCGGTCGACCGGGTCGTCGAACCCGTCGTCGAGGTGCTGCCCGAACCCGTCGCCGAACCCGTCGAAGCGGTCGTGCCCGAAGCGGTCGACACCGTCACCGAGACCGTCAACACCGTGATCGGCGGCGGCAACGCGGCCGTCGGCACCATCGTCAACGGCGTCACCGGCACCGTCTCGGACATCGCCGGAGGCGACACCGTCAGCGGCATCACGACCCCGGTCGCCGGACTGGTCGACGGCATCGTCGATGAGCTCCCGATCGTCGGAGCACTGCTCCCGAACGGAACGGTCGGCGGTGTGCTCGGCCCCGTGGCGGGCCTCGTCGACGACACGCTCGGCACCGTCGTCGGCACCTCGCCGCCGCTGCCCACCGACGGCAGCGGCGTGCTCCCCCAGCTCCCGTCGATCCCGCTGCTCCCGGGCGGAACCGACGGCACCGACCCTGGCGGCCAGGTACCCGGTGAACCCGCACCGCCCGGCCGCACCGGCGCTCCGCCCGGCACCGCCGCAGGCGGGCAGAACGCCGTGCTCTCGAGCACCTCCGGAAGCTCGGGTACCACGAACCTCGCACCGGCCATCGACTCCGAGATCGGCGGCATCACGTCGTCCGACGGCGGCTCGCCGGGTGGCGACGGCTCGCCCGCGCTCGGGGCACCGGCGCTCGGCGTCGGCGGTTCGGGCACCGGCGCTGCGGGCAGCGGCGGCGGTGCGGCATCCGGAACTTCAGACGCGGCGTACGCCGCCCTCGAACTCGACGCGCTCGCGTCGCGCGCACTCCACTCGGTCGACGACGCGCTGCCGTCGTCGCCGGTCTACGACACCGACTCCACCCCTGACTGACGGGGGCCGTTCCGCCTGCTCTTGAGGCGGAAGACGGTCATCGCTCCCTGCCCTGGGAGCGACCTCACCCATCAGTTCAGGAGGACTGGATCATGAAGAAACTGCTCTTGAGGGCGCTCTATGCGACCCTTTTCGCCGGGGGCCTCTCGCTCCTCGGCGCCGGAGTCGCCCACGCGTCGGAGACGACGGGCGACGACGGCATCCTGTCGGGCACCCAAGCCGGCATCTCGATCGACCTGCCGATCACGCTCGGCGGCAACGCGATCTCGCTCATCGGGGACTCGTCGTCGCAGGACGCGGGCACCGAGGTCACCGGCGGGGAGACGGCCGAACCGGTCGCCGTCACGTCGGGTGACGACGGGATCGGCTCCGGCAGCCAGGCGCTCATCGACGTGTCGGTGCCGGTGACGATCGGCGGCAACGCGATCTCCGTCGTCGGCGACTCGTCGACGGAGGACGCGACCACCGAGGTCGCTCCGGCACCCGCGCCCACTGCGGGCGAGGGCGCAACGGCGCCGGCAGCGGCCGAGACGAGCGGGGACGACTCCCTGCTCGGCGGCACGCAGGCACTCGTCGACGTGTCGATTCCCATCACCCTCGGCGGCAACGCCATCTCGCTCATCGGCGACAGCAGCAGCGCCGATGCCGGGACGGCGGTCGAGTCGGGAACCGGCACGGAGTCCGGCTCGGGCACGGACGCCGCAACCAGCGGCGACGACGGGGTCCTGGGCGGCACGCAGGCGATCATCGGCGCAGCGGTGCCGATCACGGTCGGCGGCAACGCCATCTCGCTCATCGGCGACTCGACGAGCGAGGGCGCGGCCACGAGCGTCGGTTCGGGCTCCGGCTCGAACGGCGGATCAGCCGAGACCAGCGGCGACGGCTCGATCCTCGGCGGCACGCAGCTGCTGCCGTCGATCGGCCTGCCGGTGACGGTCGGAGGCAACGCGATCTCGGGAGTGGGCGACAGCACGTCGACCGGTGCCGAGACGGTCGTGACGCCAGGAACCGGGGGCGGTTCGGCGACGACGGATGGGAACGGCGGGCTGCTCGGGGGAACACAGCTGCTGCCGAACCTGTCCCTGCCCGTGACGGCCGGCGGCAATGCCATCTCGGTGATCGGCGACAGCGAGACCGACGGGGCGACGACGATCGTCGACCCGGTGGACCCGGTGGACCCGGTGGACCCGGTGGACCCGGTGGACCCCGTCGATCCCGTCGATCCGGTGGATCCCACCGACCCGACGGATCCGACCGACCCCACGACGCCCACCACTCCGGGTGACGGCGGCGGCTCGACGGTCGCCTCGGGAAGCGGTTCGGGCGGAACCGGCGACGGCGCGGACGCGTCGACGCTCGCATCCACGGGCACCGACGCGTCGGGCCTCGGCCTCGCGGCACTCGCGATGCTCGCGGGTCTCGTGCTCGTCGGGTTCCGGCGGTTCGCGCTGAAGCGCTAGCGAACGGGATGGGCCCGGCGCCGCCCTACCGGCGCCGGGCTCGCACCCCCGGGCAGATCACTGCCCCACAGACTCCGTGCCGCAGACCCGTGCGGCACGGCAGGCCCGGTGTGCCCGCACCGCGGCCGGTCGGGGCGGCCCGACGAGCGCAGTCGTCGAGCCGCCCCGCACTCCGTTCCGCGCGGCCGGCCTCGCTGCTCAGGCGCTCGACGGCTCAGATCACCGAGGCGAGCAGGCTCTGGTCGGGCACGGGCGCCGCCCCAGACAGCGAGCGCCAGGCGCGAGAGAGCGCCTGCACCGCGGCATCCATCGTCTCGGCCGGATAGCAGATGGGCAGCCGCAGGAATCGCTCGAAGGCGCCGTCGATGCCGAACCTCGGCCCGGCGGCGATGATGAGTCCCTGCGAGCGCGCGGCGAGTGCGAGCTGGGAGCTCACCGCGGCCCCGAGACCGACCCACGTCACGATGCCGCCGTCGACGTGCGGCACCTGCCACTCGGGGAACGCGTGCGCGAGCAGCCCCTCGAGCCGGTCGCGCCCCGCGCGGAGCTGTTCGCGGCGGAGGTCGAGGATGTCGTCCATGTGCGGCAGGGCGCGAGTGACGAGCAGCTGCTCGATGATCGGCGTGCCGAGGTCGCCGGGCGACCGCACGGCGAGCAGACGACGGATGAGGGGTCGGTCGGCGCGGATCCAGCCCACGCGCACGCCGCCCCAGACGGTCTTGCCGACCGAGCCCACCATGATCGCCGGGCCGTAGGCGGCCATCGGCAGCAACGACTCCGCGCGGTCGATGTCGAGTTCGCCGGTCGTCTCGTCGGCGACGATGACGGTGCCCTGGCGGGCAGCCGCGTCGAGCACGCGCTCGCGCGCCTCGGCGCTCAAGGAGCGCCCCGTGGGGTTCTGGAAGTCGGGCATCAGGTAGGCGGCGACGGGGTTGGAGTGCCCGATCGCGCGCACGAGCGCTTCGGATTCGGCCCGGCCGGCCGGATCGGCGGGGTCGCGAGGCGAGACCCCGACCGGCACGAGCCGGGCACCGGCGGCCCGGAGCGCCTCGTAGGCGTGCGGATACGTCGGCGCCTCGATGATCGCCCGGTCGCCGCGACCGACGAGCGCCCGCGAGAGCAGGGCGATCGCGTGCTGCGCGCCGATCGTGACCATGATCTGCTCGGGCGTCGTCGGGAGCCCGCGCGCCGTATAGCGATCGGCGATGGCAGCGCGCAGCGCCGGCGTGCCGATCGGGTCGAATCCCGCGTCGCCGAGATGCTCGGGCAGGTCTTCGACGGCCTGCCGGGCGAGATCTGGCAGCCAGGGCAGAGCGGGCGGAGCCGCCTTCGAGAAGTCGATGTAGTCGGCGGCCGGAGCCGGGGGCAGGATGGACGGCGCACCGGGCAATCGCGCGACACTGCCCGAGCCGCGCACGCTCAGCACGAGGCCCTGCCCGCGCAGATGCCCGTACGCGGCGGTCACGGTCGTGCGGCTGAGCCCGAGGCGCTCGGCGAGATCGCGTTCGGCCGGCAGCCGGGTGTCGACGGGAATGCGCCCGTCGAGCACGAGCAGCCGGATGCGCTCGGCGAGCGCGTGATACGCGCTGCCGGCGCCCGTGCGCCAGTCGCCGAGCAGGTTCTCGAGTGCCCGTGCCGTCAGTGTGGACTCCGCCATGCGAGCCACTTTAGACGAATTGGCTCTTTGCGAACAGGCCAATCATGCAATTGGATTGCAGCATGCCCCGCTCCATCCGCTTCGCCTCCCCCGATCCGACGCCCGTGCTCGTGCGCCGATTCGTCCAGCTCTTCGTGGGCCTGCTCTTCTACGGCATCGGCATCGCCCTCATCGTGCGCGGGGAGCTCGGCGTCGCCCCGTGGGACGTGCTGACCCAGGGCATCGCGAAGCAGACGAACCTCGGTTTCGGGCTCATCACCGTGATCCTGAGCGGCATCGTGCTGCTGCTCTGGATCCCGCTGCGGCAACGACTCGGCTTCGGCACCGTCATGAACGCGCTGCTCGTCGGCCCCGCGGCCGACCTCGGCCTCTGGCTCATCCCGCCGGGCCTCGACCTCTGGGTGCGCGTGCTGCTGCTGCCCGCCGGCATCGTCGTGCTCGCCATCGCCACCGGCCTCTACATCGGCGCGCACTTCGGCCCCGGCCCGCGCGACGGCCTCATGACGGGCCTGCACCGCGTCACCGGCTGGAAGATCTGGATCGTGCGCACCGGCATCGAACTCGTCGTGCTCGCGGTCGGCTGGGCGCTCGGCGGCAACGTCGGCATCGGCACCGTCGCCTTCGCGCTGCTCGTCGGCCCGCTGTGCGGGATCACGATCCCGATGTTCGCGATCAAGCGCCCTGCGGTCACGACGCCGACCGAGCCGAACGTCGAGCCGGCGGATGCCGCGGCGCCCGCGCCATCCGTCGCCTCCGTGCCATCCGCCGAGCCCGCGGCCTGACCGCGCTGAGACGGCAGTCGCCCCCGAGGTCGGGACACCTCGGGGGCGACTGCACCTCCGCGTCGGAGGCGACGAAGCGCTAGAGCTCGCGCTCCGCGTACGCGGTCATCGCGTCCCGCACGAACTCGGCACCCGCCTGGCCGCCGTAGTTCGCGCCGAAGCGCTCATCGGCCACGTACATCTCGGCGAGACCGAGGAAGTACTCCTTGCTCGGGCCCGCACCGCCGCCGCCGGGCGTGCCCGGAATGCCGCGCAGCCAGTCGAACTGCCGCTGCGCGAGCGCCTGCGCCTCGTCGCCCGCGGGGTCGATACCCCGCTCGAACGCCGCGATCCAGTCACGGCCCAGCTGCGACATCCGCTGCTGCCATGCCGCCTTCTCGTCGGCGCTCATCGAGCGCCACCAGGCGTCGCTCTTCGCATACGCGTCCGTGCCCCAACGCTCCTCGACCTCCTCCTTGTACTGGGTGTGGTCGAAGCCGTCGAACATGTTCTCCGCCATGAGTCGTTCACCTCCTTCCAATGCATCGATGGTGTGCTCGACCGACGCGACCTGCCGCGCCAGCCGTTGCTGCTCGCCGCGCAGCCACTCGAGGTGACTGCGCAGCGCGTGGGGGGCGCTCGCCTCGCGGTCGAGCACGTCGCCGATCGCGGGGAGGCCGAGCCCGAGCTCCCTCAGCAGCAGGATGCGCTGCAGGCGCACGAGCGCGGCGTCGTCGTAGTGGCGATAGCCGTTCGAGCCGATGCGCGTCGGGGCGAGCAGCCCGATGTCGTCGTAGTGACGCAGCGTGCGGCTCGTCGTGCCGGCGAGCTTCGCGATCTCCTGGATCGACCAGTCCACGGCGTGCTCCTCTCTCGTGTCTCTCGTGATCGGGGCGTTCGCGCCCCGCATCTGCCACGGTAGAGGTTGACGCTGCGTCAATGTCAAGCACCGGGGCATCCGGCCCCCGGCCGCTCCCCCCAACCTCGGCGAGTCATTCCCGCGGATATACGATCCGCCACCCCGCGCCGATCGAGCCGCACTCGGCGCGCCGGATCGTATCTCCGCTGGAACCGGCGACTTGCATTGCGCGCAAACGCGATATATCGTGTTCTCATCAGATACGCGATATATCGCGTCACAGGTTTCGAGGGCAGCGGATGCCGCGGCATCCGCACCCCGCACAGAACGCAACCGCGACAGAAGGAGCACCGCATGTCCATCGAGAAGTGGGTCATCAACCCCGGAGAGACCCGGGTCATCGACCTCGAACTGGTTCGCAAGCTCAAGGTCAGCCTCATCGGCGGCAAGGTCGACGTGATCGCCCACGACGAGCCCGGCGCCCGCATCGAGGTCTCCAACGTCACCGGCAAAGACCTGAAGATCGAGATCGACGGCGACTCCCTCGAGATCGACCACCCGCAACTGCGGTGGGACAACTTCATCGACGTCTTCAAGGGCTGGGCCGGCAATGCGAAGGCAGAGGTGTCCATCCTCGCCCCGCGCCATGTCGTCATGAAGCTCGGCATGGTCTCGGGCGACGCACTCGTCTCGGGCTTCACGACCGACGCCAAGCTCTCGACCGTCTCGGGCGACCTCGTGCTCGACAACCACGAGGGCGACGTCGAACTCTCGACCGTCTCGGGCGAGGTCTCGGCCGGCAACCACACGGGCCGCATCACCGCGCACTCCGTGTCGGGCGACGTCGTCGCCACCGGAGACATCCGCTCGTTCAACGCCGACACGGTCTCGGGCAACATGATCCTCGACGCATTCAGCACCCCCGACCGCATCGACACGAACACCGTCGCGGGCGACCTCACGGTGCGCTTCGCCCCCGGGTCCGGCGCCCGCTACCGCATCAACACCGTCGGCGGCACGGTGCTCATCGACGACACGACCATCAAGGGCATGCTGGGCAAAGGCTTCGAGCGCGTCACCGGCGAACTCTCGGGCACCTGGCTCGACCTCGGCGCGAACAGCGTCTCGGGATCGATCTCGGTCATGCGCCGCGAGAAGGCGAGCACGACAGCGGATGCCTCGGGCGCGAGCCGCGGCGACGCGGCGACCGGTTCGGGCGCGAGCGACGACGAGGCATCCGCATGACTCCGCCCGTCTTCGCCCACGGCAGCCTGCGGCTCTACCTGCTCGCCCTGCTCGACGAGCAGCCACGACACGGCTACGAGCTGATCCAGGCGCTCTCCGACCGCTTCGGCGGCACCTACAGCCCGAGCGCCGGCACGATCTACCCGCGGCTCTCGAAGCTCGAGGAGGAGGGCCTCGTCTCGAAGTCCGCCGACGGTCGCAAGACCGTCTACGAGATCACGGATGCCGGTCGCGCCGAGCTCGAGGCACGGCGCGACGAACTCGACGGCATCGAGAACGAGGTCACCGACTCGGTGCGCCGGCTCGCCGACGGCGTGCGGGCCGAGGTCAACGACGCGATGCGGTCGCTCCGCGCCGAGCTCGCGAGCGCCGCCCGAGAGGCCAAGCGCGCGTCGACGAAGACCTCCGCGTCATCCGCGGGCACTGCCAGTGGCGCCGGTGCCTCGACGTCATGGGGCGGCGACGCCCGCGCTGAGACGAGTCGCGCAGTGCACGAGGCCGACCTCGTGCTGAGCGAGTTCCGCCAGCAGCTGCGCACCGACCTGCGCACGCGGGCGAGCCGCGGTCGGGTCACCCCCGAGACGGTCACCCTGCTGCGGGCACGCCTCGCGCAGGTGCGCGCCGACGTGCTCGCCACCCTCGGCGATCACTAGCCGGCCCCGAACCCCGGCGGGCCCAGACCCCGACGGGCCCTGAACCGGGCGGCGCCTCCCCCGGGGCGCCGCCCTCCTGCATTCGTGTCGGCGGGCAGTGGTGTGATGAGGGCATGCCCGACATCGAGCTGCACCCCTGGTCCGACGACGACCTCGCGCTGCTGCACCGCGCGAACACGCACGAACTCATGGACCAGCTCGGCGGCCCCGAGAACGACGAGCAGGTGCTCGCCCGGCACGAGCGGTACCTTCGCCTGCAGCGCGAGGGCACGGCCCACCAGTTCCGCATCGCGATCCCGGGGCACCCCGAGGGCGTCGGCGTCGTCGGCTACTGGCAGCACGACTGGCACGGCGAGCCCGCCCTCGAGGCCGGCTGGTCGGTCGAGGCCGAGTACCGCGGCAAGGGCATCGCCCCGGCCGCGGTCATCGCGATGCTCGACGCCGCGCGCGCCGCTGGCGAGGTGCTGCCCGTGCACGCGTACCCTCGGGTCGACAATCCGCCGTCGAACGCCGTCTGCCGCAAGGCGGGCTTCCGCCTGCTCGGCGAGGAGGCGTTCGAGGTGAAGCCCGGTCTCGTGCTGCACACGAACGACTGGGTCGTCGACCTCGCACCGCCTCCTCGCTCCGAGCCCGACGAGCGATGAGGCTCACACGAGCGTGTCCCCGATGTAGCCTCCCTCGGCGCAGCCCGGCGGAATCGCGAACACCGCCGACCCCACGGGCGTCGTCCACTCGTTGAGCAGGTCGAGCTCGTCGAGTCGCCGCTGGATCGGCACGTACTGCCGGTCGACGTCGGCCTGGAACGAGGCGAAGAGCAGCCCCGCATCCGACACGGATGCCCCGGCCGGCGCCTCGTCGTAGTTGTACCCGCGGCGGTGGATGCGCTCCCCCGGCACGTCGCTCCGCGATCGCCGCAGGTGCGAGAAGTCGGGGATCACCGGGAAGCCCACCGGGCCGAGCGCCTCGAAGTCGGGCTCGTCGTGCTCGCGCTCGCCCGTGAGCGGGGCGCCCGAGGCGAGCGTGCGGCCGACGGATGCCTCGCGCCCGGGCCGATCGACCCGGTCCCACCCGTCGAGGTCCATGGCGATGCGACGCAGCACCATCGAGGTGCCGCCGGTCATCCAGGCGGGTTCCCCCGTCGACCAGACGAGCTCGTCGAAGTCCGCCGTGCCGGGCTTCGGGTTGACGGTGCCGTCGAGCTGGCCGAAGAGGTTGCGCATCGTGCGGCCCTCGGGCTCCGATCCCGCCGCACGGCGGAACCCGCGTTGGGTCCAGCGCACCGCCGCGAAGCTGCGCGCATCCTTCAGCAGCATGCGCGCCGCGTGCGAGACCGTGACCGCGTCGTCGGCGCCGATCTGCAGCAGCAGGTCGCCGTCGTTCCAGCGGGGGTCGAGGCGGTCGATGCCGAACGGTGGCAGGGGCCGCAGCCAGCTCGGGGCCTCGGCACCGGCACGGGCGACGAGCCCCGGGCCGAAGCCGAACGTGACGGTGAGCCGCGCGGGCACCTCGGCGAGCTCGGGTTCGGTGTCGGCGAGGGGCGCGCGCCCCTGCGTCACACGCGCGGCGTCGTCACTCAGCACCCGCAGCATGCGGCGGAGCGCCGCCGCGTCGACCTCTGGCAGCAGGTCGAGCGCGATGAAGACCGCGTGCGACTGCGGCGGCGTCTCGATGCCGGCCTGGTGCACGCCGTGGAAGGGCACGATCGCCTCGCCGACGGCGGTTTCCGAGACGGTACCACCGGCGCCGTCGGCACCCGCGCCCGCACCCGCGGCACCCGCGGCATCGTTCCCCGCCCGAATCGCGGCCGACGCGCCGAGCGCGACCGCAGCACCGGCTCCGGCCGCGGCGGCGCCTCCGAACAGGAGATGCCGCCGCGAGAACCCGGAGCCGCCGGGTTCGCCGGTCATCAGTGCGCCTCGTGGCCTTCGTCGTACTGTTCGTTCGCGCCCTGGTAATCCTTGACGGGCGCGACCACGTCGAGCGTCGAGCCGTCGGAGAACGAGAGCGTGACGGTGACCTCGTCACCGGCCTGCAGCGGGCCGGTCAGGCCCATGAGCATGACGTGGTTCGCGCCGGGCTCGAGCATGAGGTGGCCGCCGGCGGCGATCTCGAAGCCGCCCTTCTTCTCGCGCATGGTCATGGCGCCGTCGGACTCGACGGTCTCGTGCAGCTCGGCCGTCTCGGCGGCGTCGGTCTCGGCGCCCGAGAGCGTGATCGAGGTCGCGCCGCCGTTGTCGACCATGCCGAAGAGCGCGGTCATGCCGTCGTCGCCGGCCTTGACCCAGGCATCGGTGACGGTCACGGATGCCGCAGCCTCGGCCTGAACCGATGCGGCGGGGGTCTCGGCGGGCTGGCCGCCGGCGCACCCGGCGAGGGCGAGCACGGCCGCGAGCGCGGCGCCGAGGGCAGGGGTCATCGCAGTGGAACGCATGTGTTCTGCTCCCCCGGGCTCAGGCGTCGTCGCCGGACGTGCCGGACGTGCCGGACGTGCCGTTGCCGCTGCCCGAACCGTCGCCCGAACCCGCGCCGGGGCCCGCGCTCTTGCGCTTCGCGTTCAGGATGACGGCGGCGATGAGCGCGAGGATGCCGAGTCCTCCGACGACGAAGCCGGCCACGGCCCATCCGTCGGGGCCGCTCTGCGCGGTCTCATCGGCTTCGTGGTCGCCGCCGTCGGCGTGCTCCGTTTCGGTCGCCGCGTCGTCATGGGCCGACTCCTCGGCCCAGACGCCGGTGGCGTCGGCGCCGACTCCGAAGTCGATCGTGCCCTCGATCGGGTGCCCGTCGCTCGAGACGGCGCGCCAGCGCACCTGGTACTCGCCCTCGAGGTTGGCGGGCAGTGCGGCCGTGACGTGCGCGCCCGCGATCACGGGGTCGCCCACTTCGACGTCGCCGCCGTGGTGGTCGACCACGACGATCGCCGTGCCGACCTCGATGATGTCGTTCGAGAAGTCGAGGGCGGCCTCGGTCGGGGCGGTGTCGAAGACCTGGCCGGGCTCGGGGCTCGAGCCCACGAGCTCGTCGTGCGCGAAGGCGGGCGAGGCGCCGGCCAGGGTGATGCCTGCGGCGACGGTGAGTGCTGCGGCGGCGAGCACCATGGCGCGCAGGCGCGTCGTGCGGTCGGTGGTCGTGGCGGCGACTGCGGTCGTCTGGGTGTTCATTGCGATGGGAGTCTCTCTCCTCGGGTCCGGGATCCGGCGGCGCTCACGAGTGGGCGGGCCGCAGGGGCATCCGGAATGCTCTGGTTCCGCCGGTCGGCGGGATTACGCGGAGGCGAGGACGAGCGGCGGTCCGCGCGAGCCCAGCGCGGTGAAGCGGAGACGGGATCGGAGCTGCGGCACGCGCGTCGCGAGGACGCGACGAACGACGGGAACGAGCAGTGCGAGCGACGGCACCGGCTCGGTGAGCCGCAGCACGAAGCGGCGCGCCGCCGCGGTGAGGGTTCGCCACGCGGCCTGCTCGACGGCGAGCAGGTAGACGATGGTCGCGACCGCGGCGAGCGCGTGGCCGACGAGCATGGCGGTGTCGGCGTGCACATGACCGGCCGGCGCAGCACCCGCAGCACCCGCGGCGCCGTCGACGAAGGCCACCGCCTGATGGTGGCCGGCGGTGCCGCTGACGACGAACGATCCGCTCGAAGCGCCCGCGCCGGCGCCCACGCCGAACAGCAGGTGGAACGCCCCCTGGCTGACGATCACCGCGAGGGTGGTGCGCAGCGGGGTCGAACGGCGGCCGACGAACGCGACGGATGCCGCGAGCGCCACGATGCCCGCGAGCACGAGCCCGACCGCGCCGGGAGCCTCGCCGGCGGCGATGCCGTGCGAGAAGGCCGCGAGGAACAGGGCGACGACAGCGGTAGCCGAGCCACGCGCGAGCTGCGCCGCACGGTTCACAAGTGCCCCCGGAAGTCGAGTGTTCGAAGAGTCGCCACAACTCTACAAGGCACCGCTGTGCGCCGTGCTTGACACCCCCTGAGGCGGGTGTAGTCTCAACCGCCGTGACGAATGAGGCGGACACACCACCGGCCGAGCTGAAGTCGCCGAAGCACTGGATCATCGGCGACCCACTCCCTACCGAGCATCTCGAGGGCCAGCTCCTTCCGAAGCGTTTCGCTCTGCCGATCTTCGCGAGCGACCCGCTCTCGTCGGTGGCGTACGCACCGCAGGAGCTCCTGATGATCCTCATGGTCGGCGGGCTCGCCTTCCTGAGCTTCGCGCCGTGGGTCGCACTCGCGGTCGTGGTGCTGCTCGTGACGGTCGTCGCGAGCTACCGCCAGCTCATCCGCGCCTACCCCTCGGGCGGCGGCGACTACGAGGTCGCCCACCGCAACCTCGGCGAGAAGGCGGGCCTCGTCGTCGCGTCGGCCCTGCTCGTCGACTACGTCATGACCGTCGTCGTGTCGGTCGCGTCCGGCGTCGACAACATCATCTCCGCGATCCCCGAGCTGAACCCGTTCCGGGTCGAGCTCGCCATCGTGTTCGTCATCATCCTCGCGGCCATCAACCTGCGCGGCGTCTCGGAGTCGTCGAAGGCGTTCGCCGTGCCGACGTATCTCTTCATCGGCAGCGTCTTCGTGATGGTCGTCGTCGGCCTGACCCGCACGTTCATGGGCGATCCGCCGGTCGCCGAGTCGGCGACCTTCGGCGTCGAGGCGGAGTCGCTCACGCAGGCGGGCATCATCCTGCTGCTGCTGCGCTCCTTCGCGAGCGGATGCTCCGCCCTCACGGGTGTCGAGGCGATCTCGAACGGCGTGCCGGCCTTCCGCCGCCCCAAGGTGAAGAACGCGCAGCGCACGCTCGTGCTCATGGGCGGCATCGCGATCGTGCTCTTCGCCGGCCTCACCGCGGTCGCGCTCATCTCGCAGGTGCACTACGCCGAGGATCCATGCCACCTGATCGGCTGGACCGAGTGCGCGACCGAGCCGCAGCGCAGCCTCATCGCGCAGGTCGCCGCCGCCACCTTCGGCGACGCGACCATCGCCTTCTACGTGATCCAGGCCACCACCGCCCTCGTGCTGCTGCTCGCGGCGAACACCGCGTTCAACGGCTTCCCGTTGCTCGGCTCGGTGCTCGCCCGCGACGGCTACGCGCCGAAGTCGCTGTCGACCCGCGGCGACCGCCTGATCTACTCGAACGGCGTCGTGATCCTCGCGCTCGCGGCATCCCTGATCCTGCTGATCTTCCAGGCGAACCTGACGGTCCTGATCCAGCTCTACATCATCGGCGTCTTCGTCTCGTTCACGCTCGGACAGACGGGCATGGTGCGGCACTGGCTGCGCGAGCTCTCGCGGCTGCGGCATCCGGCCAAGGGGGCGTCGAAGCGCGCCCCACGCGACGCCGATGCCGACAACGCACCCCCGCTCACTCGCGGCGCGATCCTGCGCGCACTCGTGATCAACGCGATCGGCGCCGCGATGACCGCGGTCGTGCTCATCGTGGTCACGGTCACGAAGTTCACGCACGGCGCGTGGATCGTGTTCCTGCTGATGCCGATCCTGTTCTTCCTGATGATGGGCGTGAACCGCTACTACCGCGACGTCGAGAAGGAGATCGAGGTCGACCCGACCACGACCTTCGGCGCATCGGGCGACCACGCGATCGTGCTCGTCGGCCGCATGCAGAAGCCGACCCTCAAGGCGCTCGACTACGCGATCGCGGCCCGCCACGACTCGCTCGAGGCGATTCACGTCTCCCTCGACGAGGAGCAGACGAAGCAGCTCAAGAAGGACTGGGTCAAGCAGAACATCCACGTGAAGCTGCGCATCCTGAACTCGCCCTACCGCGACCTCAGCTACCCGCTCATCACGTACATCAAGTCCCGGCGCGAGGAGCACGGCGCCGAGGTCGTGACCGTGTACATGCCGCAGTACATCGTGGGCCACTGGTGGGAGAACATCCTGCACAACCACAAGGCACGGCGCATCCGCCAGAAGCTGCTGCTCGTGCACGGCGTGACGGTGTCGCTCGTGCCGTGGCTGCTCGACTCCTCCGACCTGCTCTACGGCCGCCGCTCGCGCCCGCTGCCGGGTCAGGACCGTCGCGGGGAGCCCGTGCGCCCCGTGCCGCGCCGTCCGGTCGTCGAGTCGAACCAGAAGCGCCGGCGTTAGGCCGTCGGGGTTAGGCTGCCGACATGGCCACTGAGTTCACGGATGCCTCGGTGCACGAGTTCATCGACCAGGTCGGGCACCCCGTGCGGCGCCGTGACGCCCAGACGCTGCTGGAGCTGTTCTCGCGCATCACGGGTGAGCAGCCGCGCATGTGGGGCCCGACGATCGTCGGGTTCGGCGAGTACCACTACGTCTACGACAGCGGCCGCGAGGGCGACGCTCCGGCGGCGGCGTTCTCACCCCGCAAGGGTGCCACGACGGTCTACCTCAACCCGGGCCTCACCGAGAACCCCGAGCTGCTCCAGCGGCTCGGCCCGTACTCGAACGGGCTGACCTGCCTCTACCTGAAGGACCTCGCCGACGTCGACCTCGACGTGCTCGCCGAACTGGTGCGCGAGTCGTACACGTCGGTCACCGAGGGGCCCGAGCAGCCCGACGCCGGCGAGGTCGGTGCGTGAGCAGGATGCGCCCCTCCTGAGCATGATGCAGGGCTCCGGCCGCCCGCGGGCGCGCAGCCTGAGCCCCGGTCAGCGGAGTGTCCCGCCGTCAGCCCAGACGTAGGGCGCGCGCGAGGCGACGCCTCCGACTGCAGCGCGGCCGGCGAGACGCAGGGCACCGTCGAGCGGATCGCCGAGCGGCGCCACCGTCTCGACGTCGGGACGAAGCACGGCGACGGTCTCGGCGAATGTGCTCACGAGCAGCCCACCGGCGCTCACGACGCCGCCGGTCAGAGCGAGCCTCGGCTCGAGCCCGGGTGCGAGCGCGGCGAGGCCGCTTCGAGCCGCCTCCGCGCCGGCTGCCGCGACGATCGTCGTCGCAGCTGCGTCGCCGTCGCTCGCGAGCGCGAACACGTCAGGGGCGAACCCGGCGAGCACTCCCGCGCGATCATCACGGGTGTACAACTGCGCCGGCCAGCCGAGCGGATCGCCGAAGCGGGCACGAGCGGCGGCGAGCAGCGCCGAGCCCGACGCGTCCACACCGTCGTGCGCACGGATCGCGGCCCGGAGCCCACGGTTGCCGATCCACGCGCCGCTGCCGCGATCCCCCAGCAGGTGACCCCAGCCGTCGACGCGGCGCCAGATCTCGTGCCCGTCGGTGCCGAGCGCGACCGCGCCGGTGCCGAGGGCGACGATCGCACCCGATCCGCCGCCGAGCGCACCGAGGTGGGCCGTGACGGCGTCGATCGCGACCGCCGTGGGCGGGCGTCGATCGGACGGCGCCCTGCCGACCGCGAGTTCGGTCCCCATCGCCTGGAGGAGCGCCTCGGGCCGGGCGACGAGCGTGGCGAGCCCCGTCGCGCCGAGTGCCACGCCGTCGACCCCGGCGAACTCCTCGGGCCAGAGGTCGCGCGCCCGGCGCAGCAGGGCGATCGCCGTCTGGGGAACCGAGCTCCCGGCCGCGGTCACCCCGATGCGCTCGCCGGCGAGTTCACGCCGCGGACCGGCCCCGGCGCGGATCGCGACCCGGCTGCCGGAACCGCCGATGTCGATGCCGAGCAGCAGGCTCACTTGCTCATGCCGGCCGTGAGTCCCGAGACGATCTGCTTCGTCGCGAGCAGGAAGAGCACGACGAGCGGGATCGTCGCGAGGGTGAGTCCGGCGAAGAGCGTCGCCCAGTCGGTCTGGTACTCGCCGAAGAACCGGGTGATCCCGACCGGCAGCGTGTAGGAGTCCTGATCGCGGATGAGGATGAGCGGGTAGAAGAAGTCGTTCCAGACCGGCACGAAGCGGAACACCACGACCGTCGCGATCGCGGGCTTCACGAGCGGCAGGTGCACCCGCCAGAAGGTCTGGAACGGGCCGGCGCCGTCGAGCCGTGCCGCTTCGTCGAGTTCGATCGGCAGCTGGCGGAAGAAGCTCGACAGCACGAAGGTCGAGAACGGGATGCCGAGTGCACCGTAGACGAGGATCAGGCCCCAGAGGTTCGAGATCATGCCGGCCGCGTCGAGCAGGAAGAACAGCGGCAGGATGGCGAGGTAGACCGGCAGCATGAGCCCCGAGAGGAAGAGTCCCTCGAGCGCCGTGAACAGCTTCGACTTCGTCCGGGCGAAGGCGTAGGCCGCGAGCAGCGACACCACGGTCGACAACAGCACCGAGGCGACGGTGACGAAGATCGAGTTGAAGAAGTAGGTGTCGAACGAGGCCGTGATCCAGGCCTTCTGGTAGCTCGTGAAGTCGGGCGGCAGCGGCAGGCCGAGGGGCTTCGTCGCCATGTCCTGCGTGGTGCGCAACGAGTTCGAGACCATGAGCAGCAGCGGTGCGATCGAGATCGCGGCGTACAGCCAGAGGAAGACGCTCGAGGCCATGCCGCCGGCGGTCACCTTCGGGCGGCGGCGCGGTGCTCCGCCGTTCGGGCGACCGGTCTTGCGTCCGTCGCGGCCGTCGGACTGCGCGTCGGCGGTGCTGGGGGTGATCGTCGCGGTCATCAGAAGAGCTTCCGTTCGGCCCGGCGCAGGAGCATGGTGATCAGCATCGAGATTCCGAAGATGAAGATGAACAGCAGGGTGGCGATCGCCGAGCTCGTGCCGATCGCGTTCGAGGAGCCCGACTCGAAGGCGGTGCGGTAGAAGAGGAGGCTCAGCACGTCGGTGGCGCCGGCCGGATTGCCCTGGGAGCCGCCCAGCGCGTACGGGATCGGGAACGCCTCCATCGCGCCGATGAACGTGAGCACGCTCACCGTGCCGATCGCCGGCACGAGCATCGGCAGGGTGATCGAGCGGAAGCGCTGCCACGCACTCGCGCCGTCGAGCGAAGCGGCCTCGTCGATCTCCTCGGGGATGCCGCCGAGGGCGGCGCCGTAGAGCAGCACCGGGAAGCCGATCCACTGCCAGGCCGTGACGAGCACGACGACCCAGATGGCCGTCTGCGGGTTGCCGAGCCAGGGCTGGGCGAGCTCGCCCAGCCCGATGCCGCGCAGGACGGCGTTCACCGGGCCGAAGAGCGGCGAGAGCATCAGGGACCACAGGTAGCCGATGACGAGCGGGGAGACGAGGTAGGGCAGCGTGTACATCGTCTGGAAGAAGCGCTTGAAGCGGGTAAGGCGGTGCAGCAGGCTCGCGAGCCCGAGTCCGACCGTGTTCTGGAACACCATCGCGCCGAAGAACAGCAGGATGTTGTGCACGAACGCGTTCGGGATGTCCTCGCTGTACGGCAGTTTCGTGAGCAGGGTGACGTAGTTCTCGATGCCGACGAAGTCGCCGCGCAGGATGCCGGTCCAGCCGAAGAACGAGTAGCTGAGTGCGGTGAACAGCGGATAGGCGATGAAGACGGCGAAGAGGATCAGCGCGGGGAGGACGAAGACCATGCCCGCCCGTCGGGACAGGGCGATGCCCGTGTTCCCGCGCCGGCGGGGCGCTGCGAGTGCAGGGGTGGCGGACATGGTCTTCGTTTCCTCGCTATGGGGTGGGGGTGGGCGTGCGGACTACTCGCCGGGGACGAACCACTGCGAGATGCCGGTCTGCAGCGCGGCCGCGGCTCCCGCGGCATCCGTCTCGCCCAGGAACATTTTCTGCACCTGCTGGCCGAGCACTGCGGTGCCGAGCGGCTCGCCGTAGCGGAAGTCGACGAGCAGCAGGTACGGAGCCTGGCCGTCCTCGTAGTTGGACCACGCCTCCTGCATGGCGGCGTCCTCGTACTCGACCCCGGGGATCGCCGAGAACTGGTTCAGCTCGTCGGCGACGAGCTGGCCGAACTCGGGGGTGGCGAGCCAGTTGAGCAGCTCGACGGCCTCGTCCTGGTGGGTCGACTTCGAGTTGATGGCGAAGTTGCCGTCGGCGTAGGCCGGTGAGACCGGCGCGTCGAGCACGGCGTCGTCGGGCACGGGCACCTGGTAGGAACCGAACTCGAGGTCGGGCGCCTGGTTGCGGAAGGTCGCGATCTCGAACGAGCCGCCCGGGAACTGCGCCGCCTGGCCCGAGGAGAACTGGATCTGGCTGTCGGTGTAGCTCACGCCGACGACGTCGGAGGTGAGGTACTTCTCCATCTCGGTGATGATGCCGAGCGAAGCGACGTAGTCCGGGTCGTTGAAGTCGGTCTCGCCCGAGAGCACCTGCTCCTCGAACTCCGAACCGCCGTAGCGGGCGCTGCCCACGATGTCGGCGAAGATCGGCAGGATCCAGTCGTCCTTGGCACCGAGCGCCATCGGCGTGATGCCGGCGGCGAGCAGCTTCTCCTGGACGTCGATGAACTCGTCCCACGTGGTCGGGACCTCGAGGCCCTGGTCCTCGAAGATCTGCTTGTTGTAGAACATCTGCAGGGTCTGGGTGGCCAGCGGCACGGCGTACGTCTTGCCGTCGGCCTTCCCCTTCGCACCGGCGATGACGCTGGGCGCGATGCCGTCAAGCCCCTCGACCTTGCCGTCGATCGGCTCGAGCTGACCGGCCTCGATGTTCGGCTGGAGCTGGCCGTAGGCGCGCACCATGGGCACGTCGGGGCCGTCGCTGCCCGCGAGGCCGGTGGTGAGGATCTGGTTGTACTCGGTGTTCTGGAACGCCTCGAACTCGACGGTGATGTTCGGGTGCTCCTCCTCGAAGACGTCGAAGATCTTGTTGTAGGCCTCGACGTCTTCGGTGCGCCACGACCAGACCTTCAAGGTGACCGCGTCACCGCTCGCCTGCTCGTCGCCACTGGAAGCGCTCGGCGCACAGGCGCTGAGCAGCAGGGCCGAGCCGGTCAGCAGCGCTGCGGCGGTGAGGATACGTCGCCTCATCATGTTTCTCTCCTTCATTGTGTGATGCAGAACGGGGACGGGGTCGAGCAGCCGGGCTAGGCGGATGCCGCGGCGAGCGCGCCGCGCACCGAGCCGTGATGACGGGAGAGGAGCGATCGGGCGTCGACGACGTCGATCGCGGCGATCGCGGCGACGATCGAGGTCTTCAGTTCGCCGTCGGCGGATGCGAGCAGCCCGACGGCGGCCGCGGCCTCGAGGCCGGTCGCCTCCTGCAGGATGCGGACGGTGCGCAGTCGCAGCTTGTCGTTGGTCGCGACCACCGAGACCATCAGGTTCGACCAGGTTCGGCCGACGGCCACCATGAGGGCCGTGGAGAAGCCGTTGAGCACGAGCTTCTCGGCGGTGGCCGCTTTGAGCCGGGTCGAGCCGGTGAGCACCTCGGCACCGGTCGCGAGCACGAGATCGATGTCGGCCAGTGGCGCGAGCGCAGCATCCGGGTTGCTCGAGACGAGGGCGGTGGTGGCGCCCGCCGCGCGCGCGGCGGCGAGGGCGCCGCCGACGTAGGGGGTGTTGCCGCTCGCGGCGAGGCCGATCGCGATGTCATCCGGTCCGATGCCGGCGGCGGCGGCGCGACCCTCGGCCTCGGAGTCCTCGGCGTCCTCGACGGCGTTCACGAGTGCCGCGGGCCCGCCGGCGATGTGGGCGACGACGCGACCCGGCTCGAGATTGAAGGTGGGGAGCAGCTCGGCGGCGTCGAGCACGCCGAGGCGGCCCGAAGTGCCCGCCCCGAAGTAGTGCACCGCTCCGCCGCGACGGAAACGCTCGGCGGCGAGATCGACGAGATCAGCGAGCTGCGGCAGGACCGCAGCGACGGCCTCCACCGCGACCCGGTCCTCAGCGTTCAGCAGTCGCAGCACCTCGAGGCTCGACTTCGAGTCGAGTTCCGCCGAGGCGTCGAGCCGGAGCTCGGTGGGCGGGAGGGGCTGCGCGCCGTCCTGGTGATCGAGCAGGAGGTCTTGGGTGCTCATCAGCGAGAGGTGATCCTTCACGTCAGTGGGCTGGGTCGGACCCAGTATGTACAAAAATGTCGCGTATGTGAAGCATCAGGGCTATTTTTTTCACATGCGTTCCGAGGGTGCTCCCATCGAAGAGATCGTCGACCGGGCGATCGGCTCCGCGCTCGGCTCCGCCGCCACGGTGCTCGTCGCCGTCGACGGCGAGGTCGTGCTCGAGCATCACGCCGGCACGACCCGGCTGTGGGATGCCCCGGGAGCCCCCGCGACCGTCGACGCCGCGCCGGCCACGGCGGCGACGCGCTTCGACCTCGCTTCGATCACCAAGCCGATCGTCGCCGCCGCGCTCCTCGGCGAACTCCACGCGCAGGCTCTCGACGCGACGCTGCCCGCGGCTGAGCTGCTGCCCGAGTTCGGCGACCGCCGCGGGCGGACCACGACCCTGGCGCACCTGCTGGGACACACCGCCGGCCTCCCCGCCGAGTGGTTCGACCGCGATCCGGACCCGGATGCCCGGCGCTTCCGCGAGGGCGCACGGCCCGACACGGCCGCCGGGATCTCGCATCGCTACTCGTGCGTCGGCTACATCTGGGCGGGGCTCGCCACCGAGTCACTCGCGGGCGCGCCGCTGGACGACGTGGTGCACCGACAGGTGCTCGAGCCGCTCGGCATGCATTCGACGGGATTCCGTCCCGCCCCGGAACTGCGCGCCTCCATCGCCGCGACCGAGTTCCAACCCGGTCGCGGCCTCGTGCACGGCGAGGTGCACGACGAGACCGCCGCGGCACTCGGCGGGGTCAGCGGCAACGCAGGCCTCTTCGCGACCGGACGCGACCTGCTGCGCTTCGCCGAGGCGCTGCGCACCGGCGGCGAGATCGACGGCGTCAGAGTGCTTCCGGCCAATGTCGCCGCCGCGCTCGCGACCCCCCTCCAGCTCCCTGACGACCCAGGCTACGGACAGGCGCTCGGGCCGCGGCTCGACGAGGACTGGATGCGGGGACTCGGCCCACAGGTCGCGGGGCACACGGGTTTCACCGGCACCGCCTTCGCCGCCGAGCCGGGCGGTCGACGCTCGGTCGTGCTGCTCGCGAACCGCGTGCATCCCGCACGATCGTCGAACGAGGTGCGCGAGGTGCGGGCTCGCGTCGTCTCCGCGGCATCGAGACGGTGAGCCGATCATGTCCGTCGACGTACGTTCTCCCGCCGTCGCTGCGACCGGGGCGCTCCGACCGCGCCCGATAGTATTCGACTCCAACCGGGTGCCTCCGCAACGAGCCTCGAATGAACTCCGTCCGATACGACGTCGGCCCGCCGACATCGCGGCCGCACTGGGAGGCCCCCGATGACCGACGTATTCGTCGCCCTCCGACAGCGGATGCCATCGCTCTCGAAGTCCGAGTTCCACATCGCGGAACTCGTGCTGGACCGGCCCGCCGTCGTGGTGGAGTCGACCATCACCCGGCTCGCCGAGCTCGCCGGGACATCCCCCGCTTCAGTCGCCCGCTTCTGCCGAGCAGTGGGATATGCGGGCTACAAGGAGTTCCGCATCGCGATCGCGGGCGCGAACAGCCGTGAACAGGCGGCGCGCGAGCTGTTCCGTGTCGACGACGCGGAGATCGATGCGAACGACTCCGCGCTCGACGTGGTCACGAAAGTGGCCTACCAGGAGGCGCGCGCGATCGAGGAGACCGCGCGCAGCCTCGATCTCGAGGCGCTCGACGCCGTGGTCGCAGGGATCCGAACGGCGCCCCGCATCGACGTCTTCGGCGCGGGCTCGAGCGGACTCACCGCCCAAGACCTGCAACTGAAGCTGCACCGCATCGGCGTGCCGAGCTTCTGCTGGACGGACGCGCACCTCGCCCTGACCTCGTTCGCGCTGACCGGGCCCGGCAGCATCGCGATCGGGATCTCGCATTCGGGCCAGACCCTCGAGACGCACCAGATGCTCACCCTCGCTCACGGCCGCGGTGCCACGACGGTGGCGATCACGAACTACCCCGATTCCCCGCTCGCCGGGGTCGCCGATCAGCTGCTCGTGACGAGCGCGCGCGAGTCCCGGTACCGCACAGGTGCCATGTCGAGCCGCCTGGCGCAGATGGCGATCGTCGACTTCGTCGTCGTGCGCCTGCTGCAGGGCGAGATCGATCGAGCGGGCGAGCTGTTGCGGCTCACCTACGACGCGGTGCAGGCCCACAGACTCGACGGCTGACCTCGCCGATGCCGTCGACGGCCGCTAGAGCATCGCCATGATCTGGCGCGCGATCATGCGGCCGGCTCGGCTCGCCCCGATCGTCGAGGCCTGGGGTCCGTAGCCCGCGAGGAAGATGCGCGGGTCGCTCCACGCCGCGCCCTGCCCCACCGTGATGCCGCCGGCCTTCTCGCGCAGCTTCAACGGGGCGAGGTGGCGCAGGTCGGGGCGGAACCCGGTGGCCCAGATGATGACGTCGGCCCTGGCCATGCCCGAGTTCTCGCCGTCCCAGACGACGCGATCGGCCTCGATGCGATCGAACATCGGGCGCGCCACGAGCAGCCCGCGCTCGATGCCCGCGGCCATGCGGCGGCTCTTCGGCACTCCGGTGCCGCTGACGATCGAGGGCAGTGCCCGACCCGAGCGGGCCGCTTCGTCTTGCATGGCGACGGCGGCGGATGCCCCTTCGAGGTCGAGCTCCTGCCGGTCGAGCCAGTCGATCGGGCGACGCGAGACCCACGTGAGCCCGGCCGCGACCTCTTCGAGTTCGAGCATGAAGCCGATCGCCGAGGTGCCCCCGCCGACCACGACGACGTGCTTGTCGCGGAAGTCCTCGGCGTCGGTGAAGTCGGAGGTGTGCACGTGGCGCCCGGCGAACTCGGTCATGCCCGGGTAATACGGCACGAACGGGGAGCCCCAGGTGCCGGTCGCGTTCACGAGGAACTGGGTGCTGATCTCGTGCTGCGGCGCCGTCGGCTCCGCGGGCTCCTCGAAGGTCTTGCGGCGGCGCCCGAAGAGGCCGCGGGCGGCCTTCTGCTCCTCGAGCGGCTGCGGGGTCAGGTCTTCGTAGCGCACCTGCAGGTCGACCCCGGCGTTCACGACCTGTCGCACGTTCATCGGACGCCGTACGCGCAGGTCGAAGTGCTGTTCGAACTTGTCGTAGTAGTCGGCGACGACGTCCTTCGCGGGCAGGTTCCGGTCGGCGGTGTCGAAGCTCAGGCCGAGCTCGGCCATGCCGGGCAGGTCATTGACCTTGTGCGCGGTGCCGAGTCGGAGCGACGACCAGCGATGCTGCCACGCCCCGCCGGGACCGGGTGCGCGGTCGAGCAAGACGAAGTCCTGGTCGGCGACCAGCTCGAACCGACGCAGGTAGAAGGCGACCGACAGGCCGGCCTGTCCGGCGCCGATCACCACGACCTTCACGCGTTCGGGGCTCGTCATCACCTGACAATCTCAGCATGGCTTGCTGTGTGCTCGCAGCACGCGAGCCGAATGCCCACCATACGACCTCGGGCATGCCCGTGCAGGACGCCGAACCGTGTCTGCGGCGGTGCTAAACTGGCGGTTGGACGAATTCATTTATCAGATGAGCGCCGGGTGAAGACCAAATCCCACCCGGCCAGATGCCGTAAGGGGGTCACGCATGGGGCGCGGCCGTCAGAAAGCCAAGCACACCAAAGTCGCTCGGGAGTTGAAGTACTTCAGCCCGAACACCGACTACAACGCGCTTGAGCGCGAGCTCACCACGAGCTCGCCGCATGACGAGTACAGCGAAGAGGCGTCGAAGTGGGCGGAGTATTCCGCTGACGATGACGACACCTACGTCGCGGAAGACGAACAGCGCGCATAGGCGCGTGTTCCTCTCCCAGCTCGCAACGACCTCGCATCACCGCGAGACCTCCGACCCTCGAGGCCCGGCGCAGCGGTGACCGATCGGCGGATGCTGCGGCATCCGCTGTTCGATGCGGCGAGGTGAAGCGCTACGCGCTGCGCTCGACCCATGCGGCGGTCGTCTCGACGAACCGTTCGAGTTCGGCGAGCGACCCGCTCGGCGTGATCGCGCGCAGGACGATCTCGTCGACCGCGGAGTCGTATCCGGCGAGATCTCGCGCGCCGTCGATCGTCGCGTCGATCGCGCGGATGCCGAGGCGGGCGAAGTTCGCGGCGTACGCCGGCACGTGCTCGTACCGCTCGGCCTCGGCCTCGAGCTCCGCGCGGGCATCGGCCTCGGCGATGGTGCGCACGTAAAGCACCGACCGCACGCGGCGCGCGCCGCCCGCCTCGTGCAGTTCGGCGGTCGTGGCCGCCGCAGCGTGCGGGGTCAGCCAGTTGAGCAGCGCGCCATCGGCCTGCTCGGCGGCGAGTCGGCGCATGCGGGGCCCGAGGGCGCCGACCACGATCTCGGCGTCGCTGCGTTCGCGGAGGCGCGCGACCCCCTGCTCGACGAGCGCCAACGGGTGCGCGGCGCGACCGGAGCCGACGCCGAGGCTCGTGCGCCGCTCGGGAAGCCCGGCGAGGTCGAGCGATTCGACCGGGCGGCGGTCGAGCGGGATCACGCCGGTCGCGAGCCCGAGGCGCTCGGTCGACGCTGCGGCGACGCGAAGGCCCGCGAGCGAGTCGCCGCCGGGCACGTCGTTGAGCCACAGCGCGTGGAACCCGAGCCGCTCGATGCGCGGCGCGAGCGCCGCAACGGTCGATGCATCGGTGGTGCCGATGAGTCCGATCGAGATCGGCGTGCGCACGGGCGGCCGATCAGCTCGCGTAGGAGCCGACGAGTCGCACCGCGCCGCCGTCGACGCCCTTGGCGCCCTGCTCGAAGCCCGTGAAATCGCGGTCGCCGATCGTCACGGTGCCCGCCTGCCACGACGGCAGGCCGAGGGTGCCGAGCGCCGAGATGACGGATGCCGCGGCATCCGCTCGCACGACGGCGAAGAAGCCGATGCCGAGGTTCCAGGTGCCTTCGGTGGACTCGAGCGTGGTGCCGGCGAGGTCGTTCAGCACGCGGAAGACGGGAGCGGGCGACCAGGTCGTGCGGTCGAGCTCGACCCACGAGCCGAGCGGCAGCACGCGGGCGAGGTTCGCGGCGATGCCGCCGCCGGTGACGTGCGAGAGCGAGTGCACGGCGTCGCCGTGCGGGCCGGCGAGCAGCTCGACGAGCGGGCCCGTGTAGAGGCGCGTGGGTTCGAGCAGGGCCTCGCCCCAGGTCGTGCCCAGTTCCGCCGAGGCATCCGTGTACCCGATGCCGGCGCTCGTCAGCACGTGGCGTACGAGCGAGAAGCCGTTGGAGTGCAGGCCGCTCGAGGCGATCGCGATGACGGCGTCGCCCGACTCGACCCGCTCGGCGCCGAGCAGCCGGTCGGCCTCGACGATGCCCGTCGCGGCGCCCGCGACGTCATAGTCGTCGGCGCCCATGAGGCCCGGGTGCTCTGCGGTCTCGCCACCGACGAGGGCGGTGCCGGTCTCGGCGCAGGCCTTGGCGATGCCCGTGACGATCGAGGCGATGCGCTCGGGCACGACCTTGCCGCAGGCGATGTAGTCGGTCATGAAGAGCGGCCTCGCGCCCACCACGACGATGTCGTCGACGACCATGCCCACGAGGTCCTGGCCGATCGTGTCGTGCTTGTCGAGCGCCTGCGCGATGGCGATCTTCGTGCCGACACCGTCGGTCGAGGTCGCGAGCAGCGGACGCGTGTAGTCCTTGGCGAACGAGAGGTCGAAGAGCCCGGCGAATCCGCCGACCCCGCCGAGCACGTTCGGCCCGTGCGTGGCGGAGACCGACGCCTTCATGAGTTCGACGGCGAGGTCACCCGCCTGCGTGTCGACTCCGGCAGCGGCATAGGACGAGTTCGAGGTCACCCGTCCAGCGTACCCGCGCCGCACGTGCGCCCCGCGTGCCGATCCGTGCCGCAGGGCGAAACGCGGACTAAAATACAGCCATGCAGCCGGGGGGCACGCCATCGTGGGTGATCCGTGAGAACGCGAGTCGCCCGGTACTCCTCGCCCTCTATCTGCGCGAGGCGCTGGCCATCGCCTCCCCCGTCGAACTCCCGCGGCTGCGCGATGTCGGCGCCGTCGGCGATCGTCTCGAGATCGATCAGCACGACCAGCTCGAGCAGCAGTGGCGGGCCTGGTGGGCGATGACCGTCGAACCCGAGACGCATCCGTCCGCCGTGCCGCTCGAACTCGTCGACGCGTACGAGACCGAGGTCGCGCTGCCCGCCTCGGGCGCCGAGGTGCTCGCCGCCGCGATCGTGCCGCACGCCGAGGCCGCGCGCGCATGGGCCGAATGGGCGCACGACGGCTACCGCAACGCCTCCGCCGCCCGTCGCGGCGACTCCTATCGCGCCTACGCCGGCACGATCGCCGAACACGAACGCGAGGTCGGCCGCCGGGCCCACTCGTTCGAGCTCAACGTCGAGGTCGTGCCGCTCGCCGAGCCGGGCGTCTGGTGGATCGGCGACATGACCGTCGCCGTCACGGACTCGCTGCGGTCGGATGCCTCGGCGTTCGACGACGCCATGCATCCGATCATCGCCGAGCTCGCGTGAGCCCCGCGGCGGCCGTGCCAGACTCGACGGCATGAGCATCTGGTTCGGCGAGCCCTCACTGGAGTGGGCGAACGCCCGCGACGACACCATGATCCGCGCCATCGGCATCGAGATCACCGAGGCAACCGAGCACTCGCTCAAGGGGCGCATGCCGGTCGACCACCGCACGCGCCAGCCCGGCGGGGTGCTGCACGGCGGAGCATCCGTCGCCCTCGCCGAGACGCTCGCGAGCTGGGGCGCGACGCTCACGGTCGACGCGTCGAAGTTCTACTGCGTGGGCATGGAGATCAACGCGAACCACGTGCGACCGGTCGCCGAGGGCTGGGTCTACGGCGAGGCGACGCCGCTCACCCGCGGCCGCACGACGCAGGTCTGGGACATCAGGATCACGGATGCCGCGGGCAAGCTCGTGTGCATCTCGCGCTGCACGATGGCCGTGCTCGCCAAGCCCTCGGAATACTGAATCTGCGCTCGCATCTGCTCAGCTGAGCAGCAGCGTTCGCTCAGCCGGCTCACACGCGCGCGTATGCGAGGATTGAGTCGTCCTGCTCGGACACTTCCCCCACCTTCGAGGAGCCATCGCTCGCATGTGCGGCATCGTCGGAATCGTCTCCACTGAACCGGCCAACCAGCAGATCTACGACAGCCTGCTGCTGCTGCAGCACCGCGGCCAGGACTCCACCGGCATCGCGACGGCCGACGGCCCCATCTTCCACATGACGAAGGCGCGCGGGCAGGTGCGCGAGGCGTTCCGCACCCGCGACATGCGCTCGCTCATCGGCAACATGGGCCTGGGTCACGTGCGGTACGCGACGAAGGGCGCCGCCGAGCGCGAAGAGGAGGCCCAGCCGTTCTACGTGAACGCGCCGTACGGCATCACCCTCGTGCACAACGGCAACCTCACGAACACGCGCGAGCTGTCGGAAGACCTCTTCCGCATCGACCGCCGTCACGTGAACTCGACGAGCGACACCGAGATGCTGCTGAACGTCCTCGCCACCGAGCTGCAGGGCCAGATCACCGGACTCGACCTCGACCCCGACCAGGTCTTCACCGCGGTCGAGCAGGTGCACGAGCGCGTCGAGGGCTCCTACGCCGTCATCGCGCTGATCGCCGGCTACGGCCTCCTCGCGTTCCGCGACCCCTTCGGCATCCGCCCGCTCATCCTCGGCCGGCGCACGGCCGAGAACGGCCGCGACGAGTGGATCGTGGCATCCGAGTCGCTCGTGCTCGAATCGGGCGGTTACGAGATCGTGCGCGACGTGCACCCCGGCGAGGCCATCTTCATCGGCCTCGACGGCCAGATGATCTCGCGCCAGTGCGCGAAGAACCCGGTGCTCGTGCCGTGCTCGTTCGAGTACGTCTACCTCGCCCGCCCCGACTCGATCATGAACGGCATCTCGGTCTACGAGGCGCGCCTGCGCATGGGCGACCGGCTCGCGACGACCATCGAGACCCACATGGACAAGGGCGACATCGACGTCGTCATGCCCATCCCCGACTCGTCGCGCCCCGCCGCGATGCAGGTCGCGCAGAAGCTCGGCATCGAGTACCGCGAGGGCTTCTACAAGAACCGCTACGTCGGCCGCACGTTCATCATGCCCGGCCAGGCGGAGCGCAAGCGCTCGGTGCGGCAGAAGCTCAACGCCATGGGCACGGAGTTCAAGGGCAAGAACATCCTCATCGTCGACGACTCGATCGTGCGCGGCACGACCTCGAAGGAGATCGTCGAGATGGCACGGGCCGCAGGTGCCAACAAGGTGACGTTCACCTCGGCAGCCCCGCCGGTGCGATTCCCGCACGTGTACGGCATCAACATGCCGAGCCGGCAGGAGCTCATCGCCTACGGCCGCAAGATCCCCGAGATCGCGTCCGAGCTGAGCGCCGACCACATGATCTACCAGGAGGTCGCCGACCTCCAGGCCGCGATCACCGAGGGCACCTCGATCGAGCAGCTCGACCTGTCGTGCTTCACCGGCGAGTACGTCACCGGCACCGTCACCGAGGAGTACCTCGGCTGGGTGGAGCGCACGCAGCTCAGCTAGCGCGCACGCCCGTTCGATCTGCGTCCAGGGCGCTCGCTCGACCCTCATGCATGTCGTTCCGACGACGGTTCGCGGCGCAGAGGACGGCGCGCAGCAGGCCTCCGCGACGCAAACCGTCGTCGGAAGCCGCGGCCCGGCGCGGTCTACTCGTCGACGGGGTGGATCGTCTCGTGCACGGCGGTGACCGCCTTGGCGCGACGCGCGGTGGCGCGATCGATGATGAGCGCCACGAGCGCGCCCAGCGCGAGACCGATCGCCGCGCACGCGAGCAGCAGGAACCCGAACACCTGGCCCAGGTCGAACTCGTCGTTGGCGGGGAAGCTCACGGTGAGGATGAGCGCCACCACGGCGCCGACGAGGGCGCCCAGGGTCATGAACCGCGAGTAGCGCGGGGCACGGCGCACGGTCACCGTGTCGCGCTCGACCTCGGTCTCGAGCGGCACGGATGCTTCGGCGCCCTGCGGGGTGCTCTCGGGTTCGGGGGTGTTCACGGGGTCGGTCACCCCTCCATTGTCCCGCATTTCGCTGCGACGACGCCGACTGCTCGACGAAGGCTCTCGCCCGCCTCGGACCCGGCGTGCGTCAGCGGATGATCGGCAGCACGTCGCCGAGGTCGGCGCGCTGACCCGAGGCGTGCACCCGCCCCGCGGCGCGCGCGTCGGCCCACGAGAGGCTGCCGGTCGCGAGGGCGAGCCACGTCGTGACATCCGTCTCGACGACGTTCGGCGGGGTGCCGCGCGTGTGCTTCGGGCCCTCGATGCACTGCACCGCACCGAACGGGGGCACGCGCACCTCGACGGTGCCGCCGGGCGCCTCTTCGGCGAGCACCTGCAGCGAGTAGCGCACCGCGAGCGCGAGGGTCGAACGGTCGACGGATGTCGCGGCATCCGCGCCCTTGGCCGTCACCGCCTGCACGACGGACACGGCCGCCCGCCCGATGTCGTCGCCGATCCTCACGCGTGCCATGTCGGCCATTCTGCCACCGGCGGTCCGCCGCCGTCAGTGCGCGCCGTCAGCGGCCGCGGTCAGTCGTCGTCGCGCACGCGCCCGCCCTTGGGCGCGATGCCCATGAAGGTCAGCACGAGGATCATCACGGCACCCGCGAAGATCGCGATGTCGGCGACGTTGCCGATGAACCAGTTGCCGTAGCCGATGAAGTCGACGACGTGGCCGCGGCCGAAGCCGGGATCGCGGAACAGGCGATCGCCGAGGTGCGTCACGGCGCCGCCGAGGATGAGGCCGAGGGCGATGGTCCAGCCGACCGACCCCACGCGCCAGGCGAACCACACGACCGCGATCGCGCCGACGCCCGCGAGGATCGCGAAGATCCACGTGTACTCGGTGCCGATCGAGAACGCGGCGCCCGGGTTGTAGACGAGCACGAAGCGGATGAGGTCGCCGATCACCGGGATGGTGCTGCCGTCGCCGAGCTCGGCCTCGGCCCACCACTTGCTGGCCTGGTCGATCAGCACGATGAACGCGGCGATGCCGAGCACCCACCAGAAGAGACGGTGGCCCGAGGCGCCGGGTTCGGGCCCCTCGTCGAGGCCGGCCGGGGTCTGCGCGTCATCGGCGCCGGTCGTGTCTGAGCTCACCCGCACCATTCTCGCAGCACCGTGCCGCGAGCGCGCCCGTCGCCCCATCCGCACACGAGGTCACGAGGCGGGGCCGCGCGGCGCGACGCGGTAGCCTGAACCGGTGAGAATCCTCGTCCTCGGCTCGGGCGCGCGCGAGCACGCCATCATCCTCGCGCTCCTCGATGAGGAGGCCGGCCACGAGATCATCGCGGCGCCGGGCAACGCGGGCATCGCGGCATCCCCCACCTCTTCGGCTCGCGGCAGCGTCACGACCATCGCACTCGACCCGACCGACCCGGTGCTCGTCACCGACTACACGCTCGACAACGACATCGAGTTCGTCGTCATCGGCCCCGAGGCACCGCTCGTCGCGGGTGTCGCCGACGCCCTGCGCACCCGCGGCATCGCCGTGTTCGGCCCGGGCAAGGCGGCCGCGGCGCTCGAGGGATCGAAGACCTTCGCCAAGCGCATCATGCAGGACGCGGGCGTGCCGACCGGGCGCGCGAACCTCGCCGAGACCCTCGAAGAGGTCGCCGGCACGCTCGACGAGTTCGGCGCCCCCTACGTCGTGAAGGCCGACGGGCTCGCCGCGGGCAAGGGTGTGCTGGTCACCGAAGACCGCGACGCAGCGGTCGCCCACGCCGCGCACTACCTGCAGCAGGGCCCCGTGCTCATCGAGGAGTTCCTCGACGGCCAGGAGGTCTCGCTCTTCCTCCTCTCCGACGGCACGAACGTGCTGCCGCTCTCGCCCGCGCAGGACTACAAGCGCCTCCTCGACGGCGACGCCGGCCCCAACACGGGCGGCATGGGCGCCTACTCGCCCCTCCCCTGGCTCGCCGACGCCGCCGACGGCCGCGGCGGCCGCTTCGGCAGCGAGGCGGCCTTCGTCGACGAGGTCATCGAGACGATCGCACTGCCGACCGTGCACAAGCTCGCCGAGGAGCAGACGCCGTTCATCGGCCTCCTCTACGCGGGCCTCATCCTCACCTCGCGCGGCATCCGCGTGATCGAGTTCAACGCCCGCTTCGGCGACCCCGAGACGCAGGTCGTGCTCCCCCGCCTCGAGACCCCGCTCTCCGGCCTGCTGCTCGCGGCAGCGACCGGCGGGCTCGGCTCCCTGCCGCGCCCGGTCTTCCGAGCGGATGCCGCGGTCACGGTCGTGCTCGCGAGCGAGGGCTACCCCGAGGCGCCCCAGACCGGGCGTGCGATCGAGGGCATCGAGGCCGCGGCATCCGTGCCCGGAGTGCACCTCGCCCACGCTGCGACCGCGATCGGCGCGGCGACCGGCGACGGCGCCGAGTCGCTGCCGCTCCTCGCGACCGGGGGCCGCGTGCTCAACGTCGTCGCGGTCGGCGACGGGTTCGCCGAGGCCCGCCGCCGTGCGTACGAGGCGCTCGGGCACCTGCGACTCGAGGGCGGCCAGTACCGCACCGACATCGCGGCCCGCGTCACCGAATAGGGGAAACCATGAGCGAAACGCAGGAGCACGCCGGCTGGACCCACGTCTACTCGGGCAAGGTGCGCGATCTGTACGTGCCGACCAAGCTGCTCGTCGACGACGACTCCTGGACCGGCGACCCGCTGACCTTCTCGCCGATCCTGCTCGTCGTCGCGACCGACCGGGTGAGCGCCTACGACCAGGTGCTCTCGCCCGCGATCCCTGGCAAGGGCGCGATGCTCACGAGCCTCACCCGCTGGTGGTTCGACCAGCTGCCCCAGGTGCCGAACCACCTGGCCCACCCGCTCGACGACCGCCTCGAGGCGCTCGGGCTGCCCGAGGTGCCGGCCGAGCTCGCCGAGCGCGGCACCCTCTGCCGCACGCTCGACATGTTCCCCGTCGAGTGCGTCGTGCGCGGCTACCTCACCGGTTCGGGCTTCAAGGAGTACCAGGCTACGGGCGCCATCGGCGGCCTCCCGCTGCCCCCGGGGCTCTCGAACGGCGACCGCCTGCCCGAACCGATCTACACGCCGGCGTGGAAGGCCCCGCTCGGCGAGCACGACGTCAACGTCTCCTTCGAGCGCACGGTCGAACTCGTCGGCGAGGTCGTGGCCGAGCAGCTGCGCTCCCTGTCGCTCGAGATCTTCGCCCGCGCGTCCGAGATCGCCGAGGCTCGCGGCGTCATCCTCGCCGACACCAAGTTCGAGTTCGGCGCCGACCGCTCGACCGGCATCGTGACGCTCGCCGACGAGGTGCTGACGAGCGACTCGAGCCGCTACTGGGACGCCGAGGCGTACGCCACCGCGGCGACCCCCGAGCTGCGCATGGCGAGCTTCGACAAGCAGATCGTGCGCGACTGGCTCACGGTCAACTGGGACCAGGACGTCTCGGAGGAGCCGCCGACCCTCCCCCACGAGATCGTGGAGCAGACCGCGGCTCGCTACCGGGAGCTGCTCAACCGGCTGACCGGCGCCTGAGTCTCGGCACGTCGGTCGAGTAGGCCCACCAGGGCCGTATCGAGACCATGCGGCACGGCAGGTCTCGATACGCTCGCTTCGCTCGCTACTCGACCGACGATGGCTCGTCTACGAGGCGATCGCCTTGGCGATCTTGTCGCCGCCCTCGCTGATCGCCTTCTCGAGGGCTTCGTAGTCCTCCCGGTCGATCGCCTTGTCGACCTTCTTGGCGTACTTCGTCAGCACTGCGTCGATGCGGTCGAGGTACTTGTCGTCGAGCACCGCCACGATGGCCGACGACCCCTTCGGCAGGTACTCCTCGAGCTCGATGCCCACCTTCTTCTCGTCGTGCTTCTTCGCGATCGCGCCCGAGATGGCACCGACTCCCGCACCGATCGCCGTCGCGGCGAGCAGCGGGGGTGCGAAGAGCCCGACGACGAGTCCGGCGGCACCGCCGATCCACGTGCCTGCGGCGACCTGGCCGGTGCCGTGCTCGTCGACGGCGACCCTGCCGTCGTCACCGCGCCGCATCACGACCGAGGACACGACCTCGAGATCGGATGCCGCCTCGGCGTCTTTGAGCGAGCGGTACTGGTCGGTGGCGGTGGCACCGTCGTCGTAGGTCGCCACGTACAGCACCAGGTTGTCCATGCCCATGTCTTCGTCCCCTCGAGAGGGCTCCCCGTCGGTTCCCCGGGAGCCGGTGCCTCCAACGGTAGGCACCCCGGCACGCGAGCGCCAGACCCGATTCCGGCGATGTCGGTTCGTCGGGGCGCGGACGGGATGCCGGAAGCGCCACGTCGACTCGGGAATGCCCGGCGCGATCGCCGGGTTATCATTAGTTGTGATTACAACCAATGGGGCGCCGGAGGGCGCGGGACTCCTCGCCGCCGACACCGGCATGGGCGCCGTGACGCTGCGCGTCGGCGACCTCGACGAGATGATCCGCTTCTACCGCGACGCCGTCACCCTCGAACTCCTGAGCCACGAGGGTCCCGTCGCCGTGCTCGGCCGCGGCACCACGCCGATCGTGATCCTCGAGCACGCGCCCGAGCTGCGCCACGCCTCGCCGCGCGACGCCGGGCTCTTCCACACCGCGATCCTCTTCGACACCCGTGAGGCGCTCGCGACCGCGATCTACTCGATCGCCTCGAAGCATCCCGGCACCTTCACCGGCAGCGCCGACCACCTCGTGAGCGAGGCCTTCTACTTCACCGACCCCGAGGGCAACGGCATCGAGCTCTACTTCGACCGCGACCGCTCGAAGTGGAGCTGGGCGCACGGCACGATCGAGATGGCGACGCTGTATCTCGACCCCAACGAGTACCTGCGCGAGCACCTCACCGAGGGCGGGGCGGATGCCGCGGCATCCGGAACCGGCCTGGGCGACGCCGTCGTCGGCCACGTGCACCTCTCGGTCGGCGACGTCGCGAGCGCTCGCGAGTTCTACGTCGAACGGCTCGGCTTCGAGACCACGGCCGAGATGGGCGACCAGGCGCTCTTCGTCTCGGCGGGCGGCTACCACCACCACATGGCGATGAACACCTGGAACAGCCGAGGCGCAGGCCGGCGCGCCCTCGCGCTCGGACTCGGCACGGTCGAGATCGTGGTGCCGAGCGCCGACGACCTCGGCGAACTCGGCGAGCGCATGGGGCACTACCGCGTCGCGACCCGCGACGACGGCCTCACCCTCGCGTTCGACGACCCGTGGGCGAATCTCGTCGTGGTGCGCGCCGCAGGCTGAGCTTGCATGGGTCGAGCCTGTCGAAACCAGCGCACGCGCGGATCTCGACCGGCTCGATCGGCAGAGCGGCACGAGGTCAGCCGCTCGGAGGCGTCGGCCCCTTCGCGTGCGACATGTCGTGGAACGCCTCGAACGCCTGCCCCTCGCCGGGCAGCGGCGAGAGGTCGGGCCGGGCGCGCAGCCCGTCGAGCATGACGGCGAGCTGGCGGCGCCAGTAGGGCAGGTAGGCGGTGCCGTACTGGCCGAGCGAGCCGAGCATGTCGACCATCACGCTGAGATCGACCGCGGTGACGTCTCGGCGCAGCGACCCCTCGGCCTGGGCGCGCGCGACCACGGCGTCCATCATCGGCACGAACTCGTTGGCCGGGCGGTGGTTCGGATCGAGTTCGGCGACGCGGCGCATCACCGCCGGCAGGTGGGGCGCGGCGGCGAGCCATCCGCTGACCTGTTCGAGCCAGAGCTCGATCGCCTGCCACCCCGTCTCCGCGCCGAGGAACCGCGGTGCGAACTCGTGCAGGTCGGCGACCGCGGCGTCGTAGAGCTCGCGCACGAGCGCGTCGCGGTTGGGGAAGTGACGGTACACGGTGCCGGCTCCGACGCCGGCGCGCGCCGCGAGCTCGTCGAGCGGCGCGTCGATGCCGCGCTCGGCGAACAGCTGCTTCGCCTCGACGAGCAGCCGCTCATGGTTGCGCCGCGCATCGCGGCGGGGCGACTGGGATGAGCTCACGCTTTCACTGTACGCGCGTCGATCGGTTATGATTCGGAGGGTCACCTCCGTTTACCCGAATGAACGGGGTGAAGACCGCTCTGGGGGGAGGGGTTGCGATGCGGCGGGCGCCTGCCGGTGCTTCCGGCAAGGGGGATGCCCGCCGCGTCGGCTCCCACGCGCGTGGTTAGGCTGGTGCCGTGACTCCTGAGCCAACCCGACCCGGCGACGACGCGATCGACGGCGTCGAAGCCAACACCCGCACGATCGAGGCATCGGTCGTCACCGACTTCAGCGATCGCATGAGCTACGGCGGCTACCTCGACCTGCCGACGCTGCTCTCGGCCCAACGGCCGATCTCCCGGCCCGAACACCACGACGAGCTGCTGTTCATCATCCAGCACCAGACCACCGAGCTCTGGCTGAAGCTCGTGCTGCACGAGCTCGAGACCGCGCGCGACCTGCTGCGGGCCGACGAACTCGCCCCCGCGCTGAAGTGCATCGCACGCGTCAAGCACATCCAGAAGACGCTCACCGAGCAGTGGTCGGTGCTCGCGACCCTCACGCCCACTGAATACGCGCAGTTCCGGGGCGTGCTCGGCAACGCGAGCGGGTTCCAGTCCTACCAGTACCGCGCGGTCGAGTTCGTGCTCGGCAACAAGAACGCGAAGATGATGCAGGTCTTCGAGTCGGATGCCGCGGCGACCGCGATCCTCCGCCACGCCCTCGACTCCCCGAGCCTCTACGACGAGTTCCTGCGCCTGCTCGCCCGCGCCGGCTACCCGATCCCCGCCGAGATCCTCGAGCGCGACGTCACCCAGGCGTGGACCTACTCACCCGAGCTCGTGCCGGTGTTCGCCTCGATCTACGCGGACACCTCCGAGCACTGGGCCGCCTACGAGACCTGCGAGGAGCTCGTCGACCTGGAGGACAACTTCCAGCTCTGGCGCTTCCGCCACCTGAAGACCGTCGAGCGCATCATCGGCAACAAGACCGGCACCGGCGGGTCGAGCGGCGCGAGCTTCCTGCGGCGAGCGCTCGACCTCACGTTCTTCCCCGAGCTGTACGCCGTCCGCACCGAGATCCCGGGCTGACCATGGCCGGCTCCCTCGGTCATGCACCGCTCGACCTCGGGCCCGGTGCGCTGCGGGTGCGCCGCTCGATGAGCGCCGAGCGCCCCGGCGAGACGGGCACGATGCTGCCGCCGCTCATCGACCACCACGTGCACCTCATGCTGGTCGGGCCCGATGCCCTGCGCGACACCGCGCTCGCGGGCGTCGTCGACCTCGGCGGGCCGCTCGACACGATCGCGGCGTACGCCCGTCGCGACGGCGTGCCTCGGGTCGCCTTCGCGGGCAGCTTCCTCACCGCCCCCGGCGGCTACCCGGTCGACCGGCCGTGGGCAGCGCCCGGCAGCGCCCGCGAGATCGTCGTCGAGGCGGGCGACGACCGCGCCGCCCTGCCGACCGCTGCCGAGACGGCGGTCGCGGAGCAGCTGGCGTTCGGGGCATCCGTCATCAAGGTCGCGCTGAACCGCACGGCGGGCCCCGTGCTCGACGCGGCGACGCTCGCAGCGGTCGTCGCGAGCGCGCATGCCGCCGGCGTGCCGGTGGTCGCGCACGTCGAGGGCGACGGGATGTCGCTGCTCGCCATCGACGCCGGCGTCGACGCCTTCGCGCACACCCCGTTCACCGAGCGCCTCGACGACGCGCTCATCGCCCGGGCGGTCGCCGCCGGGCAGTGCTGGATCTCGACGCTCTTCGTCGCCGGCTACGGCGAGCCGACCCCCGAGGCCGCGATCGCGCTCGACAACCTCGGCCGCTTCCACGCCGCCGGCGGTCGGGTGCTCTACGGCACCGACCTCGGCAACGGCGAGCAGCCGCTCGGCGTGAACCCCGCCGAACTCGCACTGCTCGTGCGCGCCGGTCTCGGGGCATCCGCGGTGATCGACTCGCTCACCGATCCGTGGCCCGTCGGACTCGACGAGGTCGGCGACGGCGCCGTCGCGACCTTCGTGCCCGGCGAGCCCCCGGCCAGCCTCGACGCGTTTCCCGACTGGCTGGCCGCCGCCTGCCTGTCGCCCGCCGAAGACCTGCAGCAGTACTGACGATTTGGAGCACCGGTGACCCACGACCCGCACCTCGCCTTCGCCCGCCGCATGGACCGCGCCGACGGTCTCGCGCACTACCGCAAGCGCTTCGCGGGCGCCGAGACCGACCTCGTCTACTTCGACGGCAACTCGCTCGGACGCCCGCCCGTGTCGGCGATCGAGCGCGTCGAACGGTTCCTGCGCGAGGACTGGGGCGGCCGGCTCATCCGCGGCTGGGACGAGGCGTGGCTGCAGCTGCCCACCGAGATCGGCGACCGCATCGGCCGCTCCGTGATCGAGGCGAAGGCCGGCCAGACGATCATCGGCGACTCGACCACGGTGCTCCTCTACAAACTCGCCCGAGCCGCCGTCGACGCCCAGATCGCCCGCGACCCCGCCCGGCGCGAGATCGTCGTCGACACCGACAACTTCCCGACCGACCGCTACGTGCTCGACGGCATCGCCCGCGAGCGGGGCATGCGCCTGCGCTGGATCGAGGTGGACACCTCTGCGGGCGTGACGCCGGAACAGCTCGCCGCGGTGGCCGGCCCCGAGACGGCGCTCGTCGTCATCTCCCACGTCGCCTACCGGTCGGCCTATCTGGCGGATGCCCCCGAGCTCACCCGCATCGCGCACGACGCGGGCGCCCTCATCCTCTGGGACCTCTGCCACTCGGCGGGTTCCGTGCCCGTGAAGGCCGACCTCTGGGGCTTCGACCTCGCTGTCGGCTGCACCTACAAGTACCTGAACGGCGGGCCCGGCTCCCCCGCGTTCGCGTACGTGCGCGAGGACCTGCAGGCGGCGATCGCCCAGCCGATCCAGGGCTGGTGGGGCACGACCGACATGTTCGCGATGGGGCCCGAGTACGAGCCGGTGCCCGACATCCGCCGCTTCCTCTCGGGCACCGCGCCGATCGTCGGCATGCTCGCGATGGAGGAGACGCTCGCGATGATCGAGGAGGCCGGCATGCCGGCGCTCCGCGAGAAGTCGATCGCGCTCACCGAGTTCGCGATCACCCTCGCCGACGACTGGCTCGCGCCGCTCGGCGTGACCCTCGCCTCCCCCGCCGACCCCGAGGAGCGCGGCGGACACGTCACCCTGCAGCACCCCGCGATGCGGGAGGTCACCGCCCGGCTGTGGCAGCAGGACGTGATCCCCGACTACCGCGATCCGGGCGGGCTGCGCATCGGCCTCTCGCCGCTGTCGACGAGCTTCGAGGAGGTGCACCGCGGGATCGCGGCCACCCGCGACACCTTGAAGACGGTGCTGCAGGAGCGCGCGGGGCTCGCCTAGCGTTTGCGGGTCTCGGCCGACCGGCCGCGAGTCACCCGGCGGCGGGAGCGGCATCGCGCCGCGACATCCGATCGCCGATCACGATCGCGAGGATGACGGCGAGCGCGAGTCCCGCCTCGCCGAGCGCGTTCGTCCAGAGCAGCGGCTCGGTGATCAGGAGGGTGATGCCGAGCAGCACGTGCAGCACCGAGACGAAGAGCACGATCGCGCGGCCGGCCTGCACGCGCCCGGTCGAGGCCAGGATGACGCCGACGATGACGCCGAGCCCCATGAAGATGTTGTACCAGCCGACGTTCACCACCCAGAGCTGCACGGCGTCGTACTCGTCGGGCTCGATGAGGAAGATCGAGTGGAAGGCGGGGTTGCGGTAGAAGGAGGATTCGAGCACGCCGACGGCGATCAGCGTAAGGCCCTCGAGCACCGCGAGGATCTTGGCGACGATGTTCATGGCTCAAAGGATCCTCTCAAGGTGAGGGCTTGTCGAGTTCGATGCTGCAGGAGCGCGCCGTGCTCGCCTGACCTTCGGCCTCGGCCCTAGTCGACCGTGGTGAGCGAGCCCGTCGCGGGGCCCGCGACCTCCGTCGACGCAGCGCCCTGCTGCTCCCAGTCGACCGTCACCTTGGGCTTGGAGAAGAACAGCACCAGCACGGCGCCGATCGCGAACCCGATGACGGGCAGCCACAACGACTGCGACATCGCGTCGGTGAATCCGCCGGCGATCTGCGGCGGCAACGCCTGGCCCGCCGTGGTCGACTGCTCGCCGCCGGCCTCGACGAACCCGGGGAGGTTCGCCTCGAGCCGACCGTTCATGAGCGCGGTGATCGCCGCGGCACCGAAGACCGAGCCGAACTGCCGGGTCATGTTGTAGACGCCCGAGCCGGCGCCGGCCTGCTGCGGGGGCAGGTTGCGCGTCGCCGTCGATGCGAGCGGCGCCCAGATGCCCGACATGCCGAGGCCGAGGAAGGCGGCCGGGATGAGCAGCACCCAGAGCTGCACGTCGGGCGTGATGAGCAGCGACATCGCAGCGAGGCCGGCGGCGGTGATGGTGAAGCCGGCGAACGCGATCCACTTCGGGTCGACGCGGTCGGTCAAGCGGCCGATGAATGGCGCCATCACGCCCGACACGACCGCCATGGGCACGAGCATGAGCGCGGCCTGCGTGGGCTCGAGGCCGCGAGCGACCTGGTAGTAGAACGCGAGCGGCAGCGGCATGGCGACGATGGCGAACCCGACGAAGGTGATCGCGGCGTTCGACAGCGCGAAGTTGCGATCCGCGAAGAGGTCGAGGGGCAGCAGCGGCTCCTTGCGGTTGAAGCGCTGCCAGACCACGAAGGCGACGAGCACCACGAGGCCCGAGATGATCAGGCCCCAGACGGTGATCGGTCCGGTGATGGTGCCCCAGTCGTAGGTCGCGCCCTCCTGGATGCCGAAGATCACGAGGAACATGCCGACGGCGCTCAGCACCACGCCGAGCCAGTCGAAGGAGTGCTGGTGCGTCTCGAGCCTCGGCACGAGCCGCACCGCGAGGATGAACGCGACGACGCCGACGGGCACGTTGACGATGAAGATCCACTCCCAGCCGAGCGAGTCGACCAGGAGCCCGCCGAGGATCGGGCCGACGAGCGTCGCGACACCGGCGACGGCTCCCCAGAGGCCCATCGCCGCGCCACGCTGCTGCGGCGGGAAGATGCGGGTGATGACCGCCATCGTCTGCGGAGTCATCAGCGCGGCGCCGAGCCCCTGCACGACGCGCGCGACGATCAGCATGGTGATGTCATCGGAGAGACCGCACCAGAGCGAGGAGAGCGTGAACACGGCGAGGCCGACGAGGTAGACGTTCTTCGGGCCGAAGCGATCGCCGAGGCGACCCGTGATGAGCAGCGGCACGGCGTACGCCAGCAGGTAGGCGGAGGTCACCCACAGCACCGCGGTGAGGTCGGTGCCGAGGTCGCGCATGATGGCGGGGTTGGCGATCGAGACGATGGTCGAGTCGACCAGGATCATGAAGAAGCCGATGACGAGCGCCCAGAGGGCGGGCCATGGCTTGCGTTCGGTCTGCATGTGTTCCTCCGGAACGGGTCAGGTCTGGGGCGAGGCGCTCGGGTCGCCGGCCGGCCACTCGAGTTCGCCGGAGCGGAGCTCGTCGATGGTCGCCGCGAGCCATTCGGCCTCGGCGGCGAGCATCGCCCTGCTGTAGTAGACGTTCAGCACGACGTGCTTCGGCTTGCCCTTCTCGGCGATGCGCACGGCCGCAGCGTCGTACCAGGCGATGTCGTCGCGGATGGAGTCGAGCCGGTCTCCGAGCAGCTCGACGACCCGCTCCGCCGCCAGGTTGTGGGCCTCGCCGATGGCGAGCGGGAACTCGGGGAACTCGTTGACGCTGCGGCCGAGCATCTCCTCGAGGCTCTCGTCGAACGCGGCCCGCCCGGCATCCGTCACGGTGTAGACGGTGCGCTCGGGCCGATTGCCCATGCGCTCGGTCGCGCTCTCGACGATCAGCCCGTCGCGGGCGAGCCGTTCGACCGCCCGGTAGAGCGACCCAGCGCTCACCTTGACGACGCGGTCCTCCCGACGCGCCAGCATCAGCTGGTACATCTCGTACGGATGCATGGGGGCGTCGATCAGCATGCCGAGCGCCGAGAAGGCGAGCGGGTTGAGGTGCGGCATCCGTGTTCCCTTCGCGTTCGCGTGCAATTATTCCGCTCGGAATAATACGCATGGAATGCGTCCCATGCAACTTCCCCTCGACGACCCCGCTAGCACCCCGACGGGGCCGTGGCAAGCCCGACGGCCGATCCGGGCCCTTCCCGGTTCGCGAGCGTACGATGACTCGATCATCCGATGAGGTGACCCGATCACCCCGGCGAAGGGAGCCACTGATGACCGACACGGATCGCACTCAGCATGACGTCACGGCCGCTGCGAAGGACGCGGCGGACCGAGTGACCGAGACCGCGCGCGACCACGCGGATCACGTCGCCGACGCAGTGGGCGACGCCGCGGCAGACGCGGCGCGAGCCGTGAAGTCGGGCGCCGATCGGCTCGGGGACGCCACGGCCCGAGCGGCCGGGCAGGCATCCGACACCGTCGGCGACGTGCTGAACGATGCCCGCGACGCCGCAGCCGACACCGTCGACGCCGTCGCCGCGCAGGCGAGCGCCGCCGTCGCAGGCGCGAGGGAGGTCGCCGACGACGGCGTCCGCTACGTGAAGGCGCGGTACCGGGAGAACCCCGCCCTCGTCATCGCCGCCGGCGCTGCCGTGATCGTCGGCATCGGTCTCGTGATCAGGGCCGTCAGCCGGCGCTGACGCACGAGCAGGGGGCGGATGCTTCGATGCCTCGGCACCCCGGTAGAATCGACGCATCCACATTTTCGACACCGGACGGAGAACCGCGGTGCCCACCATCGTCGTCGACGTGATGCCCAAAGCCGAACTGCTCGACCCCCAGGGGAAGGCCGTCGCCGGCGCCCTCGCCCGCACCGGACGCACCGGGTTCAGCGGCGTGCGCATCGGCAAGCGATTCGAACTGACCGTCGACGGACCCGTCGACGACGCGCTGCGCGCACAGGTGCAGGAGATCGCCGAGGAGATCCTCTCCAACGGCGTGATCGAAGACGTCGTCGGAATCCACTACGAGGTGACGAACGCCGAGCTCGCCGAAGAGGCGTCCGGCGCGGCATCCGTGACCGACGACGGCTTCGGCGCCCCCGCCGGCGAAACGCACTGAGCGGGCTCGCCATGCGCATCGGTGTCATCACCTTCCCCGGCTCGCTCGACGATCGCGACGCCCAGCGTGCGGTGCGCCTCGCGGGGGCCGAGCCCGTCGCCCTCTGGCACGGCTCGCACGACCTCGAGGGCGTCGACGCGCTGATCCTGCCCGGCGGCTTCAGTTACGGCGACTACCTGCGCTGCGGCGCGATCGCCTCGCTCAGCCCGATCATGACCGAGGTCGTCTCCGCTGCGAACTCCGGCATGCCCGTGCTCGGCATCTGCAACGGCTTCCAGATGCTCACCGAGGCGGGCCTCCTCGAGGGCGGGCTCATCCGCAACGACCACGGCTCGTTCATCTGCCGCGACCAGGTGCTCACGGTCGAGAACGCGTCGACCGACTGGACCGGCGACTTCGAGGCCGGCCAGCAGATCACGATCCCGCTGAAGAACGGCGAGGGCGGCTTCATCGCCTCCGATGAGACGCTCGACCGGCTCGAGGGCGAGGGCCGCGTGGTCTTCCGCTACGTCGACGTGAACCCCAACGGCTCGCTCCGCGACATCGCGGGCATCTCGAACGCCCGCGGCAACGTGGTCGGCCTCATGCCGCACCCCGAGCACGCGGTCGAGCCCGGCTTCGGCCCCGACACCGCCGCCGCGATGCGCTCCGGCGTCGACGGCCTCGGCTTCTTCACGAGCATCGTGAAGCGCGCGCTCGTCGACGCGTAGTTCCACACCTCTGCAGCGGGCGGCCCGGTCGGACCGCCCGTTGCCGTTTCCGGCACCGCTGCGGCGAACGGCCTGCGCGGTCAGCGGTACTCGGGATTCGCCTCGAAGCCGGAGTGGTCGCCACCGTCCCACTCGGCGCGCAGGTTGCCGCCGACCGGAAAGCCGCCCGCGTCCTTCAGCAGCCGCGCGAGGTGCAGCAGGTTGTACGTCATGAACGTCGTGTTGCGATTGGTGAAGTCGTTCTCGGGCCCGCCGGAACCGGGGTCGAGGTAGCTCGGGCCGGGACCCGCCTCGCCGATCCACCCCGCGTCGGCGCCCGGCGGGATCGAGTAGCCGATGTGCTGCAGGCTGTAGAGCAGGTTCATCGCGCAGTGCTTGATGCCGTCTTCGTTGCCCGTGATGATCGCGCCGCCGACCTTGCCGTAATAGACGTACTGGCCCCGCTCGTTGAACTCTCCGCTCATCGAGTAGAGCCGCTCGACGAGCCGCTTCGTGATCGAGGAGTTGTCGCCGAGCCAGATCGGACCGCCGACGACGAGGATGTCGGCGGCCTCGACGAGCGGCCACACCTCATCGGGCCAGGCATCGGTCGCCCAGCCGTGCTCGCGCATGTCGGGGTAGACGCCGGTCGCGACATCGAGGTCGACGAACCGCAGTTCGTCGACGTGCACGTCGCGCTCGCGCATGAGGGCGACGCTCGCGTCCATGAGGCCCTGGGTGTGGCTCGGTTCGGGGCTTCGCTTCAGCGTGCAGTTGATGTAGAGCGCTCGCAGGTCTGAGAAATCCGGCAGCTCGGCCATGGCGCAGATGCTACTCGCGGGTCGGATCGACCGACAGGGCTGCGAGCGCCTCAGCCGCGTCGGTCGAGCAGTTCCTCCTGCGTGGGCCGCTGATCCGCGGCGCTCCGGCGTGGCCAGTACGACAGGGCGCGCTCGGCCATGGCGGTGATCGTGAGCGACGGATTCACGCCCGGGTTCGCCGGCATCGCGGCACCGTCGACGACGTGCAGCCCCGGGTGGCCCCACACGCGGTGGTACGGGTCGACGACGCCCCGCTCGGGAGTCCCTGAGACGACGGCGCCGCCGAGGAAGTGCGCGGTCAGGGGGATGCCGAACACCTCGGGCCACGAGCCGCGCGCCTCGACGGGCACACCCCCCGCCGCCTGCATGCGAGCGGCGATCGCCTGGGCCGCGAGGTGCGCACCAGGCAGGTGGCTCGGGTTCGGCTCGCCCTCGCCCTGGGCGCTCGTGAGCACCGTTCGCCCGAAGCGGCGTCGGAGCGAGAGGGTGAGCGAGTTGTCGGCCGTCTGCATGACGAGCGCGATGATGCCGCGTTCGCTCCAGCGCCGCAGCGAGGTCAGACGCAGGGTCGTGATCGGATGCCGCAGCGCCCCGCCGATCAACGCGCCGAGCCGCCCGAGGAGGGGGCGACCGCCGGGCACGAGGCCCGTCGCAAGCGCACCCATGAGATTCGACCCCGGGCCGTACCGCACGTTCTCGACGTGCGTGCGCTCGTCGACGTGGAACGAGGTGGTGATCGCGACGCCGCTCGCGAGACCGAGCCCGTCGGGCACCGACACCGCGACCGCGCCGTCGAGGGCTTCCGAATTCGTGCGCGTGAGGCGCCCGAGCGCATCGGACAACCCGGGCAGCGCACCCGAGTGCTTCATGCGGTGCAGGAGCTGCTGGGTGCCCCACGTGCCGGCGCCGAGCACGACCTGCTCGGCGGTCACCGTGCGGCGGTCGCGGCCGAACCACGCACCACTCCGCACCGTGGTGACCGCGAAGCCGCCGCCCGGGCGCTCGCGCACCTCGACGACGGTGCGGAGCGGCTCGATCGTCGCGCCGAGCCGCTCGGCGAGCGCGAGGTAGTTCTTCGCGAGCGTGTTCTTCGCACCGACCCGGCAACCGACCATGCAGTTGCCGCAGAGCGTGCATCCGGTGCGGTCGGGGCCTTCGCCGCCGAAGAACGGATCGGGCACGGTCTCGCCGGGGCGGCCGAAGTACACCCCGACGGGGGCCCGACGGAACGTGTCGCCGACACCGAGGTCGTTCGCGGCATCCGCCATGATCTGCTCGACCGGGCCCGAGTGCGGATACTCGGGCACGACGCCGAGCATGCGCTTCGCCGTCGCGTAGTGCGGGGCGAGCTCGGCATGCCAGTCGGCGAGCGCGCCCCACTGCCGGTCCTCGAAGAACGACGGTCCGGGTTCGTACAGCGTGTTCGCGTAGTTCAGCGATCCCCCGCCGACGCCCGCGCCGGCCAGCACCATGACGTGCGGCAGCTTGTGGATGCGCTGCACCCCGAAGCATCCGATCGCTGGCGCCCAGAGGTAGCGCCGCACATCCCACGAGGTCTTCGCGAAGTCGGCGTCGGCGAACCGGCGGCCCGCCTCGAAGACGTGCACTCGGTAGCCCTTCGATGCGAGGCGCAGCGCCGCGACCGACCCGCCGAAGCCCGAGCCGACGATGACGACGTCGTGGTCGAAGCCGGTCATGCCGCCAGCTCTCCGCCCCGGTCCGGTCCGGCGTCGAGGCCGGCCCCGTCAGGCTGATCGGTCGCGCCGACCGCAGCGGGCACGAGCATCGTGAGCGCACCGGGCACCACCCGGATGCGCGCCCGCCCGGCGCCGACCCGCTCGCCGTCGGCGTAGACCACGAGACCCGGCGCGTCGACCTCGACGTGCGTCGCCCGCACCGTCGTCACCTCGGGCCGTTCGCCATGCGTGCCGCGCAGCAGCAGCGGGAAGAGGCGCACGAGCTTCGCACGCCCGAGCGGTGCGACATGCGTGACGTCGAGCAGGCCGTCGGCGGGGTCGGCGTCGGGGCACACCGGCATGCCGCCGCCGTAGCTGCGCGTGGAGCCCACGGCGATGAGGGTGCCCGGCATGGGGCGCATCGGCCCGCCGTCGAACGCGACGGCGAACGGCATCGGGCGGAGCCGCGCGACCTCGATGAGGATCGCGAGGTAGTAGCGGACTCGCCCGCGCGGCCACTTCAGCCGGTTGGTGCGCTCGCTGACGTGCGCGTCGAAGCCGAGCGCTGCGACGGTCAGGAAGCGGGCGATGCCCGCCGCCGACTCCACCTCGCCGACGTCGATCGCACGGGGCGTGCCGTTCAGGGCGAGTTCGGCGGCCGCCGAAGCGGCGTCGGATGCCTCGAACGGCAGGCCGAGGGCACGCGCGAGGTCGTTGCCCGTGCCCGCGGGCACGAGTGCGATCGGCACGCCGGAACCCACGACGGCGTCGAGCACCGACGAGAGGGTGCCGTCGCCGCCGACCACCACGAGCGCGCTCGGAGCGCCCGCGACGGCCTCACGTGCGAGCCGCCGTGTGTCGTCGACCGAGTCGCCCGCGAACACGCGCACCTCATCGGTCAGCGCCTCGAGGCGCTCGACGGCTCGGGCTGCAGCAGCGGCGCCGCGACCGCGACCCGAGCTGGGGTTCACGAGCACGGCGATGTGCCCGGTCATGTCAGTTGCTCCCGGGCTCGAGGAGTGCGCCGGGGTTCATCACGCCGGCGGGGTCGAGCTCCGCCTTCACGGCGCGGAGGATCCGCAGGCCGACCGGCCCGATCTCGCGCTCGAGCCACGGGGCGTGGTCGCGCCCGACCCCGTGGTGGTGGCTGATGGTGCCGCCGCCCGACATGAGCACGTCGTTCACCGACGCCTTCACGGGCTCCCAGGCGGCCAGCTGGTCGCCCTTCACCCCCGCGAGGATCGTGAAGTAGAGCGCGGCGCCGGTCGGGTAGATGTGCGACACATGGCAGAGCACGAGCGACTTGGCGCGCTGCTCGGCGAAGCCGTCGGTGATCGCGGCGGTGACCTCGCGCTTCAGCCGTTCGAGGTTCGCCCAGGTGGTCGCGGTCTCGAGGGTCTCGCAGAAGACGCCGTGGTCGAGCAGGGCGTCGCGGAGGTACGGCGCGTTGAACCGGCCGTGCACCCACTCCTCGGCGGGCGCGGTGCCGGCCGAGACACCGCCCGACTCGCGCAGCACCTGCGCCGTGCGGGCCTGCCGCTCGGCCGCGAGCTCGGTGTCGCCCTCGAAGATCGTGACCGCGCTCGCACCCTTCGCGAGCGCCTTGCCGATGCGCCCGACCTGGGCGAGGGAGACACCGGTCTCCGCCTCGTCGGAGAGGCGGATGACGGTGGGGCCGGTGCCGAGCTGCGCGACCCGGCGCAGGGCATCGGCGCCCGCCGCGAAGTCGGGGAAGGTCCAGGCCTCGGCGAGCCGCACCTCGGGCGCACGGTGCACGCGCACCTGCACCTCGGTGATGACGCCGAACGCCCCCTCGGAGCCGAGGAAGAGCCGCAGGAGGTCGGGGCCCGCGGCCGATCCGGGCGCACGGCCGAGGTCGAGTTCGCCGGTCGGGGTCGCGACGCGCAGGCCCGTGACCATCGCGTCGAAGCGGCCGTTGCCGGCGGAGTTCTGACCGGAGGAGCGTGCAGCGGCGAAGCCGCCGATGGTCGCGTAGCGGAAGCTCTGGGGGAAGTGCCCGAGCTCGAACCCGTGCTCGCCGAGCAGCCGCTCGGCCTCGGGTCCGGTGGTGCCGGCGCGCAGCACGGCTTCGCCGCTCGTCTCGTCGAGGGAGACGAGCCCGGTCAGCCGGCGCAGTTCGAGGGCGATCACCGCGCGGTGCGTGCCGCGCTCGGGGTCGAGTCCACCCACGACGCTCGTGCCGCCGCCGAACGGCACGACGGCGATGCCGCGCGAACCGGCGAGCCGCAGCACCTCGACGATCTGGGCATGGTCGGCCGGCGAGACGACCGCGTCGGGGGCATCCTGTCGACGCGCGCGACGCCGGAGCAGGTCGGGCGTCGAGCGCCCGCCGGAGTGACGGATGCGCGCCTCGTCGTCGCTTGCGACGTGCGCGTCGCTGACGATCGCGGCGAGCGCGGCCCGGTCCGCGTCGTCGAGTGCCGACGGCTCGAGCTCGACCACGTCGAGGTCGACTGCCGCTTCGGGCTTCGGAACCCGCCCGAGCATGACCGGCAGCAGTGCCCGCACCGCGAGCGGCAGCTCCTTCGCCTTCGCCGGGTCGCCCCAGCCGTTCCACCGCATCGGGGTGGATGTCTCGTCGCCGACGCTTGCGGCGGTAGGGGAGGTGTCTCCGTCGACCATGCGTTACAGTGTGACACATCATGGAAGATCGTCAAGCAAACCTGCTCGACCGGCCCGTCTGGGACGAGGCCGAGATGCGCATGCTCGACGCGGCCGTGGAACTCATCGCCGCGCGCGGCGTCGGCGGGGTCACGGTCGCAGAGGTCGCCCGCAACGCCGGGGTCAGTCGCCCCACCGTGTATCGCCGCTGGACGAGCGCCGACGAGATCGTGCGCACGGCACTGCTGCGCGCCACCGTGTCGCTCATCGAGCAGTTCCCCGAACCCGCGCATTCGCGGGGCGACATCGTGCGCGACGTGATGCGGTTCTCCGAGCTGTTCCGCACCGACCCGCTCTACGGCCGCCTGCTCGAGCGCGAACCCGAGGTCTTCACCCGGTACACGCTGCAGCGCATCGGCCAGAGCCAGCGCGTCATCCTGCAGTGGCTGGCCACCGCGATCGAGCTCGCCCAGCAGGGCGGTTCGGTGCGCGCGGGCGCACCGAGCGATCTCGCGGTCATGCTCCTGCTCATCGCCCAGTCGGCGATCCTCTCGCACAACACCGTCTCCGACCTCATCGACGAGCCGCATTGGAGCAGCGAACTTTGGCACGCACTCGACGGACACCTCCGCCCCTGAACCCCGCCGACTCCCCCAGCGCTGCGCACTCCGCCGCGCTGAACGGCACCCGACGGGCTCGCGACCTCGACGCGCTCGCCGCGCGCCGCGAGCCGGTCGACCTGCTCGTGATCGGCGGCGGCGTCACGGGCGCCGGCGTGGCGCTCGACGCCGCCAGTCGCGGACTCTCGGTCGTGCTCGCCGAGGCGCACGACCTCGCATTCGGCACCAGTCGCTGGAGCTCGAAGCTCGTGCACGGCGGGCTGCGCTACCTCGCCACCGGTGACATCGCCGTCGCGCGCGAGAGCGCCGTGGAGCGCCACATCCTCATGACGCGCGTGGCACCGCACCTCGTGCGGAGCCTCCCCCAGCTGCTGCCGTTCGTGCCCTCCGTCTCGGCGAAGCAGCGCGTGTTCGGCGGCGTCGGCCTGGGCATGGGCGACGGACTGCGCATGCTCGCCCGCACGCCGGGTGACGTGTTGGCGCACCCGCGCCGCATCGGTCGCGACGAAGCGTTGCGGCTCGCCCCCGCCCTGCGCCGCGATGGCCTGCGCGGCGGGGTGCTCTCGCACGACGGCCAGCTCGTCGACGACGCCAGGCTCGTCGTGGCCCTCGCCCGCACGGCCGCCGCCTACGGCGCCACGGTGCTCACTCGGGTGCGCGTGTCGGGGGCCGATGCCGACGGTGCGACGCTCGTCGACACGGTCGGCGGCGGCTCGCTTCGGGTGCGCGCCCGGGTCGTCGTGAACGCCGCCGGAGTCTGGGCGGGCGAGCTCGACCCCGGCATCCGCATGCGGCCGAGCCGCGGCACGCACCTGGTGCTCGACGCCGCAGCGCTCGGGCATCCGTCCGCCGCCATCACCGTGCCGCATCCGGGCTCGATCAGCCGCTTCGTCTTCGCGCTGCCGCAACAGCTCGGACGGGTCGTCGTCGGCCTCACCGACGAGGACGCCCCCGGGCCGGTGCCCGACGTGCCGCAGCCGCAGGACGCGGAGATCGACTTCCTGCTCCGCACCGTGTCGTCGGCCCTCGAACGGCCGCTCGGCCGAGACGACGTGCTCGGCGCCTTCGCCGGGCTCCGCCCGCTCATCGACACGGGCGGCGACGGCTCGACCGCCGACATCTCCCGGCGCCATCACGTCGCGGTCTCGGAGGCGGGCCTGCTCAACGTGCTCGGCGGCAAGCTCACGACGTATCGGGCGATGGCCCGCGACGCGGTCGACCTCGCGTGCCGGCACGCCGGCCTCGCCGACCCCGGCTGCCGCACCGCGACGCTCGCCCTGGTGGGAGCACCCGACTCGGCGGTTCCGCTGGCAACCGGTGCGACCACGCCGGTGCACGCGCCCGCTCGCCCCGAGCTGCCCGCGTCGCTCGTGGCGCGCTTCGGCGCCGAGGCATCCGCCGTGCTCGACCTCGCCCGTTGCGCCGACCCCGCCGAGCGCATCGCGCCCGGCATCGACGTCACGCGCGCCGAGATCGAGTTCGCGGTGCTCGCCGAGGGGGCGCTCGACGTCGACGACGTGCTCGACCGGCGCACCCGCATCGGGCTCGTCGCCGCCGACCGCGCGCGGGCGCACACGGTGGTGGCCGAGATCGTCGAGGAGGCGTTGGCCCAGCCGCCGAGATGACGCAACTTGCCGGTACCCGCCCGCACCTACCGACAAGTTGCGTCATCTCGACGCCCATGAAACCCCGAACGCGCAGAACGGGCGGCCCGATCGGGCCGCCCGTTCCACACCACTCGACTACGGCAGGTCGAACGCCTGCACCTCGGCGAGCTGCAGTCGGTAGAACCCGATGCGCCCCTCCTCCGCGGTCGGACGGCCGAGCTCGGTGACGAGCACCCGCAGGTGCTGCGCCTGCACGGCGTCGAACCCGTACGTCTGCGGCCTCGGGCCCGGGTCGGCCTGCCCGGTCACCTCGTGCACCGTCGTCCACGTGGTGCCGTCATCGCTGACCTGCACGGCGAACGACTTCGGGAAGTGCGCCCCGTCGGTGCCGTCGGCCGCCTTGTCGTCGGCGGTGGCGGTCCTCGGATAGAGCACGACCGTGTCGAACGCCTTCGGCGCCCCGAGGTCGAAGGCCAGCCACTGGTCGACGCCGGTCTGCGACCGGTCGGGACCGTTGGAGGTGTACCCCTTCGCGCCGCCCGCGAGGCTCTCGCGCTTGCCGTCGACGAGGTTCGCCGTGCCCCAGCCCGGTGCGGCCTGCAGGCTCGTGCGCGCCGTGACGGCCGACCCGGCGACCACGTTCTCGGCCGCGTCGAGGCCGCCGGCGACCGGGAGGATCCACACGTCGGCGATCGACGGGTCGTACGCGCCGTCCACGTCCTGGAACCGCAGTCGCACCGTGCCGTCGGCCGTGGCCTCCGAGTCGTCGACGACGAACTGGTAGCTCATCGTGCCGGCGCCGCCCTCGGTTCGGGTGTAGCGCTGCTCGAGGACCGTCTCGCCGTCGGCCGAGATGTCGTAGGTCTTCTGCCGCGCCGCGTCGAACGTCTCGACCGCGCGAACCACGAACGGCTCGCCGGCCGGAACCGCGACGTCGAACTCGAACCAGCCGCCCGGGTAGGAGGTGTGGGTGTACCGGCGGGTGAGCCCGGCCTCCGGGGACGTGCCCGAGTGCTCGGACGCGGTCAGCCCGTGCGCCTGCTCGGATGCCGCGAGGCCGAGGTCGACATGGTCGACGACGACGGCCGGCGTGCTCGAGAGCTCCACCGCGAGCGAGGCCGTGCCGCGCTCGTCGGCCGACGAGCCGACGGCCGCGGTGAGCACCGCTGCTCCCCCGGTCACCGTGTAGGGAACGGAGACCTCGACGGTCGAACGAGCGGATGCCTCGGCGCCCACCTCGAACGGAACCTCGACCTCGCCCCAGCCCTCCGGCCCGGTCACCGTGACCGAACCGGAACGCTCGTCGGACGTGCGGTTCACGAGGTCGACGGAGACCGCCACGACGTCACCGGGGTGAGCAGCCGCGGGCTCGACCGTGACGGCCCCCACCGTCACGGGCGCCGCGACCGTGAGCTGCGCCGCCAAGGGCAGCGTCACCTCGGTGCCGTCGTAGCGGTAGCTGAGGGTGCCGTCGAGGCCGTAGCCTCCCGGTGTCGCGTCGGCGGGGATCGCCACGTCGAACGCGAACGTCGTCGACGAGCCCGGCGTGTACTTCCGGGTGCCGTCGGCGGGCACCGCGGTGACCTTCCACCCCTCGGCCGAAGTCAGTTCGGCCTCGACGTCGCTCAGCTTCTTCTTGCCGCTGACGTCGACGACGATCTCGGCACGTGCCGCGTCGCCCGGGAAGCTCCCTTCGGCCGGCACGGTCAGCGAGACCGATGCGCCGGCGAGCGTCGCGCACGCGGCGGCCAGCTTCTCGGCTGCCGGAGCGAGGATCGCCCGGAGCGAGTCGGCGGTCTCGACCGTGAGCGTTCCGCGTGCGACCTCCCGATCGAGGTAGGCGGTGATCGCCTGCATCGAGCTCAGGGTCTTGTGCGCGGCGACCGCGGTGCGCACGTCGCGCTCCCGGCCCTGCTTCCCGTCGACGAAGGCGTCCCAGGCCTTGTCGGCCCGGTCGTCGAACATGTCGGCCAGGTCGTCGAGGGTCTTCGCCTGCGACTTCGTCAGCGCGCCGTCCTTGCGGAGCGCCGCCACCTGGTCGTCGGTCGCCGATGCCGCGTCACGGGTGTCGCCCAGCCGGCCGAGCGTCACGTTCTGCGCGAACTCGTACTCGCCGGAGCCCACCGCGAACACGGCGTCGCCGTCGGCGTAGCGCACGAACTCGATGCCCTTCACGGATGCCGCGGGCTTGCCGCCCTCGGTGATCGCCCAGCGGCTCGCCGTCGGGATGCGGATCTCGGCGGTCGTGTTGGCGGGAACGGTGACGTCGAGCTGCATCGAGCCCGAGGCATCCGTTCGCCATGACGTCGCGACCTCGCCGTAGGGCGTGTCGACCGAGGAGGCGACGTGGTCGATGCCGGCACCCGTCTCGGGTGCGATGAGCACCTTGCGGTAGCCGGGCTCGAGCGCGGAGATGCCGGCCATCGTGCGGTACATCCATTCGCCGACCGCGCCGTAGGCGTAGTGGTTGAACGAGTTCATCTCGACGGGGCCGAAGGTGCCGTCGGGCATGATCGAGTTCCAGCGCTCCCAGATCGTGGTCGCGCCCTTGCCGATCTCGTAGCCCCACGAGGGGTAGTCGGTGTTCTGCAGCAGCTTGTAGGCGATGTCGGTGCGCCCGATCTCCGTGAGCGCCGGCAGCAGCCCGTCGACGCCGAGGAAGCCGGTCGACAGGTGGTTGTTCCGCCGCTCGAGCGTCTCGACGAACTGCGCCGCGACCTGGTCCTCGAGCCCTGCCGGGATCAGGTCGTTCGTGATCGTCAGGATGTAGGCCGTCTGCGAGTCGCCCCGCACCGTGCCGTCCGCGCTGACGAATGCCGCGCCGTATGCCGCCTTGATCGCCTCGTAGCGCTCCATGTAGAGCTGCGCGTCGTCGTCGCGACCGAGCGCCGCCGCCATCTCGGCGAACTCGCGGGTGCCCTTCGCGACGAATGCGGTGTCGATGACCGTCGCCGGGGTGTCGTCGTCGAGGTTCAGCCAGTCGTTGTACCCGCCGACGTTGCGGATGTGGTCGGTCGAGGTGGCGTCGAGGTAGTCGACATACCGCTTCATCGAGTCGTAGCTGTCGACGAGGATCTGCGTGTCGCCGTAGGCCTTCCACAGCGAGTACGGCACATGCACGCCGGCGTCGGCCCATCCGGCACGACCGTAGCCGCCGTCGAACCTGCCGGGCACGACCGGGGCGACGCCGGGGAAGGCGCCGTCGGCGCTCTGGGTGTCGCGCAGGTCCTGCAGCCACTTGGTCAGGAAGAGCTGCGAGTCCATGTTGTAGTTCGCGGTGTTGGCGAACACGTTGATGTCACCCGTCCAACCCATGCGCTCGTCCCGAGCCGGAGTGTCCGTCGGGATCGACAGGAAGTTGCCGCGCTGACCCCACACGATGTTGCTCTGCAGCTGGTTGACGAGCGGCGAGGAGGTCTCGAGCGTGCCGGTCGAGATGTTGTCGGTGCCGACCACGACGCCGGTGATGTCATCGGCCGAGGGGGCATCGTCGACCCCCGTGATCTCGACGTAGCGGAATCCGTGGAACGTGAAGTTCGGCTCCCACGTCTCGGCGCCGTCTCCCGCGAAGGTGTAGTAATCGGTCGCCTTCGCTCCGCGGAAGTTGGCGGTGTAGAGGGTGCCGTCGGAGTTCAGCACCTCGGCGACGCGGATGCGGGCGGTCTGCCCGGCCTCGCCGTTCAGCGTCACCCGTGCGTGGCCGACCATGTTCTGGCCGAGGTCGTAGACGTGCACGCCGTCGGCCGGGCTCGGCAGTTCGGTGGCCTGCAGCTCCTGCGTGACGCGCACCGGCGGGTCGATCTGCGGTTGGAGCTTCGCGGTGGCGGAGGGACGCACCACGACCTTCGACCATTCGCCGTCGTCGTAGCCGGCCTCCGACCAGGCTCCCAGCGCGGCGGCTCGGCGGGCGTCGTAGGTCTCGCCGTCGAGCAGGTCGGCCGAGGTCGTCGCGCCGTTCGTCGTGCGCCAGCCGTCGTCGGTGGCGATGAGCTCTTCGGAGCCGTCGGTGTACCGGATGCGCAGCTGCGCGATGACGGAGGTGTCGCTGCCGTAGACGGAGTCGCCGAACATCGCGACGTTGCCGGCGTACCAGCCGTTGGCCACCTCGGCGCCGAAGGCGTTGTCGCCGGCCTCGAGCTGTTCGGTCACGTCGTAGCTCTGGTACAGGATGCGGGTGTTGTAGTCGGTCCACCCGGGGGCGAGCTGCTGGTCTCCGACGGGCTCGCCGTTGAGCTGCAGCTCGTAGACGCCGCGCGCCGCGGCGTAGATGCGCGCCGACTCGACCTGCTTCTCGACGTCGAACTCCGTGCGGAGCAACGGCACATCGGCGCCGAAGGCGAACCACGGCTCGGTGTTGCCTGCGACGAGGAGCTTGCCGCCCTGCACCGTGCCCGAGGTGAAGGTGCGGTCGCCGGCGGGGAACGTCGTGTCGACCAGCACCTCGCCGGATTCGGAGGTGACCTTCACCTCGGAGACGAGGCCGGTCTCCGCGCCGTTCGTGCGGAACCCGACGAGCCCGGGGCCGGCGTTCGCCGTGACGGTGCGCGTGTCGAGCACCGCGCCGTCGACCTTCGTCACGACGGTCGTGCCGTCGACGGTGATGGAGTACTCGTGCTCGGCGGCGAAGTCGAAGCCGGCGGGGAACGGTGTCGCCGGAAGCACCGCGAAGCCGCCGTTGGTCTTCACGTGCGGGCGAAGCGATCCCTCGCTCTGGCTCAGCTGCCACATGTCGGCGTTGCCGCTGTCGCTGCCGCGGAAGTACACGCCGAGCGCGCCGGAGATCTTCGACGCCGTGAAGGTCATCGTGTAGTCGGTCCACTCCGCCGGGATCGACGAGTCGGCACCGATCCACTCGGCGCCCGCCCAGTCATCGGTCGAGGCGAGCGCGGTCTCGAAGGTCGCGGCATCGCTCCACTCCGAGGCCTGCCCGCGTGCATCCCACACGCGCACCTGCCAGGCGTACTCGGTCGCCCCCGCGAGGTCGGGGCCGCCGAACGGCACGTCGACCGAGGCATCCGATGCGACCTTGCCGCTGTCCCAGACGTCGGGACGCTCGAGCTTGCGCTCGCTCGTCGCGACACGCACCTGGTACGCGGACTGCATCGCGCCGCGACTCGTCGAGGTGAGCTGCCAGCTCAGTCTCGGGGCGGCGAGCGGGATGCCGATCGGGTTCTCGGCCGAATTGGCCTCGAGCGCCCCGACGGCGACTCGATCGGTGTGGCGTGACGCCGCGACGGCCGGAGCCGGTGGTGCGGTGAGCACTGAAGCGAAGACCGTACCGGCGATGAGCACACCGGCCGCGGCACTGCGGAAGTAGGGTCGCACGCGTTTCTCCTCTTTGATGAAACGATTCATTTTGCAGCGAACAGTCAGGAGCCTATCCAGCTCCTGATTCCGCGGTCAACCCTCGCCGGGAAACCCGGGCCCATCGTCCGCTCCGCCGCCCGCGACCGGGGGAACGAGAGCGGGCGGTTCGTTCGAACCGCCCGCACTCCCTGTATTCGCGCGCGCGATTGTCCGCGCGCGTGCCGGGGCCGAGATCGTCGAAGAGGCGCCGGCTCAGCAGTCGAGATGACGCGAATCGTCGCTTCCCGCCCGCAAATACCGACAAGTTGCGTCCTCTCGACGGAAGGCGAGCAGAGCGAACACGCGAACAGGGCGAACACGCGAACAGAGCGAACACGCGAACGGGACGAACACGGGAACGGGCCCGGATGCCACGCGGCATCCGGGCCCGTTCGGGCAGGGCTTCGACTACGCCGCGGCGCCGTCGGCGACCGCCGTCGCGTGCGCGGCGCGGAGCGCGGCACCGAGGTCGGCGTCGACGTTCGTCCAGTACTGGAAGAACCGCTCGCGGATCTCGTCGATCGTGATCGAGGCCGCCTGGCCGGCGAGCGTCGCCTGCAGGCGGAGCTTCGCCTCGGCCGAGTAGACCTCGCGGTAGAGCGTGCCCGCCTGGCCGAAGTCGCTGTCGTCCGAGCGCAGCGTGTACGCGGCGCGCACGAGCTCGCCGTCGCTCTCCCAGCCGCCCTCGGCAGCCGCCTCGGCCGACGCCACGGGGCCGCCGAACGAGTTCGGCGCGTAGACCGGCGTGGTGGGCGTGTTGAAGGCGTGACGCTGGGCGCCATCCTGCGAGTAGTTGGCGACGGATGCCGCGTGCGGCGCGTTCACCGGGATCTGGTTGTAGTTCGTGCCCACGCGGTAGCGCTGCGCGTCGGGGTAGCTGAACACGCGCGCCATCAGCATCTTGTCGGGGCTGATCGCGATGCCGGGAACGGTGTTCGCGGGCGAGAACGCGGCCTGCTCGATCTCGGCGAAGAAGTTCTGCGGGTTGCGGTCGAGGGTGAGCGTGCCGACCGGGATCAGCGGGTAGTCCGCGTGCGGCCAGACCTTGGTGAGGTCGAACGGGTTGAACCGGTAGGTCTTCGCGTCGTCGTAGGGCATGACCTGCACGTGCAGGTCCCACTTGGGGTGGTCACCCGCCTCGATCGCCTCGTGCAGGTCGCGGCGGTAGTAGTCGGCGTCGGCACCGGCGATCGCCTCGGCGCTCTCGGCGTCGAGGTGCAGGTCGCCCTGCTGCGAGCGGAAGTGGTACTTCACCCAGAACTTCTCGCCCGCGGCGTTGATCCACTGGTAGGTGTGCGACCCGAAGCCGTGCATCTCGCGCCACGACTTCGGCAGGCCCCGGTCGCCCATGAGGTAGGTGACCTGGTGGGCGGACTCGGGCGAGAGGGTCCAGAAGTCCCACTGCATGTCGGCGTCGCGCAGGCCCGACCCCGGCAGGCGCTTCTGCGAGTGGATGAAGTCGGGGAACTTGATCGCGTCGCGGATGAAGAACACGGGGGTGTTGTTGCCGACGATGTCGTAGTTGCCCTCGGTCGTGTAGAACTTCACCGAGAAGCCGCGCACGTCGCGCCAGGTGTCGGGCGAGCCCTGCTCACCGGCGACGCTCGAGAAGCGCAGCAGCGTCTCGACGGTCGAGCCGGGCTGGAACACCGCGGCACGCGTGTAGGCCGAGACATCCGCGGTCACCTCGAAGCGACCGAACGCGCCGCCGCCCTTGGCGTGCACGATGCGCTCCGGAATCCGCTCGCGGTTGAACTGGGCGAGCTTCTCGACGAGGTAGCGGTCGTGCAGCACCGTCGCGCCGTCGGCGCCGATCGTGAGGGAGTGGGCGTCGCTGGCGACCGGGGTTCCGGTCTGCGTCGTGGTGGGCGTCGTGGTGGGTTCCGACATGGCGTCCTTCTCTCTTCGTTCTTTCTCTGGGGTCGCCGGCCCGGGGGCCGACGGGGCGCTGGTAGGGAAGCGCCCGAGTTTCAGGGCACGCCGGATCGACCCGGCGCGGGGTGTGGAGTGTCGACTGCGGGTGCGAGGGTGCCGGTGCGACCGGCGATGGTCAGCTCAGCGCGCCGCTCGCGCTGCACTCGGGGCAGAGGCCCCAGAAGGTGACCTCCGCGGTGGCGATGCTGAAGCCGTGCGTCTCGCTCGGCGTGAGGCATGCGGCCTCGCCGACGACGCAGCCGACGTCGAAGACCTTGCCGCAGCCGGTGCAGACGAGGTGGTGGTGGTTGTCGCCGACGCGGGTCTCGTAGAGCGCCGGCGAACCGGCCGGCTCGATCTTGCGGAGCAGCCCGGCCTCGGCGAGCGCGCCGAGCACGCCGTAGACGGCCTGCCGGGACGTCGTCGGCAGTGGCCCGGCGACGCGCGTGAACACGTCGTCGGCATCGAGATGCTCGCCCGGCCGGAATGCGTCGAAGACCGCGAGACGCGATTCGGTGACCTTGAGCCCTGCACCGCGAAGGCGTGCAGCGACCTGCTCGCGCTCCTCGGTGGCGTTCGTGCTCATGTCTCGAGCGTAGCAGTTGTCTTGATTCAATCAAAACAACCGAGCCGTCGTCAGCTCTTCCCCCGACCGCGCGAATGCCGCATGATGGCTTCCACCCGCAGATCGAAGGAGATCGCAGCATGGCCCGGAGCACGTACCCCGACCTCACCGTTCCCGACACGTCGATCTACGACTACCTCTTCGGCGGGCTCACCGACGCCGAGCTCGACCGGGTGGCGCTCATCGACGGCACGAGCGGCGCGGAGACGAGCTATCGCCAGCTCGTCGGCCAGATCGGGCTCCTCGCCGGGGCGCTCGCAGCCCGCGGCGTCGGCGTCGGCGATGTGGTCGCCCTGCTCTGCCCCAACGTGCCCGCGTTCGCCACGGTCTTCCACGGCATCCTGCGCTCCGGCGCCACCGCGACCACGATCAACTCGCTCTACACGCCCGAGGAGATCGCCAACCAGTTGACGGATGCCGGTGCCACCTGGTTCTTCACCGTGTCCCCGCTCCTCCCGGGCGCGAAGGCCGCGGCAGCGCGCCTCGGCATCGCCGACGACCACCTCGTGGTGCTCGACGGCGCCGAAGGGCACCCGTCGCTGCGCGACCTGCTCGGCGAGGGCAACCCGGCGCCCGAGGTCTCGTTCGACCCGGCGACCCACCTCGCCGTGCTCCCCTACTCCTCGGGCACGACCGGGCGCCCGAAGGGCGTCATGCTCACGCACGCGAACCTCGTCGCGAACATCGAGCAGGCGCGCGGCTCCATCGGTCTCGTGGCCGACGACCGCGTGCTCGCGGTGCTGCCGTTCTTCCACATCTACGGCATGACGGCCCTCTTGAACTACGCCCTCAAGCTCCGGGCCGCCCTCGTGACGATGCCGAGGTTCGACCTCGTCGAGTTCCTCCGCATCATCAGCGAACACCGGGCGACCTGGGTGTTCATCGCGCCGCCGATCGCGGTGGCGCTCGCGAAGCATCCGCTCGTCGACCAGTACGACCTCTCGAGTGTGCGGGTCGTCTTCTCGGGTGCGGCTCCGCTCGACGGCGCCCTCGCCGAGCTCGTGGCCTCCCGCATCGGCTGCACGGTCGCCCAGGGATACGGCATGACCGAGACGAGCCCCGTCACGCACGTGATCCCCACCGACCGCGACGACCTCGACCGCTCGTCCATCGGCTTCCTGGTGCCGAACACCGAGGCGCGCCTCGTCGACGTCGAGACGGGCGTCGACGTCGAGACACCGGCCGACGACGGCACGAGCGAGCCCGGCGAGCTCTGGATCCGCGGCCCGCAGGTGATGCAGGGCTACCTCGGCAACGCCGCGGCGACCGCCGAGATGCTCGACGACGACGGCTGGCTGCACACGGGCGACATCGCAACGGTGACCGCCGACGGCGTCTACCGCATCGTCGATCGCCTCAAGGAGCTCATCAAGTACAAGGGCTACCAGGTGGCGCCGGCCGTGCTCGAGGCGGTGCTGCTCGGCCACCCGGCGATCGCCGACGCCGCCGTCATCGGCGTGCTCGACGCCGACGGCCAGGAGGTGCCGAAGGCCTTCGTCGTGGTGCAGTCCGGCGCCGACCTCGACGCCGACACGGTCATCGCGCACGTGACAGCACACGTCGCGCCGCACGAGAAGGTGCGCGTCGTCGAGTTCATCGAGGTGATCCCGAAGTCGAGCGCCGGCAAGATCCTGCGCAAGGACCTGCGGGCGCGCGAGCAGGCGGCCACCGCCTGAGCCGTGAGCGAGCGGATGCCTCGTGCTTCGGTGGGCGCGCGGCATCCGCTCGCTCGCGCGCTCGCCCGACGACCCCGATCGCGCCGACGACCGCGATGATGGAACGATGACCGCCACCCTCTCCCCCGAGCTCGAAGCGACGCTGCGCGAGATCTTCGAGCGCCGCGACCGCGCGAACATGCAGCCGACGATCGACGAGTTCCTCGCCGTGCTCGCCGACCACCCCGGCGACCCGTACGTGCTCTACGAGGTCGGCGGCTCGTACGACACCGCGGGCGAGGAGGAGACCGCGCTCGGGTACTACGAGCAGGCGCTGGCCGCCGGACTCGCCGGCGACCCGCTGCGTCGGTGCCTGCTGCAGTACGGCAGCACGCTGCGCATCCTCGGCCGCATGGACGACTCCCTCGCCGCGCTCGACCGGGCGCGCGCCGAGTACCCCGACTCCGAGTCCGTGCGCCTGTTCCACGCGCTCGGGCTGCACGCCGCGGGCCGCAGCGACGCCGCGGTCGGCGAGCTGCTCGCCTTCGCCGCCGATACGGTGCGCACGCCCGACGTGCTGCGGTACGAAGCCGCACTGCGCGGCAACGCCGGGTACCTGCTGGCACTCGACGAGGAGCGCAGCGGGGCCTGATCGACAGAGCCCTGTGCGCAGACGGCCGACGTAGGGTGGGAACGAGTACCGCCCGAGCTCAGAGGAGGTCGTCGTGGCGACGATGACAGCACCGCAGGCCACCGTCGGCGAGGTCATGGCCGACCTCGCCGCCCTCGAAGACCCCAAGGTGCGGGCGGTGAACGAACGCCACGGCGACGACCACGGCGTGAACCTCACCAAGCTGCGCGCGGTCGCCAAGCGGGTCGGCACGCAGCCCGAACTCGCCCGCGATCTCTGGGCGACGGGCGACACCCCGGCCCGACTCGTGGCGCTCCTCATCAGCCGCCCGAAGCAGTACAGCGCGGCCGAGCTCGACGCCATGCTCCGCGAGGCCCGCGTGCCCAAGGTGCACGACTGGCTCGTCAACTACATCGTCAAGAAGAACCCGCACGTCGAAGAGCTGCGCGTCGCCTGGTTCGACGACGCCGACCCCGTCGTGGCGAGCGCCGGATGGGCGCTGACGACCACCCGCGTCGCGAAGTCGCCCGAGGGGCTCGACATCCCGGGGCTGCTCGACCTCATCGAGGCGCACATGAAGCAGGCTCCCGACCGCCTGCAGTGGGCCATGAACGAGACCCTCGCGAACATCGGCATCCACCACCCCGAGTACCGCGCACGCGCGCTCGAGATCGGCGAGCGCCTCGAGGTGCTGAAGGACTACCCCACCCCGCCGAACTGCACCTCGCCGTTCGCGCCGATCTGGATCAACGAGATCGTCCGTCGGCAGACTCGCTGAATCGGGGGCACGGACAGGCGGCGGGAACTAGTTCGCGTCGGTCGGCCCGAGAGCGGCGCGGGCGGCGAGGACCGCGGGGACGTGTTCCTCGGCCCATTCCCTCACGGCGCGGAGCGGCACCAGCAGCGAGCGGCCCAGCTCTGTGAGCTCGTACTCGACATGAGGGGGGTTCTCGTCGAATACGGTTCGGGAGACCAGGCCGTCTTCCTCCAGAGACCGGAGCGTTTCCACGAGAACCTTCGGTGTGATCCCCTGGATTCGGGTCGCCAGCGCGGTGAATCGCATCGGCCCGTGTTCGAGCGCGTTGACGATGAACACCGTCCATCGTGCGCCGATGCGCCGCAGCACGATACGCGATGGGCAGCTCGCGGACATGATGTCGTACGCCATAGGGAACCCCTCCGGTTACGTTGAAGTCACCAGTTACCTTTCCATAGCGTCGAGTGCATCACACCCGATCGGAGCAGAACATGACTGGAAGATTCGCCAACGACACCGTCCTCGTCATCGGCGGAACCCACCGCTTGGGCGCTGCCATCGCGGCGGCCGCAGACGCGGAAGACGCACGCGTGACCGTTTCATCGCACGCGCCACGTGACGAGAGCACACTGCACATCGACCTGCGCGACGAGGCGTCCGTGGCTGCGGCCGCGCAGCGCATCGGCCCCATCGATCACCTGATCTCGACCGCCAGCATGACCTACAGTGCGCCGATCCGCGAGATGGAGCTCTCGCGGGTGCAGGAGGCGATGGCGGCGAAGATCACCGGCCCCCTCCTGCTGGCCAAGCACTTCCAGATCCGGCAGTCGCTCACCCTCTTCTCCGGCCAGGTCGCGTGGCGTCCCGGTTCCGGGAGTTACGCCACTGGAATCACCAACGGCGCCATCGCGTTCGCAGCCCAGCACCTGGCCGCCGAACTCGCTCCGGTGCGCGTGAACGCGATCTCTCCGGGGATCATCGATTCAGGTCTGTGGGATGCCCGCGGTGCGGAGAAGGCGGCGTTCCTCACGGCAGCCGCCTCCAGGACGCTCGTCGGTGGCACCGGAACCGTCCAGGACATCGTCGATGCCGTGCTGTGGATCATGTCGGCCCCGTTCTTCACCGGCGAGACCCTGCGGCTCGACGGCGGACGCCGGTGACGCTCGCCGCTCCAGCTGCACCGGAGCGGGCCGCTTCAGCGCTCGGGGCCGTGTTCCGTCGGTTCGGGCAGCACCCAGCGCTTGGGGCGATCGTCTTCGACCGGTTGCGCCCGGCCGCGGATGTAGAACATCACGAGGGATGCCGCGATGAGCGCGGTGCCGAGCGGCAGCACGAGCTGCCGGATCACGTTCAACACGAGCTCGACGATCGAGAGGAACGTCTGCCCGACCTCGGGCTCGGTCTGCGGCGAGACGACCGAGTACATCAGTGGTGGCACGAGCAGGATCATCAGCGCACCGCCGACCGACAGCCCGATCCCCCACCACAACGTTCGCTTCGGCATGCTGTCCTGCATCGGACCTCCTCGTTCGGTGGCACACGCTACCAAGGAATGTCCACGACGCCCGCGACGGTTCCACAGGTCGCGGATGCCGCGGCATCCGCTCGCCCGACGGCCCCTCAGTACTGCAGCAGCGAGAAGATCTCGTAGCGGTCGCCGAGCGCCTCGCGGCCGCCGAGTCCCTCGAGCTCGAGCGCGACCGAGATGCCGGCCACCTGCCAGCCCGCCCGTTCGACGAGACGGGCCGCGGCGGCGACGGTGCCGCCGGTCGCGAGCACGTCGTCGACGATGAGCACGCGGGAGCCCGGTGGCAGCTCGCCCTCGTGCACCTCGAGCGCCGCGGTGCCGTACTCGAGCGCGTAGTCCTCGCGCAGCACCGCGCGCGGCAGCTTGCCGGCCTTGCGGATGGTGAGCACGCCCGCACCGCAGATCGCCGAGGCGGCGCCCGCGATGAGGAACCCGCGCGCCTCGACGCCGCCGATGTCGTCGAACCGGCCGGCGAACGGCTCCGTCAGCGAGGTGCCGAGCGCGTGCAGTGCCGGTCCGCTGGCGAACACCGGGGTCAGGTCGCGGAACGTCACGCCGGGTTCGGGGAAATCGGGGATCGACGCGATGAGGCTCGAGACGAGCTCGCGTGCAGACTGCTCGGTCACCGCCCAAGGCTACCGCGGAGCGCTGGTGCGGGTTGAGCCTGTCGAGGCCGGGGACGGTCTCGACCGGCTCGACCCGCAGGGGAATCGCTCGACCCGCAGGGGAATCAATCGTTCGTTCGATGCCTCGGCTCAGGAGCGGCTGCGAGGATGGAACCATCCCCCGAACTCTGGAGCATTCCGTGTCACCGAAACGCCTCTATCGCGCCCTGGCCTTCGCCGAGGCCGTCACGTGGACGATCCTGATCGTCGCGATGATCCTGAAGTACGCCGCCGGCGTCGAGTGGGCGGTGCTGGTCGGCGGGTCGATCCACGGCTTCGTGTTCCTGTCGTACGCGCTCACCGCGGTCATCGTCGGTGTCAACCAGCGCTGGAACGTCGGCCGCATCGCCTTCGCCGTGCTCACCGCGATCGTGCCCTACGCGACCATCCCGTTCGACCTGTGGCTCGTGCGCAAGGGCCACCTCGAGGGCGACTGGCGCCGCGAGAAGACCGACCACCCGGCCGACTCCAACTGGGTCAACGGGCTGCTGCGCTGGTTCCTCGCGCGCCCCGTGCTGCTCATCTCGCTCGCCGTCGTCGGCATCGTCGTGGTCTTCGCGGGCCTCCTCGTGATCGGCCCGCCCGGTGGCCGCGAGGCCTGACCCGTTCCGAGAGCGCAGAATGGTGACATGCCCATCCTCAACAAGGACATGTCGGTCTGCATCTCGCTCGCGGGCCGGCCGTCGAACCTCGGCACCCGGTTCCACAACTTCCTCTACGACGAGCTCGGGCTGAACTTCGTCTACAAGGCGTTCACGACCGACGACATCGAGGGAGCAGTGCGCGGCGTTCGCGCGCTCGGCATCCGCGGATGCTCCGTGTCGATGCCGTTCAAGGAGGCGGTCATCCCCCTCGTCGACGTCGTCGAGCCCTCGGCCGCGGCGATCGAATCGGTCAATACGATCGTGAACGACGGCGGCGTGCTGACCGCGTCGAACACCGACTACGAGGCGATCGCGCAGCTCATCGCCGAGAACGAGCTCGACCCGGCGCAGCGCGTGCTCGTGCGCGGCTCGGGCGGCATGGCGAAGGCCGTGGTCGCGGCCTTCCGCGGCGCCGGCTTCGACGACGTCACCGTGCTCGCGCGCAACGCGTCGCTCGGCCCGGCGCTCGCCGAGCAGTACGGCTACGCGTGGACGGCCGCCGACCCCGAGCCCGGCGCCGACGTCATCGTGAACGTCACCCCGCTCGGCATGCAGGGCGCGGATGCCTCGGCGCTCTCGTTCTCCGAGGAGCACCTCGCCGCGGCATCCGTCGTCTTCGACGTCGTCGCATTCCCGGCCGAGACGCCGCTGGTGTCGGCCGGTCGGGCCGCCGGCAAGCTCGTGATCAGCGGCGCCGAGGTGCACGCGATGCAGGCCGCCGCGCAGTTCGAGCGCTACACGGGGGTTGCGCTCACGCGCGAGCAGATCGAGCGCGCCGCCGCGTTCTCACGGGCGGAGTAGCCCGCCGCGCGGGTCGAGGAGACGGCGCCGGCGCCGTCTCCTCAGCCTGCGGTGCGGTCAGTGGTGCACGCGGTTGACCAGCGCCGTCCAGACGAGGGCGGTCGTGGAGCACACGAGCAGCGCCACGAACACCCACGGCAGGCCGCCGAGCCCGATCACTCCGAAGAGGATGGCGCCGAGGAGCGCCCCGCCGCCGATGCCGGAGTTGAACGCCGTCGTGTAGAAGGAGGCTGCGGCGTCGCGGATGCGCGAGGACGCCGAGTGCAGCAGGCGCGTGTTGAGCATCGGCGGGAGGGCGCCGAACGCCGTTCCCCACAACAGGAAGCAGGCGATGCCCACACCCGGCACCTGCGGGAAGAGCGCGAGCCCCGCGACGCCGAGCATCGTCGCGACGAGCGCCACCACGAGGCCGACCGTCGGGCGACGACCGAGCACGGTGCCGGCGAGCAGCAGGCCGACTGCGCCGGCGATGCCGTAGGCGAGCAGCATCGGGCTGATCGCACTCGGCGCCATGCCCATGACATCGGTGATGAACGGCGCGACGTACGTGTAGAACGTGTAGGCGCCGACCATCGTGACGGCGGTGATGAGGCAGACGACGAGCACCGGCACGAACGTGGCATCGCTGCGCAGACGCAGGGGCGCGGCATCCGCTTCACCGGCGTGGTGACGCACGGGAGGCAGGAAGCGCCACACGAGCAGCGCCCCGAGCAGGGTCAGCGCGCCGATGCCGGCGAAGGCGAGGCGCCAGCCGAACGCCTGGCCGAGTGCGGTGCCGAGCGGCACGCCGAGCACGAACGCGAGCGAACCGCCCGCGACGCTGATCGAGACGGCGCGGGCCAGCTGTTCCTTGGGCACGAGGTGACCGGCGTAGGCGCCGACGACCGACCAGAAGAGACCGTGGGCGGCGCCGCCGAGGATTCGGGTGGCGAGCACCGTGCCGTAGTTCGGCGCGAGCGCGGTGAGCACGCAGCTGACCGCGAGCACCGCGAGGCTGATGACGATGAGCGTGCGGCGCGGCACCCGCTTCGTGAGGCTCGCGAGCGGCACGGTGAGCACCACGACGGTCGCCGCGAAGACGGTGACGAGCAGGCCGATGAGCGGCTCGCTGACCTGGAGCTCGCGACTCATGTCGGGCAGCAGGCCGGTCGGGATCATCTCGATCGTGACCGAGAGGAAGACCGCTGCGGCGAGCACGATGAGGCCCAGCCAGGGGAAGGGCGGCATCACGGCCGGTGTGGAGGAGGTGGAATAGAACGGAGTGGACGGCGTCATGGGATACCTGAACGAAGGGCGTTCCCGCGGGCGCGGGGCGGGGCTCCGCGAGCGCAACGGCGGGTCGACTGCGCGCTGATGTGCGCGCCCAGGGCCGCCGGGAATGCGACGACCACTCAGCATTCTACCGGTTCGCCGTTCAGCAGCACAGGATGCCCCGTGGCATGCGCCGGTTCAGCCCAGCAGGGTGCCCGTCGGCGACTCGACCGGGGCGCCCGGCCCGAAGCCCGTGCCGCGCAGCGCCAGCTCGGCCGCGAGCCGATCGACCGGTCCGACGCCGATGCCGAGCACGCCCAGCAGGTCGCGCAGCATCGTCGCGGATGCCACGGGGCCGTCCGCCACCGATCGTGCGCTGCGCACCACCGTCGTCAGCGCCCGGACCTCGAGCGCGCGGGCGCCCTGCGACCGTGCGATCGCGAGCGACTCGTCGAGCAGGGCATCGGCCGCCCGCGTGAACCCGAGCCGCCCCGACGGATGCTCCGCGGCGAGCGTGAGCAGTGCCTCCGCTCGACGGCGGAGGAGCTCGGCGAGGTACCACCGGTCGCCCGTCGAGGCGACCGCGGCGAGTGCGGAATCGATGATCACGACCGCTCGCTCCGTGTCGCCGCAGGCGGCGGCGCCCTCCGCTGCCAGACCGAGGTGGTACGGCCGCCCGAAGCCCATGCCGTCGGCGAGCAGGCGCTCGACCGACTGCTGCACCTCGGCCGCCGCCGGCGCGGGATCGGGTTCGTCGAGCCGCGCCCATGCGTCGAACGCCCGGGCGATCGCCGCCCAGCGCGGGTGCTCGAACTCGGCCGCCCCGGCCAGCTCGCTCGCGTGATGCTGCACCCGTCGCCGTTCCCCGCGAAGCTGGTGCACCGCGACGACGGGCCAGAGGCTGCGGCAGACGACGCCTGCCGTGCCGGTCTCGTGCGCGAGACGGAGTCCGTCGTGCGCGAAGCGCTTGGCATCGTCGGCCGAGCCGACGAGCCAGCTCGCGACCGCCGCGCTGGATCGACCGAGCACCGCAGCCTCCGAGCGTCGGTGCGGCCGCTCGCCGCTGGCCGAGTCGGATGCCGCGGAGGAGGCGGTCACCGCCGCCACCCGGCCGGCCTCGAGCGCGAGCGCCGGCGAGCCTTCGGCGAGCAGCGTCAGTGCACGGGCATCCGCGAGCTGGAGAACGAGGGCGGGATCCTCGACGCCGACAGCCGCCTCCTCCACCGCGACGAGTCGCGCGGAGGCGGCGAAGAAGTCGCCCGCCATGAACGCGACACTCCAGAACAGGTGGCGCGCCAGGACGACCTCGGGGCCGCGACCGACGGCATCGGCGAGCACCTCCGCGGTGTCGACGGCATCGGCGACCACCGATGACGTGGGCCCGTGCTCCTCGAGCAGCGCCGCCACGAGGCAGAGCTGCAGTCCGAGCCGTGCTGATGCCGGCACGACGGCCCCCGCCGAGTCGGCGACGGCGATGCCCCGGCGCGCGAGGTCGAGCGCCGTGCCCGGGGCGAGACGGCGGCGCGCGGCATCAGCGGCTCGCACGTAGTGCACGACGGCGCGCGCGGGATCGCGCCCGAGCTCGAAGTGCTCGGCCGTTGCCCCGGCCCATGCGACGGGCATCGCCACCGCCTCGTGCCGCACCCCGATCGCGCGGTGCACGGCCACCCGGGCCGCCCCGCCGAGCTGATCGTGCACGACGTCGCGCACGAGCCCGTGAACGAATCGGTAGCGTTCGCCGATGCTGCCGTCGGCCCAGCTCATCGGCTCGGCCTCGACGATGATGCCCGTGCGGTCGGCGAGGTCGGCGAGCGCGAGCGCGACATCGACCTCGCCGACCACCCCCCGGTGCGCGGCGGCCGCGAGCGCCACGAGCCCGGCCGCGACCTCGACGACCGCGAAGTCGACGCCGCACGCGGCGGCGGCATGGAGCAGGTCGAGGTCGCCCGGCCGCAGCTGCCAGAGCCGATCGGCGATCAGACGCCGCACCCCGTCGGGGATTCCGAGAGCGGCGATCGGCGCGCTCGTCTGCAGCATGCCGTCGGCTTCGCGCAACGCCCCCTCGCTGACGAGCCGATCGGCGAGCATCGTGACGAACAGCGCATTGCCCTCGGTGCGTTCGAGCACCTCCGCTGCGAGTGCGGCCGACGGCACGCCGGGCGAGAGTCGCGCGGCGAGCACGCTCGTCACGGCGGTGAGACCGAGCGGCGGGAGCTCGAGGTGCTCGCACCGCCGCAGTGCGCTCAGGCTGCCGATGACGGCGCCGAGCGAATCCCCGGAGGCGCCCGTCGGTGCCGGGCGATAGGTGGCGACGAGCAGCAGCCGTGAGCGGGTCGGCCGCTGCGCCAGGTGCGCGAACAGGTCGATCGTCGAACGGTCGCCGGAGTGGAGGTCCTCGATGACGATGACGACGGGGGCGACGACCGCCATCGCGTCGAGCACCTCGGCCGCCTCTCGCATGAGCCGGCCGGCCGGCCGGTCGGACACACGACGCCGGAGCGCATCGAGCGCCGACGACTCGACGATGCCCGACATCTGCAGCAGCCAGGTCGGCGCGAGCTTCCACAGGAGGTCGCGGAACCGTGCACCGTTCGGGCCGCGGCAGATCGCGGAGAACGCGTCGAGGAACGGCAGGTACGGCTCGCCGCCTCGCCCGTCGACGCACCGGCCCTCGCCGATGGCGACCGGGTCGTCCGCTGAGCGTCCGTCGATCGCGCGCATCCCCGCGAGGAAGTCGTGCACGAGGGTCGTCCTGCCGGCACCGGCCTCGCCTGCGACGAACCCGACCGTGCGAGCGCCCGAGCGAGCGGAGTCCCACCATCGCGAGAGCTCGGCGAGTTCGATCGCGCGGCCGGCCGCAACGGGCTCGACGTCCGTGGACTGCGGAGAGGTCGTCACCGGCGCCGTGAACCGATAGCCCCGCCGGTGCACGGTCGCGATGCAGCGCGGGTCGCTCGGGTGCTCGCCGAGTGCACGCCGCAGTTCGGCCACGCACACCGCGACCGACTCGTCGCTCGTCGTGCCGTCCCACACCTCGTCGATGAGCTCGGCCTTCGTCACGACCTCACCGGCTCGCCGGAGCAGCAGGAGGAGGACCGCGGCGGTCTTCGGCCGCAGCCGCAGCCGCGCCTCACCGCGGATCAGGCGGCCGCTCGGCGGTTCGAAGCGGTGCTCGGCGAAGTAGTACGCAGCGGGCGTGACGAATGACGCAGGTTCGCCGAGCTGTCCGGTCATGCGCCATCCGTTCGTCCGCGCGGATTTCCGAAACCGTCTGCTTGAAGGGTAATTGAAGGTTTCCTTCAGGACACGGCACCAGTTGTGGGGTCGACTTGGGGTGGCCCGGTGCGTCGCAGCACCCGCCGCCTACCCGAGTGATGACGGAGGACCGCCATGTCTGCAGGACGCACCACGGTGAAGACGGTGGCGGTCGTCGCCGCACTGGCGCTGGTCGCGACGGGAGCGATCGCCGCGACCGGTGGATTCGGCGGGGGCGCGGAACCCGGTGAACCGCTCGCACGCGAGTCGATGCTCACGCCCGACGAACTCGGCGACGGCACCTTCGACGGACTGCAGTACGCCGATCCATCCGACGGGCTCGCGCTCATCGACGCCCCCGAGGCGTCCAGCGACGGCAGCGCCCAGCTGTCGTACCCGATCCTCGTGCCGCAGGGTCGCGGCATGACCCCGGAGCTCTCGCTCGACTACACCTCCGCCACCGACTCGAGCTGGGCTGGCGCCGGGTGGGACCTCGGCGTCGGCACCGTCGAGGTCGACACGAGTTTCGGCGTGCCCTACTTCGATCCGGCCAAGGAATCGGAGTCGTACTCGCTCGACGGCTCGATGCTCGTGCCGAACGCGCTCGGCGACACGTGGGAGAACCGGATCGCCGACCGCCAGGACTTCACCCGACAGGTCGAGACCGAGTACGAGCAGATCATCCGCCACGGCGACGGCCCGAAGAACTACTGGTGGGAGGTCCGCGACAAGATGGGCGGCATCCGCTGGTACGGCGCCGTGCCCGACGCCGGCGGCCCCATGGGCGGCCCCCTCGGGGTCACCGACGGCTCCGAGGACCCGGGCCCCAACACCAGCGCGCTCGACCCCGACTCCGTCGTCGTCGACGACGACGGCAACATCGTCAAGTGGCTGCTGTCGGCGCAGCGCGACGTCGGCGTCAACATGTTCCGCTACGACTACGACCTGCTGACCTATCGATTCGACGAGGCCGACGGCGTCTGGGTGGCGGATGCCGCGTGCGTCGACGACGTCGACACTCTCTGCGCGCGCCACACCTACCTGCGCAGCATCTTCTACACCGAGGCAGCAGAGGCGTCCGACGAGAACCACCCGGTCGAGGGGTACCACGAGGAACCGCCGTACGAGATCCGCTTCGTCCGGATGACGGAGCGCACGAACCCGTCGACGAACCTGCCGTACGGGCTGCGCATGGACACCACGATCGACGCGACGGGGCGCTACCTCGACCTGCTCGCCGAACAGCTCGCGAGCGTCGAGGTCTGGCACGGCGACCTCGAGGTCGACGGCGGGCGCGTCTACGACAAGCTCGCCACCCGCTACGACCTCGGCTACGCGACCGGACCGTTCGGCAAGACCCTGCTGTCGACCGTGACCCAGGGCGCCGGCACCGCCGCCGCGGTCACCCACACCTTCGAGTACTTCAACGAGGTGCAGGACGGCCCCGATTCGTACGCGGGCTTCGCGACCGACCCGACGTGGGACACGGGCGCCACCGGCGATGCCGACGACATCGGCGACCGCGCGTTCCTCGACGAGAACATCTCCGGCGGCGCACTCGGCGGCGCGGAGTCGAACTCCGCCGAGGGGCACGTCTACATCGGCTTCAACCCCGCAGTGCCGCAGAAGGTCGGCTCGTTCGGCGCCTCGATCCAGATCGGCGGAGGCCAGACCGACGGCATCGAGGAGCTCATCGACCTCAACGGCGACGGGCTGCCCGACAAGGTCTGGAAGCAGGACGGCCAGGCGACCGCGAGTTCGGTCTGGTACCGGCTGAACCTCGGCGGACCGAGTGGCGAGCAGAAGTTCAGCGAACCGATCGCGCTGACCACCCTCAGCGGCAAGGGACTCTCGCGCGACCACGAGTTCCAGCTCCAGGTGGCCCTCGAGGCCCACATCATCGTGACCGCCTCGTTCGGCGTCGGCGGAGCCGTCGCGTGGGGCGACGTGTACTTCACCGACGCGAACGCCGACGGGCTGCCCGACCTCGTGCACGAGGGCGCGGTGTACTTCAACCGGCTGACGAGCGGGGTTCCCACGTTCCTCGCCGGCAGCACCGGCACCCCCGTGCCGCTGGCCGACGGCGGCATGGCGCCCGAGGTGAACAGCACCGAACTCGATCTCCTGCAGCAGCGCCTGCAGGCGGCATCCCCGCCCATCGACACCGTGCGCCGCTGGATCGCGCCGTTCGACGGCACGGTCTCGGTCGAGGGCGCCGCCGTACTCGACCCCGCCGAGAGCGCGGAGACCGACGACGGCGTGCGCGTTGCCATCCAGCTCAACGAGGGGCAGGAGTTCGCCGAGACCCTCGCCGCTGCCGGGGACCAGGCATTCGACACGCCGACCGCGCTCGACGTGCAGCGCGGCGACCGCATCTACTTCCGCGTCGGTTCGCTCGACAACGGTGCCCACGACGAGGTCGCCTGGTCGCCGCAGGTGGTCTACACGGCGATCGACGGCGCCGCCGTCGTCGACGAGGGCTCGGTCGACCCGGTGCCCGACGACACCACCGAGATCCCGCTCGATGTGAACGGACTCTCGCAGACCTCGTACAACGCCACCGCCGACTTCACCCTGGCGGGCCGGCCGAACACCCGCGTCGTCATGCCCTACGACGGCACCGTGCGGTTCACCACGACCGTGGTGAAGTCGAAGGCGACGAGCGACGACCTGCGCCTCGTGCTCGACCGCACCGATGCGGACCCGCTGGAGGTGATCGAGGTCGACATCCCCGATGCCACCGGCACCCCCGAGGGCGGCGGCGCAGCCGTGCCCATCGTCGACGGCGTCATCCCGGAGGACTTCGTCGGCACCATCGAGTTCCAGGCGGATGTCTCGGTGTCCGGCCCGGTCGCGGCCGACCCCGACGTCGCCGGCGACGAGCCCGAGACCGACAGCCTGCACACGCACCTCGCGGTCGACTCCACCATCGACCTGACCGCGATCTCGTGGAATCCGGCGATCCACTACACCGCCGCGACCGACGAGGACGGCGACCCGATCGAGGTGCAGAAGACGATCGAGGGCGTGCTGACCGACACCAAGCGCGTCGAGCTCGCCCCCGAGATCGAGCAGTACCCGAACCGCTCGACCGCGCAGGTCTCCACCGGCTGGGCGGCCGACGAGACCGCCGGCTACGACGAGCTCCGCATCGAGCACGCCGTGCTCACCCCGGTCGCCGACGAGCTGCCGAGCCGTGACGTCGTGCTCACGATCAAGACCCGCGACGGGCTGGGGTGGAAGAAGTCGGTGACGCTCGCGGCGTCGGCCGAGGAGACGGTCGTCGACCTCACGGATCCGTTCGGCGACGACGACACGATCGGGCTCGAAGACGGCGAGGAGTACTGGTTCGAGCTGAGCGCGCGCGAACCCGCGCTCTCCGACTCCCTCTCGCAGGAGGCCATCACGGTCACGCTCGGCGAGGACACGGCGTCCCCTGACGTCGTGACGCCCCCGGTCGCACTCACGTGGACCGGCCGGCAGGGCATCTTCCCGCTCGCGTACCGGGGCTGGGGCGTCGCCGGCTACACGGCGAGTGAGGCTTTGGCGACCACCCTCATCGACGAGGACGCCTTCGTCATCGACGAGGACGCGCAGCAGGCCACCGAACCGGCCGGCGGTTTCGACGACCTGTGCACCGGCTCGGTCACCGAGTGCGAGGCCGAGCCCGACATCGACCCGTCGTACGCGTACCTGCCGCTGCTGAACCCCGATTCGCTCGGCGCCGAGGCCGACCCGATCGACGCACCGCAGTGGCGCGGAACGCGCGACAACCTCGCCGCGTCCGCCGACCGGATGCGCTCGTCGCGGCTCGCATCCGACACCGTCACGCTCGGCCTCGACGAAGGCGGGGCCGCCGACGGCGTCACCCGCATCTCGGTCACCGGCCCCTCGCTCTCGCTCGCCTTCGGATTCGGTCCGCTCGGCGGGTCGGTCGGCGTCGGCCCGAGCTGGAGCCTCGTCGACTACGAGGACCTGAACGGCGACGGCTACCCCGACGTCATCACGCCCGAGCAGGTGCAGTACACGAGCCAGCGCGGCATCCTCTACAAGTCCGTGGACGGGCCGAGCGAGCGACGCGACCTCGTCAACCAGGACCTCACCATCAACGCCTCGGGCGGCCTCGACGCCGGCCTCGTCGACATCGCGGCCAACAACAAGGGCAAGACGAACACGACGCAGGGCAACGCCGCCTCGAAGGGCGGCAAGGCGGCCGACAGCGACCCGGGACTCGGCGCCGGCTTCGGCCTGAGCATCGGCGGCGGCTTCGACCTCGGGTTCACGAACCCCAACGAGTCGGGCCCCTCGGGCGGGCCGCTCTCGGCGGACTACGGCCCACCCGCCGAGGCATCCGAGATCCCGCAGAGCGGCGACGACACCGCGCCGATGTCGCAGGAGCTCGCCGACGTCAACGGCGACGGGCTGCCCGACGTGGTCTACACGAACCCGAGCGGCGTGTTCGTGCGCTACAACCTCGGCTACGACTTCGCCGATGCGGCGCTGCCGCTCGCGACCGGCGGGTTCAATACCCAGGAGTCGATCGGCGGCCACGCGTCGGCCGGCTTCTCGACGCCGTGGGGCGAGTTCTCGGGCGGGCTGTCGTTCAACTGGAACTACGACATGGCCCGGTTCGCGTGGATCGACGTGAACGGCGACGGCATTCCCGACCGGCTGCACAAGGCATCGGCCGGCGGGCAGCCGACGGTCGAGTTCGGCACCGGCTCGGGCCTCGCTCCGGCGGTCGACTTCGGCGACTTCGCGCAGGCGTCCGGAGTCGGCGTCGCGGATCTTGGCGCCTCGCCGCAGGTCTCGTACGACCGCTCGCAGGGCATCGGCGGCGGTGTCGACTTCACGGTCTACGCCGGCCCCCTGTGCTTCGTCGCGTGCTACCTGGTCGTCAACCCCGGCGCGTCGTACCAGAACTCGGTGAGCTTCTCGGAGGTCACGCTCGAGGACATCGACGGCGACGGCTTCGTCGACTCGCTGGCCTCGACCGACGACCACGAGGTGAGCGTGCAGCGCAACACCACAGGCCGCACCAACCTGCTCTCCGCAGTCACCAACCCCCTCGGCGGCACCGTCAGCCTCGACTACGAGCGCTACGGCAACACCGTCGACCACCCCGACTCCACCTGGGCGCTCAGCCGCGTCGAGGTCGACGACGGGCGCACGGGCGACGGCGTGGATGTCTCGGTCTCGACCTTCGACTACGAGAACCCGCGGTTCGACCGGCTGTTCCGCCAGAGCCTCGGCTTCTCGAAGGTCACCGAGCGGGAGCTCGACCCGAGCGACGCCGCCCAGCGGATCACCGAGACCGAGTACCTCAACGACAACGTGTTCGTCGCGGGCCTGCAGACCTCGATGACCGTGCGCGACGGCAGGAACGACACGAAGCTCCGCGCGGCGACCCTCGACTGGGGCATCCGCGACGTGCAGGGTGTGCCCGGCGGCTTCGACCCGCTCGCCGAGGCCGATCTCGTCGACGTCGCGACGGCGATCCCCGCGTTGAGCGGCACCGAGTCGCTCACCTGGTCGTTCGCACCGCTCGTCACCGACAGCGAGGAGCGGTACTTCGCGGCCGACGGCACGACCGTCGGCAACGAGACGAGCGTGAGCTTCGTCTACGACGGCCTCGGCAACGTGCTCGAGCAGCTCGACGAGGGCGAACTCGAGACCGACGCCGACGACGTGCTCACGGTCACCGACTACTCCGACTGCCTGATCTCGGCCTCCGAGGTCGAGCTCGACGGCAACGGCGACTACGACACGGGCGTCGGATGCTTCGGCGAGACCCCGTTCTACCCGATGCCGACCGAGGAGCAGGCTTCGCCGATCTTCTCGCCCGACGTCTGCCCGACGTGGGTGAGCGTGCCGGCCGTCATCACGATGTACGACTCCGACGGCGGCATCCTCCGGCAGCGCGACGGGCGCGACTCGGTCTGCGACAACCAGTCGGTGACGCTCCTCGAGGAGCGCATCAGCGACGACGAGTCCGCCGTGACCGAGTTGCAGTACGACGCGTGGGGCAGCTACAACCGCATCGTCTACCCCGAGGGAGAGGGCGGCGTGCGCTACGCGGTCGAGTACATCTACGACACGAATGTGGGCCATGCGAACATCGCCGAGGTCACCGAGTACGACTTCGACAGCCAGGACGAGGTCGACGTGTTCCTCGACTACGAGGCGGACACCGACCCGGATCCGCTCCGCACCGGCATGACCTCGTTCGCGACCTTCGACTGGAGCTCGGGCAAGGTGGCGAGTCGCACCGATGCGAACGACAACACGACGTCGTACACCTACGACGACCTGTCGCGTCTCGCGTCGATCAGCAACCCGCTGCAGGCCGGCGCCGTGACGTTCGAGTACCACCCGAGCGCCCCGGGCTACGGCTATGCGATCGCCCGGCACGCCGATGCGTTCAACGACGACCCGATCGAGACCGTGCAATTCGCCGACGGCATCGGCCGGATCACCCAGCAGAAGCGCGACGCGCGGGCCGTGAACGCCCAGGGGGTCCCCCTCGAGGGCCGGGTGGTCAGCGGCGCCGTCGTGTACGACCTGTTCGGCCACGAGGCGGAGGTCTACCGGCCGACGTTCGACACGGTCGCGCAGACCGTGTACGAGACGGCGACGTCGCCCGCCCCGACGAAGACGACGCACGTGTTCAACCTGCTCGACCAGGAGACCGAGCAGATCGAGCCCGGCGCGCGCGTGACGGCGACGACGTACGGATTCGGCGACGCCGAGCTCGGCGGTGACGCAGTCGCCGTGCAGCAGGCCGCGAGCACCGACCCCCGCGGCCGGGTGACGACGACCTTCACCGACATCCGCGGCAACGAACTGCAGATGGACGACCAGCCGCTCGACCCGGCCACGCCGAACCCGCTCGACCTGCTGCCGCCCAAGACGGCGACCTACGAGTACAACCCGCTCGGCGAGCTGCTCCAGGTCGTCGACGTGGCCGGCAACCCGACCACCCACACCTACGACGGAGTCGGCAACAAGCTGACGACCGACACCCCCGACGGCGGCCTGGTCGAGACCTGGTTCGACACCGAGGGCAAGGTCATCAAGGAGGTCTCGCCGACCCTGCGGGAGGAGGACGTCAAGACGACCTACCACTACGAGCTGCAGAACCTCGTGAAGGTCGACTACCCCGAGGACACGCCCGACGTGACGTACACGTACGGCGAGGCCGGAGCCGCCGGCAACGGCGCGGGCAGGATCGTGCAGATCGACGACGCCGCCCGCGTGGTGACGCTCGAGTACGACGCGCTCGGCAACACGACCAACCAGCTCAGCGAGATCAAGCTGCACAACTGGCAGGCGGGCGACGAGAAGTTCCAGTGGACCACCGAGTGGGTCTACGACGGGCTCAGCCGCATCTCGACGATGACCTATCCCGACGGCGAGGTGCTGACCTACGACTACGACGCCGGCGGTCTGACGAAGTCGGTCGTGGGCGACGAGCCCGGCCTCGTGCGGGTGCCGCAGCTCGACGCCGACGGCAACCCGATGTTCGATGCCGACGGCAACCCGCTCTACACCGACGAACCGACCACCTGGCACTACGACTACGTGACCGACCGTCGCTACGACGAGTTCCTCGCGCCCGCGGCGATCGACTACGGCAACGGCGCGACCACGTCGTGGACGTACGAGCCGCTCACCCGCTGGCTCAGCAACGTGCGCACCGTCTCGGCGGATCGCCCGTTGAAGGGCAACCCCGTCGCGTACCGCGAGGTGCAGGATCAGTCCTACGGCTACGACGCGGTCGGCAACCCGAAGACGTACTCCAACAACGTGCCCCCGACCGTGACGAACCTGTTCGGCAGCCCGGTCTCGATGACGTACACGTACGACGCGTACGACCGGCTCACCTTCACTTCCGGCTCCGCCGCGGTGTGGAAGAACACGCGCAGCTTCACGTTCGACCTCGATTTCGACGACGCAGGCAACGTCGAGCGGAAGATGCAGGTCGACAAGCTCGGCAGCAAGGTGCAGGCCGACACCTCGTACTCGTTCACCCGCACCTTCGATGCCGACGGCCCGCACCAGGTCAGCACCCAGGGGCAGGACACCTTCCACTACGACGCCGACGGCGAGCTCATCCAGATCGTCAACGGCACCGGCAAGAAGGCGAAGATCACCCGCGAGATCACGTGGAACTGGGCGGGCAAGATGGAACTCGTCGACGAGTACGGCGAGACGACGGAGTACGCGTACGACGATGCCGGCCGGCGGGTCATCGAACGCGGCCCGAACGGCGAGACCGCGTTCATCAACCCGTGGGTCACCGTGCGCAACGGCAACGAGCTCACGAAGCAGATCTGGATCGACGACGAGTTGATCGCGCAGCAGCGCGACCCCGGCGACGACCCGTACTCGGCCGAAGGGCAGCGGTACTTCCTCCACAAGGACCTGCAGGGCAGCACCAACGTCGTCACCGACGCGATCGGCCAGGCGTTCCAGCACCAGGAGTACTTCCCGACCGGCGAGGTGTGGATCGACGAGCACTCCACGGTGTACCGCACCGCGTACCAGTACGCCGGCGCCTACACCGACGAGCGGCGGAGCCTGATCGACTTCGGCGAGCGCTGGTACGACGCCAGGCGTGAGCTGTTCCTGACGGTGGATCCCGCGTTGAGCGAGCCCTTCAGCATCATCGAGGCTCCCGAACTGCAGGCCTCCTATGCCTACGCGGGGTCGAACGCGATCAGGTACACCGACCCGAGCGGTGCGCTCTTCACCATCGCGAAGGCCAACGACATCGTTCGGGCGGCGTGGGACAAGAGCGACGCCGCCGGCAAGATGTCGGGCTTCGGCGCTCTCGGACCGGTCGGCTCGTGGATCGACGCCGGCACGGCGAACCACCTGCCGACATCGTTCGCCACGCTCGGAGCGGGCATGGACCGGGCAGCCGCGAAGAAGTGGCAGGACACCGCCGAGATGTTCGAACCGAACCCGCTCATCGACATCGATCCGGGCGAGGGCACGGTGAAGTTCGGTGCGCCCTACGGCAAGCGGGCGAAGTTCGGCGGCACGGATGCCGCGGCCGCCGCGACCCCGGTCGGCACCGCCACTGGCAACGCGACGTCGGGCGGCACTCCGTCGGTCAACAGCAGCCAGAGTTCGAGCGCGGCGGGCACCTCGAGCGGCGCCGGCGGCATCGCGAAGGCGTCGGGCACGCCCAAACCGCTGCCGGCAACGCCCACGAAGGCGAAACAGAGCGCACCGACGAAGAAGGCGCTGCCGACAGCGCCGACGAAGAACGGCACGCAACCCTCCGCACCGAACTCGACCGGCAGCTGAGCGGCGACTACGGGGAGGACCCACCGGCCGTGCTCGACTGAGCACGGCCGGTACACTTGCAGGGTCAGGCATTCGCCCCGCGGCATCCGCCCGCCGCCGTTCTCTGGAGCTCGCCACTCGTGACCACTGAAGCCACCGCCTCCCCCGCTGCTCCGACGACTCCGGTGCTCGACACCGTCGAGGTCGCGGCGACCACTCCCGAGAAGGAGCAGCCGTACGCCGCCCTGGGCCTGAAGCCCGACGAGTACGAGCGCATCCGCAACATCCTCGGCCGTCGCCCCACGAGCGCCGAGCTCGCGATGTACTCGGTCATGTGGAGCGAGCACTGCTCGTACAAGTCGTCGAAGATCTACCTTCGCCAGTTCGGCAAGAAGGTCACGCCCGAGATGAAGAAGAACCTCATGGTGGGCATGGGCGAGAACGCGGGCGTCATCGACGTCGGCGAGGGCTGGGCGGTCACGTTCAAGATCGAGAGCCACAACCACCCGAGCTACATCGAGCCGTTCCAGGGCGCCGCGACCGGCGTCGGCGGCATCGTGCGCGACATCATCTCGATGGGCGCCCGCCCGGTCGCCGTCATGGACGCGCTGCGCTTCGGCGCCATCGACCACCCCGACACCGCGCGCGTCGTGCACGGCGTCGTCTCGGGCATCAGCTTCTACGGCAACTGCCTCGGCCTGCCGAACATCGGCGGCGAGACCTGGTTCGACCCGGTGTACCAGGCGAACCCGCTCGTCAACGCCCTCGCGGTCGGCGTCATGCGCCACGAAGACCTGCACCTCGCCAACGCCAAGGGCGCCGGCAACAAGGTCGTGCTCTTCGGCGCGCGCACGGGCGGCGACGGCATCGGCGGCGCGTCGATCCTCGCCTCCGACAGCTTCGACGAGGGCGGCCCGACCAAGCGCCCCGCGGTGCAGGTCGGCGACCCGTTCGCCGAGAAGGTGCTCATCGAGTGCTGCCTCGAGCTCTTCGCCGGCGACCTCGTCGAGGGCATCCAAGACCTCGGCGCGGCCGGCATCTCGTGCGCGACCTCCGAGCTCGCGTCGAACGGCGACGGCGGCATGGCCATCGTGCTCGACGACGTGCTGCTGCGCGACCCCACGCTCACGCCCGAAGAGATCCTGATGAGCGAGAGCCAGGAGCGCATGATGGCGATCGTGCGCCCCGAGAAGCTCGACGGCTTCCTCGAGGTCGTCGAGAAGTGGGATGTCGAGACGAGCGTGCTCGGCGAGGTCACCGACACCGGCCGCCTCTCGATCATGTGGCACGGCCAGGAGATCGTGAACGTCGACCCGCGCACCGTCGCCGTCGACGGCCCGGTCTACGAGCGCCCCGTCGCCTACCCCACCTGGATCGACGCCCTGCAGGCCGACACGGCCGCGAAGCTCGACCGCCCGGCGACGCCCGAAGAGATCCGCGAGCAGTTCCTGAAGCTCGTCGGCTCGGCGAACCAGGCGGACGCCGCGTGGGTCACCAACCAATACGACAAGTACGTGCTCGGCAACACCGCGCTCAGCTACCCCGACGACGCGGGCATGGTGCGCGTCGACGAGGAGTCGGGCCTCGGCGTCTCGGTCGCGACCGACGCCAACGGCCGCTACTCGCAGCTCGACCCGCGTCAGGGTGCGAAGCTCGCCCTCGCCGAGGCGTACCGCAACGTCGCCGTCTCCGGCGCGGTGCCCGCCGCCGTCTCCGACTGCCTGAACTTCGGCTCCCCCGAGAACCCCGAGGTCATGTGGCAGTTCTCCGAGACCGTCGAGGGCCTCAGCGACGGATGCCTCGAGCTCGGCATCCCCGTCACAGGCGGCAACGTCTCGTTCTACAACCAGACCGGCGACGTGCCGATCCACCCGACGCCCGTGATCGCCGTGCTCGGCGTGATCGACGACGTCGCCCGCCGCATCCCCTCGGGCTGGCAGGACGACGGCCACAACATCTACCTCCTCGGCGACACCGCGCTCGAGCTCGACGGCTCCGCGTGGGCCGGCGTCGTGCACGGCCACCTCGGCGGTCGCCCGCCGGCGGTCGACCTCGCCGGCGAGAAGCGCCTCGCCGAACTGCTGAACGCCGCGGCGATCGAGGGCCTCATCGACTCGGCGCACGACCTCTCCGATGGCGGTCTCGCGATCGCCCTCGCCGAGGCGGTCGGCCGCTTCGGTCTCGGCGCCCGCGTCGTGCTCGACGAGGTCGCCGGCGACGCCGGCATCGACCTCGCGACCGCGCTCTTCTCCGAGTCGACGGGCCGCGTCATCGTGACGGTGCCGCGCGAAGACGACGTGAAGTTCCGCGGCCTCTGCGACGGACGCGACTACCCCGTGCGCCGCATCGGCGTGACCGACGCCACCTCGGGCGCGCTCGAGGTGCAGGGCCTCTTCACGGTCTCGATCGACGAGCTGCGCGGCATCAACCGCGCGCCGCTCGCCGACGCGTTCGGTCCGATCGTCGGCTACTGACGCCGGTCGAACCGCTCGTCGAGTAGCGAAGCGCATCGAGACCCCATGACCGAGTCCGAGTCGTACACCGAGGCGTACGCGGCATCACATGGCCGCTTCGCGGTCATCCCGGCGGCGTATGTCGTGCTCCGGCGCGGCGACGAGGTGCTGCTGCAGCTGCGCCGCGGCACGGGCTACTTCGACGAGCACTGGGCGTGCGGAGCGGCCGGCCACGTCGAGCAGGGCGAGTCCCTGCTGGCCGCCGCCGTGCGCGAGACCCGCGAAGAGCTGGGGGTCGAGCTCGACGAGTCGGCGCTCACCGTGCTGACCGTCATGCACCGCACCGGCGGCGCACCGCACCGGGCGATCGAGGAGCGCATCGACGTCTTCTTCAGCGCGACCGCGTGGCGCGGTGAACCGACGCTCATGGAGGACAAGGCGGTCGAGCTCACCTGGTTCCCCCTCGAGGCCCTGCCCCACCCGGTCGTGCCGCACGAGCTCGCGGTGCTCGAGGCGCTGCGCGACGGCCGCCTCTCCCCCATCACGCCGTACGGGTTCTGATCGTGGCATCCGAATCGTGGCCGCTCGCACTCATCTGGGTGCCGGTCGCGGTGTTCGCGCTCGCGATCGTGATCGGCATCGTCGTGCGCTGGATCCGCGCGCCGCGCGGTACCCGCTCGCGCCTGCGGCATGCGCTCGGGCCGCTCATGAGCGCCGGCGAGAAGTACCAGGAGCTGCACACCGGCCAGCGCGGGCTGCAGGACTCGATCATCGAGTCGATTCAGGAGCAGGAGTCGCACGGCTCGGGGCGCGGTACGGGTGACGACGATCAGCCGGGTCTGCGAGCACCATGAGGAGCCGGAGCATCGGTCATGGCGAGCGGGACCGTGTCGCACTGCGCCCGGTGCTCCGTGTCGGCGTGAGCGCGAGCGGATGCCGCGTGAGTCGCGGTAGCCTGTCGGCCACGGGTCGGTGCAACGACTGACCGACGGACGTATGGGAGCGAGACGATGGACGGATTCTTCGGATGGAACCTGCTCGCACTCATCGTCGGCATCGCCTACCTCGCCGCCATCGTCTGGGTCGTATCGCTGATCTTCCGGAGCGATGAGTTGAACGAACTCGAGCGCTGGGTCTGGGTGATCGCGGTGATCTGCTTCCCGCTCGTCGGCTCCATCGTGTGGTTCGCCGCCGGGCCGCACCCCTTCGGCATCCGCATCAGCCGCGACCTGCGATAACCCATGGAGTTCGACACTGTGCTGCCGCGTTCGGCGAGCGCCGGCGTGCTTGCGGAGATTCTGCGGCTCGCCTCACCGAACAGAGTGAGTGCGACGGGAGTTTCGCAGCATGGAGACCGCCATTTCCAGTTTCACGCGGAACTCGATGTCCATGCACGAGAGTGGCAGATGGTATCCAGCTTCGGCAAGGTCTATTCGTACCGCAACGGAACCGTGTCAATGCCGCCTGACCCTCCCCGCCAATTCGAGTTCGGGCGCGGTATGCCCCATGAGATTGGGATCCTGTGCCCCGACCAGCTGCTGCTTTGGGGGCGTCGAAGCGAGAGCTTCTACCCGGTGCTGGCGCAGGAGATCGGATCGCACTCGATTCTGCTCACGTTCGAGCACATCGATGACCCCGCATTTCGCTCCACGATGGTCATCGACCGTCGACTCGGCGTGATCCGTAAGACCGCCATGCTCGGCGACCTCACCATCCTCACCGATGTTCGGATCGACCAACCCATGACCTGGGCGACGAACTTCCAGTTCGCTCCGATCACGGACTGGATCCGACCCGACTACTGAGTGGCGCCGCTCCCGCTCGCTCGACGTCACTCACCCTCAGCGGGCACCGGCCACCGCATGCGACGGAGGACCTACATTCGACCCAGCTGGTCCGGGCTCAGCAATGCCGGCACAAGGATCAATCCGGACACCAGCAGGATCGAACCGACAACCAGCCATTGGACGCCACGAGTTCGGACCTCTGCGCGCGTCTCGTTCGGAAATGCGGAGCTGTCCTCCGCCCGCCCAGCCGTCGCAATGCGCACCGAGCCACGGGCCACCGCCACGAGCCCTGCCACCGTCAGCAGGATCGTCAGCACCCATTCGGCCCAATCCTCGATCACGCGTCCACCCTGCACTGTTCAGCTGAGGCTTCGCTGATCTCGGTCTCGGTCTCGGTCTCGGTCTCGGTCTCGGACGATCCCGGCGGGTGGTCCCATCGGCATCGGCGTCACCCGCGACCTCCGGGAGCCCCGCGCACGCCGGTCCAGAGGGCGGCCCACTGCGGGCCGGTGAGCCGGCTCGGCAACACATCCGCGGCAACGCCGACGGAGTGCAGCAGCGCGCGAACCCGCTCCGCGGGCACCGGCCGCGAGGTGCGGCGGAGGATCTGAGCGAGCCCGCGCCCCTTCCCCCGGTAGACCTCGGCGACGAACGCCTGATACGCGGCACGGTCGGCAGCCGGCACAAGCGGCTCGGAGCGCCGCTCGATCGTGAAGACCCCGCCGTCGACCGACGGTGACGGCTTGAACGCCCGCGCCGGCACGCGCTCGTGCAGCCGGAACGTGAACCACGGGTCCCACTGCGCCGTGAGCAGGCTCGAGCCGCCGACCCCGCAACGACGCCGCGCGACCTCCCACTGGGTGAGCAGGATCGCGTCGGTCCAGCCTCCCCGAGCGAGGAGGGAGCGCATGATCGCCGTCGTCAGGTGGAACGGCACGTTGCCGACGACGGTGTGCTGCGCGGAGGGATACCGCCACGCGAGGGCGTCGGCCTCCACGATCGACACGTGCGCTTCATCCCCGAACTCACGACGGAGCGAGTCGGCCCGGCGCCGGTCGATCTCAAGCGCGGTGAGGGGCCTGCCGAGCGCGGCGAGTTCGCGCGTGATCGCACCGCTGCCGGCGCCGAGCTCGACGATCGGGCCGCGCGTCGCGGCCGTCAGCGCGACGAACCCTTCGACGACGCGGCGATCGACCAGGAAGTTCTGGCCGAGTTCGTGCCGGCCGCCGAACGCCGGCGGGGCGAGTGAGGAGGCCGGAGCCGGCGCTCGACGGGAGCGGGCGGACCGCCCGGAACGGGAGGCAGAAGACGAGAAGGGAAGGGAAGAAGGGTTGTGCGTACGCAATGAGAACTCCGCTGGCGAGGATCGTCAGCCGGGCGCGCCGAAGGGGCACCGCGGCCAGGGTCTTTGGCCGAGGCGGAGGGACGCGTGAAGGTTCGGTCGCTCCGCCTCAGGCGGTGCGGGGCCGAATGATCAGAGCGGAGAAATTGCAGGACACGATCGTCGACACTAGCAAACGGTGCCGTTCAGCGCAGCAGTGAACTGCTCAGGCCCCCGACGGCGGATCCGCGAGCAGCTCCACCCGGTCGGCGAGAGAGCGACCGAGCGGCGGATCCACCTCGGAAACGGGGTGGTGAATCTGCCGCCCTTCGCCAAGCGCCGAGACGGCTTCACGAACGGCGAGGCGTCCGTACGGAACATGAGTGACTGCCTCAGGTCCCGCACGGACGCCTCCGCCTGCCGCTAGCGCGCGTTCAGCGTGAACCGCACGGTCGTGGCGTTGCCCGAGACGTCGTACACCACGAGCGTGTTCTCCCCGCTCACCGCACCGAAGACACCGGGCACCACGAAGTTGAGGTCGGACCAGGCGTTGTTCGTCAGATCCTTCGCGACCCCGTTGAGGGTGAGGCGGTCGACCTTCCCCGCATCGTTCAGCTTGAACGACACCTTGCCGTAGGTGCCGTCGGCGCCCACCGTGAACTCCTCGCCCGACTTCACCGTCACCGTAGGAGCAGTGGAGTCGAGGATGAACCGCACGGTCGTGGCGTTGCCCGAGACGTCGTACACCACGAGCGTGTTCTCCCCGCTCACCGCACCGAAGACACCGGGCACCACGAAGTTGAGGTCGGACCAGGCGTCGTTCGTCAGATCCTTCGCGACCCCGTTGAGGGTGAGGCGGTCGACCTTCCCCGCATCGTTCAGCTTGAACGACACCTTGCCGTAGGTGCCGTCGGCGCCCACCGTGAACTCCTCGCCCGACTTCACCGTCACCGTAGGAGCAGTGGCATCGACGACAGCAGGCGTGACCGTGAGGTCGCGGAGCCGTCCGAAGTTGTCGAACGACCCGAAGCCCACTCGGCCCTTACCGAACGTGAGATCGTTCGCGGTCAGCAACGGCGTATCAAGCCCGTCGACGTAGACGGCGATGTCGCCGCTGTCCGCACATCGAACGACACGGACGTCGTGCCACTCCTCGTCGGTGACGGCCGGCGGCGCGCCGATCGAGCCATCCCACTGCTGATCGATCCGCTCGCGATCGGCGTTATCGACCTTGAAGATGCCGTTGTGGGCATAGATCGTATTGTCCTGCGAGAGGTGGGCGTAGTAGTACTCCGTGTCGGACTGCCAGCCGAACACCACGATGACATCGCGGTTGTTCACCGACGCCGGCGCATCGAGCCGCACCTGCGCAGCGAGATCGAACGAACCGAGCTCCGGGCCCTCGCTGAGCACGGCGTACTCGAATGGGCGACGGATGCCGTCGTTCGGGTTCGTACCGGCCTCAGCGAGGATGACCTCGTCGCCGGGGAACTGCCACTTGGCGGGAGTCCGTGGCGCCCAATCGTCCGCAGAGGTCACATCGGTGATGGGAGTGCCGGCAGGTGCGCACGTGGGCGGAGCCGGAGTCTCGGGCGGTGTGGCGGCGAACAGCGCGTACTGCGCGGCGATCTGCTCGGCTGTCGGCACCACGTCGAGAAGCATCACGTTGTCCATCCGTCCGTTGAACGGGTTGGCCTCTCGGGTGTTCTGGGGAAAGCTCCCGCCGATCTTGATGCCTGCTGGCGCGGTGTCTGACGTGGGTCCCGATCCCCATGGGTTGGACGCCGTGTAGTCGCCCTCGAGTTCCTCTCCGTTCATGAACAGCCGCATCTCACCCGCGGCGAAGTCGAAGGTCGCGGCGAGGTGAACCCACTTCCCCTTCTGCAGGATCTCGTCCCACGGTTTCTCGGCCGCGAACGTCCATGAGCCCGCACCGTCGAGGCGACGACCGAGCGCGACCAGCTTGAGCTCGCCGTTCACGGTGATCACCTCCAGAAGGGCGCGCACAGCGTGGCCGTCCGACGTGCCGGTGAGCACACCCGCCAAGCCGATCGCGTTGTAGCGGTCGTCCGGGTTCGCGCTCCCCGAGTTCAGCGCCGGATGATCGCCGGTGGGCTTGAACCATCCCATGACGGCGGCCTGGTCGGTGCCCGCGAGCGCTTCGAGCGTCTGCACGCCGGAAGCGTCGTACACGCCGGCCTTCCAGTCGTCGTTCGACGAGGTTCGCGGGCTCATCTGCTGGGTCTGCAGTGCCTCGCCCGCCCCCGGGTATGCCCGGTCGGCGACTCGCATCTCCACCCCGCCGTTGACGAGCGAGATGTTCGTCCCCGACCATCCCTGGTCGGCCTCGACCGTCGGGTCACCGGCGGCGGGGTGATCGAAGTCATAGTGCGCAACGAGGTTCGGGGCGAGTTCCGGAAGGGCGAAGGGCGACGACGGTCCGATGTTCCTGGCACCCGTGACCTTCCAGATCTTTCCGTTCGCCTTCGCCACCAGGTAGAGCTCCCCATCGGCATCCGCGCCGAATCGCAAGTCGACACGCGTGTCGCCGACCAACTCCTGGAACGTCGTCTCCTGACCGTCGTGGAAGACGCGCAGCTCCTCGATCGTCGCGAGGTCCGCGATGTCTCCGTCGTTGCGCACCATCTGATCGGCCTGTGCCGACAGCACCCATCCGCGAACGAGGTCGGTGAAGAGGTAACGACCCCGCAGTTCGGGGATGTCGCCGCGGTATACGAAGCCGCCGTTCACGGCGACGCCGGCGTCGCCGGTCTGCCCGGGGTCGCGGTTGTGGTCGTATGCGGCCACCGGGTAGGTGTAGCCGTACTGTGCGTCGTCAGCCGGCAGCGGGAAGATCTGCCGGTTGTCTGCGAGGAACGAACCCTCGCGCTCGGACCAACCGAAGTTGTCCCCCGGTTCGACCGCGTACACGGACTCCACCTGCCATTCGCCGATGTGAGCGAGGTACATCGTGTGGTCACCGGCCGGGTCCCAGCTGATCCGGTGCGGGTCGCGCATGCCGATGGCGTAGATCTCCGGCAGGGCACCGGCCTCGTCGACGAAGGGGTTGTCGCCCGGCACGCCGTACTCGCCGTTCGCGCTGCTGTCGCCGGAAGGGTTGATGCGCAGGATCTTGCCCTGCGGCGTCGCGAGATCCTGCGGGTTGCCGTTGCCGACGCCATTGCCGCCGTCGCCGACGAGCACGTAGAGGTTGCCGTAGTCCGCGTCGCCTGGGTCCACAGTGGGGTTGAAGGCGATCTGCTGCACGGTGTGCACCCGACCGGCGAACGGGATGCGCATGACCTCCCGATGGGTGCCCTCGAAGGTCGCCGCCGACGGGTCGTTCGCCGTCCACTCGGTGATCACACTGTGGAAGGCAGTGTTGCCGAACCCGGGGAAGTCGGGCGTGTCCTCCGTGAGGGCGCTGCCGCCCTCGGTGTGCACGGTGTAGAAGAGGCCGTTCTCGCCGAAGTCCGGGTGGAACTCCGCCGCCCCGAGGCCTGTGCCCAGTCCGGCGCTGTTGTGGAAGTTGTCGATGAACTGGTCGCGGACGTTGAGATAGGGGACGTACTCCCCGGTCTCCTTGTCGACCAGGTAGAGGATCGCGTTGTTGTCGGGCACCATCAGGCGGCCTGAGCCGTCCGGCACCTCGTCGAGGTGCGTGATCCTGTTGTGCCGCACCAGTCGCTGGTCCTGCGTCGCGGGAGTCGTCTGCGACGGTGGAAGCTGCGCGAGCTCGGTCACCTCGATGCCGAGCACGGAGCGCGCGGGATCGGGGAGGGGGTTGAGCAGCGGATCGGGGGCCTGCGTGCCGCCGGGGGCGCAATCGGCGGGGTTGCCGGTCGCGATTGCGAGGTTCTCGCGGGCAGTGTCGATGGCGACGTCGTCGAGCATGAGCCGTCCGGCGCTCGACGCGCCGTTCTTCCAGAAGAACCGGTCGAGCGCCCCGTTCACCGCCTGACGGAATCCGAACTGCTGCTCGGTGCCTTCGGGGAGACGGGTGACCTCGGTGTACGGTCCACCCTGGCTGTAGACCGTGACCTTGTCGGCCGCGTTGTCGGCGACGATCCAGACGCACTGCCACGTGTCGCGCGACCAGGCTCCGACGGGCTTGAAGGCGCCCGCGTCGCGGACGAGCATGACGTCGCTGTTCTGGTTGTTGATGTACGCCCGGCTGTTCGGGTAGTCCGTCGGCGCGTCCACGTCGGTGAGCCCGAACGAGGTGTCCACGCTGCCGGTGCGCATGAAGCGGAAGAAGAGGGTTCCGGTGGCGCCTTCGGCGATCGGGGGGATGGCTCGATACGCCTGCTGCGTCCCGCCGACGGACTCGAGAACCTGATTGTTCCCGTTGAGCGGATCCGCGATCACTCGTGGTGCACCGGATGCCGTCCAACCGTCCTGACCGTGGAGCGCGGTGCGCTCGTACTGCTCGAAGTCGAGCACTTCGGTGAACGGCTCCGCTGCCGAGGCTGGGCCGCCGGTCAGCACGGAACTGAAGACGGCCATCGCTGCGACGACTGCGACGGCCCGTCGCGCACCTGCCGATCCGGAGCGTTTGGCTTTCGACGGCCTGCTCATGTCTGTCCATCGCATGGTTCGTTCGTGCATCAGAGACCTCTCAACGTCGTCGTCGGTGGCGTGCCGATGTGATGTCGTGCCACTCGCCCGGGCGGCACTGCAACGGACGAGATGTGAGACAGTTGTGCACGCGGCTACGAAAGCGCTTACGTAACCGCTTTCGTCAACCTACAACGAAGAGAGTGAAAGTGGCAAGGATCGCCGCCTTCGCGCGTGCGATCAGCGGGCGGCGAGCGACCTCGCAAGCGAAGCGCCCGCGGCGTGCAGCCATCGCGCCGGTTCGGCGAGCGCGGCCGAGGTGGAACCAGCGAGCTCGGAGAGCGAGACGGATGCCGCGAACGACGAGGTATCCGCGTCCGGGGTGATGCGACCAGCGACGAGGAGGGCCGTGGCACCTGCTGCACGGGCGGATGCCGCGACGTGCGACGGCACCTTGCCGGCGGCGGACTGACGATCGAACGAGCCCTCCCCCGTGACGACGAAGGATGCGTCGGCCAGGGCCGTGTGCAGGCCGACGAGTCCTCCGACCTCCGCCGAGCCCGCGACGAGCCGCGCTCCCCATGCGAGCAGCCCGAACCCGGCGCCACCCGCCGCACCCGCTCCCTCGGCGAAGGGGTCTGCAGGCAGGAGTGCGGCGAGGCGCGCGAGTCCCGCATCGGCGCGCACGACCTCGCCGGAATCCAGCCCCTTCTGCGGGCCGAACACGGCGGCCGCGCCGCGCTCGCCGAGGAGAGGATTCGTCACGTCGCTGAGGACGATCGCACCTGCGGCCGGCAGCGGCAGGAGGCCGCTCAGATCGACCGCAACCACGTCCGCCAGGCCTCGGGCGCCTTGGACGATGGCATCACCCGCCGCATCGGTGAACCGGGCACCGAGCGCCGTGAGGAGCCCTGTACCGCCATCGGTCGAGGCGCTCGAACCGATGCCGAGGACGACGCGCGACGCCCCCGAGCCGAGCGCCGCACGAATCGCCTGGCCGAAGCCGAGGGTGTGGGCGTCCATGCCAGCCCGCCGGATGCCCAGCATCTCGATCCCGCTCGTCGACGCCAGCTCGACGACCGCGGTACCGCCCGGCGCATCCGGCGTCGCCGGTAGCAGGAGCCATGAGGCGGCGGTCGCCCTCCCGTCCGGGCCCGTCACGACGACCGGCACCCGGATCGCACCGTCGACCGCCGCGGCGAACGCATCCACGGTTCCTTCTCCGCCGTCCGCCATGGGCCGGAGCATCACGCGATCGGCTGGGAGGACCGACGCCCAGCCCGCGGCGAGCGCGGCGGCGGCATCGGCGGCCGCTATCGAGCCCTTGAAGCTGTCGGGCGCGAACACGATCGATGTCAGCGACATCCGGCGCCGGCTCGGGTTCCCACGCACGCGCGGGCCATCAGTCGGCTCGGGCCGAGCCGCCGGCACGTGCCAGTGAAGGCGAGATGGTCGTGGCGAAGGCGTCCGCCGTGCGGCGCACGACGGACGCCGCGTCGGCCGCCCAGATGTCGGCGTTGAAGATCTCGACCTCGATGTCGCGGTCGTACCCCGTCGCGATGACTGCCGCCGTCAAGGTGCTCAGGTCGATGACGCCGTCACCGGGATAGTGCCGGCTCAACAGCACGTCCGCCGGAAGCGGCGTCTTCCAATCGCAGACCTGGTACGTGGCGATTCGCCCCTCGCGTCCCGCCCGGCTGATCTGCGCGAGCACGTCGGGATCCCAGAAGATGTGGAAGGTGTCGACGGTGGCACCCACCACGCGCGGATCGAAGTCGGCGGCGATGTCGAGCGCCTGGCCGAGGGTCGACACGACGCAGCGGTCGGTCGCGTACATGGGATGCAGCGGCTCGATCGCGAGCGTGACACCGGCGGCGGCGGCATCGGGCACCAGTTCGCCGATCGCGTCGCGCACCCGCTCGCGCGCGCCGGCGAGGTCACGCGAGCCGTCGGGCAGCCCACCCGCGACCAGCACGAGAATCGCCGTCGACCCCTCGGCACCGGCCGCCGCCAGGGTCGCGGCCTCCTCGATCGCGACTCGGTTGTCGGCGAGCGACGCACGACGCGCCGGCCCCTCTGGCATCGTGAAGAACCCCGACCGGCAGTGGGTCGTGAAACGCAGCCCGGAGTCGGACAGCATGGATGCCGCCGTGGCGAGGCCGACCTCCTGCACCGGCTCGCGCCACAGGCCGATCGCCTGCACCCCGGCCTCGGCCGTCACACGGAGGGCGGTCGGGAGATCGGCGTGCTTGATGGTGGCCTGATTGATCGACAGGCGCGGGTCGACGGCGCCGTCGTGGGATGCGCTCATGCGGATGCCCCCGGGGTGTCGACTCCGTTGCAGCGCAGCATCCCGTGCCAGCGGGCGGCCGCGAGTTCCGGCCGCTCGAGCGCACCCGTGGCATTGGCGAGTTCGACGATGCGCGAGAGGTGCGGCAGGCTCCGTGCGGAGTGCAGACCGTTGACCATCTGGAACGCGGCCTGGTGGCCGTTGAGCCACGAAACGAAAGCGACACCGGTCTTGTAGTAGAACGTCGGTGCGGCGAAGATCTGTCGGCTGAGTTCCTCGGTGGGACCGAGAATGGCGAGGTAGCGGTCCGAGTCGCCTGCGTCCAACGCCTGGATCGCCGCCGAGGCGACCGTGGTGAGGGCGGCGAATGCGCCGAGCAATGCATCGGAATGCTGTCGGGGCGAGGCGGGGTCGCGCTCGGGCTGTGGTGCATCGGGCACGTCCGAGCCGCCGATGAGGCCCACGTAGTTGAAGTCGTCGCCCGTGAACATGCGCACGCCCTCGGGGAGACGCTCGCGCACCGACACTTCGGATGCAGCATCCAGCAGGCTCATCTTCACGCCCGAGATCTTGTCGGCGTTCTCCCCGATGATCTCGAGAAGCACATCCGCCGCGACGCGCCGATCGGACGAACCGAAGTAGCCCTCGAGCAGCGGGTCGAATGCGGTGCCGAGCCAGTGCAGGACGACCGGCGTGGTGGCCGAAGCGAGCACGCCGCGGTACACCCGGCGGTAGTCGTCGGCCGACTGCGCTGCACGTGCGAGGTGGCGCGATGCCATCAGCACCGGCCCGGCGCCCTGTTCCTCGGTGAAGTGCAGTTGCGTCTTGTAAGCGTCGATCACGGCGCTCACCGAGATCCGCTCGTCGTCGATGTGGTCGGTGTTGACCCCGACGACGACCGAGCCGCCCTCCTCACGCGCGACCTGCGCGGAGCGCGAGATCAGCTCGCGGGTAGCCGCGGCATCCAATCCCATGTTCCGCTGCGCGGTGTCCATCGCATCCGCGACGCCAAGGCCCCACGAGTACACGTGCCGACGGAACGCGAGTGTGGCGTCCCAGTCCACGTCAGCGGGCCGGCCCGGAGTGTTGTCGGCGAAGACCCGTGGCACGACGTGTGCCGCGGCATACGCGACGCGGCTCCGCAGTGCGCCCGTGGGCTTGGTGTGCCCGGGGGCCTCCGCGAGAGGGACCGCGGAGGTCGCGCCGTTGGAGGAGATCAGCGTGAGGTTCGTCATGCGCGTCAATCCAGCGAGAGCACGGTCAGCTCGACCTTGCGTCCCTCACGCGCCGACTGCAGGCCGGCTTCGGCCAGCTGTACACCGCGGGCGCCGGCGAGCAGGTCGAACTCGTAGTCGGTGCCCAGGACGTAGGACATGAGGAACTCCTCCCATTGCTGGCGGAACCCGTTCTGGAAGACGTCGTTGGTGGGGACGTTCGCCCAGTCCGCGTCGTAGTCGTGATCGTCGGCGAGGTCGGGGTTCCACACCGGCTTCGGGGTGGCGTTGCGATGCTGGATCTTCGCGCCGAACAGCCCGACGACCGCCGACCCGAGCGTGCCGTCCACGTGGAACTCGACGAGCTCGTCACGGTTGACCCGCACGGTCCACGACGAGTTGATCTGCGCGATCGTGCCGCCCTCCAGCTCGAAGATGCCGTATGCCGCATCCTCGGCGGTGGCCTCGTACGGCTCGCCGTTCTCGTCCCAGCGGGTCGGAATGTGCGTCGATGCCTGCGCGTAGACGGTCTCGACCTTGCCGAACAGGTTCTCGAGCACGTAGTTCCAGTGCGGGAACATGTCGACGATGATGCCGCCGCCGTCTTCGGCACGGTAGTTCCAGCTGGGGCGCTGGGCGGGCTGCCAGTCGCCCTCGAAGACCCAGTAGCCGAACTCGCCGCGCACGCTCAGGATGCGGCCGAAGAAGCCGGAGTCGATGAGGCGCTTGAGCTTCTGCAGGCCCGGCAGGTAGAGCTTGTCGTGCACGACGCCGGTCTTCACGCCGGCCTCGCGGGCAAGACGCGCGAGCTCGAGCGACTCGTCGACGGATTCGGCCGTGGGCTTCTCGGTATAGATGGTCTTGCCGGCGGCGATCGCCTTGCGCAACGCGGTGGCTCGAGCCTTGGTCACCAGGAAGTCGGCATAGATCTCCCAGCGCGGGTCGGCCAGCGCGGCATCCAGATCCGTCGTGTAGTCCTCGATGCCATGCTTGGCGGCGAGTTCGGCGAGCTTCCCCGGGCTACGGCCGACGAGCAGCGGCCTGACCGTGACCTTCGTGCCGTCGGGGAGCTCGATGCCACCCTGGTCGCGAATCGCGAGGATCGAGCGCACGAGGTGCTGACGGTAGCCCATGCGGCCCGAGACGCCGTTCATGATGACGCCGATCTCGCGCGTCTCGGGAAGGGATGCCTCGGTCGAGGCTGTGGATGGGACTGACATGTCGTTCCGTTCTTCCGTCGTGAATTGATGTTCGGGGGCGCTACAGCGCCGCGCCGGGCTGCTCGGTGACGTCGCTGCGGGCTGAGGGCTGACCGCCCAGGTAGAGATCGGCGAGATTCGGATCCGCGAGCAGCTGGGGCGCCGGGCCTGAGATGTGCACGCGGCCGAGGTCGAGGACGCAGCCGATGTCGGCCGTCTCCAGTGCCCGGCGTGCGTTCTGCTCGACGAGGAGCACGGCCGTACCGGCATCACGCATGCGAGCGACCTGCTCGAAGACCTTCGCCGTCGTCTTCGGGTCGAGGCCCATCGACGGCTCGTCGAGCAGCACGACCTTCGGGCTCACCATGAGTGATCGGGCGAACTCGACCTGCTTCTGCTGGCCTCCCGAGAGGAGTCCTGCGAGCTGCTTCCATCGTTCCCCCACGATGGGGAACAGATTCTGGACGAACTCGACGCGCTCCTGCACGACGATCGGGTCCTTGACCGTGAACGCCCCCAGCATGACGTTCTCGCCGACGGTCATCTCTCGGAACACGCTGTGCCCCTGAAGGACGTGGGCCAGCCCATTCTGCAGCATGGTCTGCGGCCCGTCACCCGTGACATCCTGCCCATCGATGCGGATGCTTCCCGACCGGGGGATCAGCATGCCGCTGGCCACCTTCAGCACCGTCGACTTGCCGGCGCCGTTCGGGCCGACGAGACAGACGACCGAGGCAGGGGGCACTTCGACTGTCAACCCGCGCAGGACGAGCGCGGCGCGGCCGTAGCCCGCCTCGATGTCCCGCAGTTCGAGAAGGTTCTTCGACTCAGACTCCAAGGTAGGCCTCCAGGACTCGCGGGTCGCGCTGGATGATCGCGGGTGCGCCTTCTGCGATCGGACGACCGCGGTCGAACACCACGAGGTGATCGCACAGGCTCATGACCATCTCCATGTTGTGCTCGACGATGATGAAGGTCTTGCCCTCGGCGTTGAGCTCACGCACGAGGGTCGAGATGCGCCCGATGAGCGCGGGGTTGACGCCTCCCGCGGGCTCGTCGAGCATGATCGTGTCGGGATCGCCCATCAGGACGCCCGCCAGCTCGAGCAGCTTCTGCTGGCCATAGCTGAGGTTGCGCGCTTCGGCATGCTCGAGGTGATCGATGCCGACTCGCCGCAGCCATCCCCTCGCCCGTTCGAGCTCCTCCGGATCATGGGCGGAGTGGAGTTGGCGCGCGATGTTCGTGTGGCGCACCGCGACGAGCAGGTTCTCCATGACCGTCATGCGGGGAAAGATCCTGCACAGCTGGAAGCTGCGTCCGATCCCGGCGCGCGCGATGCGATCGGGCGACTGACGCGTGATGGCACGGCCGCGATACGTGACGATTCCCGCATCAGGCTTGATCATGCCCGTCACGCAGTTGAAGAAGGTGGTCTTACCGGAGCCGTTGGGTCCGATCAGGCCATTGACCTTCCCCTCCTGGAACTCCACCGACGCGCCATCGACGGCGGTGACGCCTCCAAAGGACTTGGTCATCTCGATGGTGCGCAGGTTGCCTTTCGTGGCCGCCTGGTCTTCTTGACGGGCGTTCATGACGTCTCCTCTCCGGACGCGTCGGGGGTTCGGGACTCCTGCTTCGCGCTGCGAGCGCGATTCTGATCGAGCAGTTCTGCGGCGGTGACCTCGCGGATCGAGGCCTGCGAGGACGACCGCGTGAACAATCCCTTCACGGCCGGGATGATCCCATCCGGCATGAAGAGGACGACGATGCCGAGCAGGAGTCCGGTCGCGACCAGGTGGAACTGCGTTTCGCCGAACTCGAGTTTGAAGTACTCGAGCGCGAGGCCCACGACCACGGCACCCAGCAACGGCCCGAACAGATTCCGCACGCCTCCGAGCAGCGCCATGAGCACCATGTACGAGCCGATCAGGATGGAGAACTGGAAGATCGGATCCAGATCGCCGAACCACAGTGCATAGAGTCCTCCGCCGAGCGCCACGAAGACCGCTGACAAGACGTAGGCGATCAGCTTGTAACGCGTCGTCGGAACGCCGAGCGACTGAGCCTTGTCCTCGTCCTCGCGAATCGACTTGAGCGCGGTCCCGAACTTCGAGCGATCGATGATCCACCAGACGACGAGAGCCAGGGCGAGGAGTGCAGCGAACAGGTAGTAGAAGACGCGATGATGCTCCGGCCGAAGAAGGTCGGGGAATGGGCGCGGAACGTTCAGGCCGTCAGAGCCGCCCGTGACCTCACGCCAGCCCTGGAACACCAGGAGCATGATGAGCACGAACGCGATCGACACGATCACGAATGATGCGCCCCGCACTCGCAAGGCCGCGATGCCGATCGGAATCGCGATGATCGCGACCAGCAGCGACGCGACGATCCAGGCGACGAAGCTCGGAAGTGCCAGGTACTTGATCGCCAGCGCGGTCCCGTAGGCACCCAGCCCGAAGTAGGCGGCGTGCCCGAGGGAGATGTAGCCCGTGAACCCTCCCATGAAGTTCCAACCCGTCGACAGCACGGCGTAGTTGAGGATCACGACGCCCGCGGACAGGATGTACGGATTCGGTGCGATCGAGGGGAATGCCAGGACGAGGGCTGCTCCGACGAGCAGGAGCGCGACGCTCACCCACCGTGACCAGGTGGGTCGCACGGGGGCGGATGGTGGGATCACGACCGTTTCGGTGATCACGGGGCCTGAGCTAGAAGCGCTGGGCAAGTCGACCTCCGAAGAATCCTTGCGGGCGGAACATGAGGGTGAGGAACAGCGCGACGTAGAAGACCGTCTGCGCCCACGTCGACCCCAGAGGAAGCTGAAGCAGGCTCTGCGCGACGCCGAGGACGAGAGCCGCGATCGCGGCGCCGGGGATGCTGCCGAGACCGCCGACGACGATGATCGCCATCAGGGGCCCGATCCAGTGCCAGTGCAACGAAGGGTAGATCGTGGCGTCGAGCGAGAGTGCGGTGCCACCGATCGCGGCAGTTGCGAGACCGAGGCCGAAGCCGTACCCCGCGACGCGCTCGGTGTTGATCCCGACGAGCCGCGCAGCCTCCGGATGCTGGATGGTCGCCCGCAGGGCCTGTCCGAATCGCGTGTACTTCAGGACGACGAAGAGCAGTGCGAGCGACAGCGCCGCCAGTCCGAAGGCGATGAGCTTGACGACCGGCACCTGCGCGCCGAAGAAGTTGAGGCTCTCGCTCGCGTAGGGCAGGGGGATGCGCCGCTGGGTTCCCGAGAAGATGAACCCCAGCCCTCCCTCGATCACGAGGGCGACAGCGAACGTGAGGAGCACCGACATCATGGTCAGGGTGAGGGGCTTGAGCCTCGAGACCAGCAGTCGCTGCGTCAGGAGACCGGCGACGAAGAACAGGGGCACGGTGACGATGAGCGACACGAGCGGGTCGATGCCGGTCTCGCGGTTGAACCACCATGCGAGGTAGGCGGCGAGGATGAGGAAGGCCGAGTGCGCGATCATGACGACGCGCATGATGCCGAAGTAGAGCGTGAGGCCCGCTGCCAGGAGGGCGTAGAGCCCTCCCAGCAGCACGCCGAGGATCACGCTTTGCAGCAGGAGGGATCCACTCACGATGCGCCGGTCACCAGGTCGGCTTCGGGAAGAGGAAGTCCCCTTCCTTGACGTCCTCGGGGAGGACGATCAGGATCTCGCCGTCGATCCACTGCTGGATGAGGTGAGCGCCATTGGGCTTGCCTGTCTCGTCCCAGCTGAGCGGTCCGACGACCGTGTCGACAGTGTTGTCGTGCAGCCAGTCGATGAGTTGCTGCTGGCACTCGCCCTGTTCGGCGCAGCCGACGGCTTCCACCGCGGCGGCGACGACCTGGCCGGTCGTGTAGGCGTTCGCCTCATCCTCCGCCGGCGGATTGCCGTGCATCTCGGTGTACTTCTCGACGAATTCGACGTTGCTCGGGAACTCCGACGTCGGCGAGTATCCGGTCGGCGCGAGGATGCCCTCGGTCGCGTTTCCGATGGCGGCGGCGAACTCCGGGTTGGTCGGCGCAGTGGAGAACGCGGCGAGCTCGGGCTGATAGTCGAGCTGCTGCAGCGCGATGATCAGGTTGACGGCATCCTGATACTGCGTCCCGCCGATCACCATGTCGGCGTCGGACTGGGCGATCTTCGCCGCGATGGTGGAGAAGTCCGTCGTGTTCGGGGGGTAGACCTCGTCGACCAGGACCTCGACGCCGCCTGCCTCGAGCTTGTCTCGAAGCCCGTACGCCGTGCCCTGTGCGAACGGGTCGTCCATCGCCGCGACGGCGACCGTCTCGGGGCGCTCCGTCTCGGGAAGTGCGAGCAGGTAGTCGGCGAGGTTGTTGTAGTGGTCGTCGGCCACGGCCGGCGCAGCATAGAAGAGGTTGTCGAAGCCCTGCTCGAAGACCTCGGCGGCAGCGCCGGCAGGCTCGACGAACAGCATTCCGTACTCCTGGGCGACCCGCGCCGACGGGACGACGAGGCGGGTCGAGAACGGTCCGAAGACGAGATCGACGCCGTCCTGCGCGATCAGCGACTCGTAGTCGGAGACCACACGGTCGGCGTTCGACTGGTCGTCGAGGATCTTCAGCTCGACCTGACGGCCGAGAAGGCCACCGCTCTCGTTGACGATGTCGCGCCAGGCCTCATAGCCTCGCTCCACCCCCTTGCCCGGCTCGGAGAAGTCACCCGTGAGCGGCAACGAGATTCCGATGACGATCGGGTCCTCGGAACCTCCCCCTTCCGGCTGCTCACTCCCTCCGGAGCAAGCCGAAAGTACGATTGCGGCAATCGATGCCATGGCAATCGCCGCGGCGATCTTTCGACCGTGAAGTGGTGCGGTCATCCGAGCCTCCTACGTCATCGTAGCGAAAGCGCTTGCGTAAGCGCTTTCGTCACTATAGTTGGAGGAAAGAGCGAGAGCAACCCGCAGCGCATCACTGCTTCGGTTCGCTCCACGGAGGGGGTTACGTGAAGCGTGCAGGCGCGCCGCGGCTGATAGACGTGGCCAATGCTGCGGGGGTCTCCCTGGCGAGCGCGTCGCGCGCCATGACCGGCAGCCCGGGTATTTCGCCCGAAGGCGCCGCCCACGTCCTCCGCGTCGCCGAGCGCCTCGGCTACGAGCCCAACCTGCACGCCCGGGGCCTCGCGGGCGGGCTCGTGCCGACGATCGGTCTCGTCGTGCACGAGATCGGCGATCCGTACTTCGCCGACATAGCCAGCGGCGTGATCCGCAGCGCGACGCTGGAGGCCCGGTCCGTCCAGATCGCCCAGGCCGAGCGCACTCCCGCCAGCGAACTCGCTCAGGTGAAGGCTCTGCTGCACCAGCGCGTGGGGTCGATCATCATCGCCGGCTCGGGCTACTCCGACTTCGCCCGGGAACGACCGATGGCGCAGGTACTCACCGACTTCACGCTCGCGGGCGGCCGAGTCGCGGTCATCGGGCGCCACCACCTCCCGGTGGACTCCGTGCTTCCCGACAACCACGGCGCGGGTGTCTCGGTGGGAAGGCACCTGGCCGAGCTCGGCCACCGCCGGATCGGCGTCGTCGCCGGGCCGCTCGACCTGAACACGGTCGCCGATCGCATCGCGGGGCTCCGCGAAGGCACGCGCCTCGCCGACGTGGAGCTGACCGTCGTGTCCCACGAATTCACCCGCGAGGGCGGCATCGCCGGCGCTCGCGAGCTGCTCGACACCGATGTCACCGCGATCGTCGGACTGAACGACGCGATGGCGATCGGCATCCTCCGCGAGCTGCGCCAGCACGAGATCCGGGTCCCCGAGGATCGATCCGTCGTCGGATTCGACGACATCTCCGTCGCCGCAGACGTGGCTCCCGCGCTCACGACCGCGCGCATCCCCATGTTCGACATGGGACGCCACGCCGTCGCCCTCATCGTCCGCGCGGCAGGCGACGAGCCGCGCACGATCTCCACCACGCACGAACTCATCGTCCGCCGGTCGTCGGGGCCGCCGCCGGGATCGTGAGCGCGGGGCGGAATCGCGACGGCGACAGGAACCGCCCATCAGCGCGAAACTCTGAAAGGCGGCACTCACGCACCCGACGGCGGGTTCGCGAGCAGCTCGACCCGGTCGGCGAGGTAGCGGTCGAGCGGAGTGAGCGAATCGGGCAGCGACGGGCTCCAGCGCACGAACAGTTCGTCGTCGACCACCACGAGCGGTCCGGATGCCCCTGCGCGCACGAGCTCGGCCGGGTCGACCGGCACGGCGCCGAAGTTCACGGTCTCACCCTCGGCGAAGCCGCCCTTCACGGCGGCTGCGGCGTAGGCGCGCTGCTCGGCGATCGCCGCGGCCGGGGTGCTGCGCCTCACGGGGCGTTCGGCGCGCACGACCCGGCCCGTCGCGAAGAGCTGCCCGTCGGCGTCGACGAGCAGCACCCCCAGGCGCCACACCCGGCCGATCGGCGTCATCCGCGCCGCGCGCGGGATGCCGAGGGTGCGCCGCTCGGGCACGTACTCGGCGAGCGCCTCGTCGCGAGCGCTGTGCCTGCCGAGTTCCGCCGCTGCGGCAGAACCGGCAGCGGCGAGCGCCTGCAGCACGGCCGACGACGGCGACGAATGAGCCGGCACGGGCGCCGGGGCATCCGTCATCGTGATCGCCCGATCAGCTCGAGCAGGGCGAGTCCGTACGCCTCGGCCACGTCGGGATGCTCGAAGCGGCGCGTCTCGCCGCCGAGCTCGATCTCGACCTCGAACGCGTCGTCGAGACGTCGCAGCGCGCGGAACGCCCCGCGCAGCAGTTCCCGCAGCTGGTCTTCGCGCGGCAGCCACACCGCGTCGCCGACGGACACCGAGTCGAGCGCCCATTCGGTCGTGCCGTTGAAGCCGAGGATCGTGTCGGTCGGAAACTCCTGCGGCTCGATCGTCATCTCGCTGACCGTGAAGACGTCGGCCTCGATCTCGGACTCGACGGCGCCGGGCACGTGGAGCTGGAACCGGTCGCCCGACTCCGGGTCCCACGCGAGCCCGGCCTCCCGCAGCGCGAGGGCGAGCTCGCGACCGATCACGAGGCGCTCGCCGGCACCGCGACGCTGTAGTCGGCGTCGACGAGGATCGGCATGTGGTCGGACGACCCGCGCGCGAGCGTCTCGACGCCGGCGATGTCGAGCCCGACCGACGTCGCGAGGTCGAAGTGCCCGCGGAAGAACTTGTACCTCGTGTAGGTGCGCTTGTCGCTGAGCGTCAGGTCGTAGCCCGAGTCGCGCACCTTCTCGCCGAGGTTCTCCTTGAAGATCGGGTAGTTGTAGTCGCCGACCATGAGCGTCGGCAGACCCGGACCGAGGAACTGCAGCTCGCCGAGCGCCGACTTGATCTGGTGCCGCCGCAGCGAATTCAGCGCGGTCAGCGGCGCGGCATGGAACGAGGCGACGATCAGCTCGCGCTGCGCCTCGTTGTCGTAGAGGCGCACGCCGATGAGGCGCTCGTGCGCGGGCTGCAGCAGCCGGTCGTGCAGCGACTTCTTGAGCGCGAACGCCTGGATGCGCACGGCCCGGAACCGCTCGGCGTCGTAGTAGAGCGCGAGGCCCAGCCGGTTGCGCTGGGTCGCGTCGGCGAGCTGCAGGTCGTGGATCTGCTGCGGCAGGTCTTGCGTGTCGCACTCCTGCAGGCACAGGATGTCGGGCGCATAGCGCTCGACGAGCCCGACGAGTTCACCGCTCGCCCGGTGCTTGCGAAGGTTGTAGCTGATGACGCGCATGATTCGATCAGCCTACGTCTCCCTGCTCCTCAGGTCTCCAGATTTCCGGATCAGATGGGCCGACGTCCCGGCGCGACCCCGACGCGCACGTGCAGGCCGGTCGCGGCCTCCTCGAGCGCGAGGTCGAGTTCGGCGAGCGGATGTGTCACACCCACGAGTTCGTCGAACGGCAGCGACTGCCACGACCGCTCGAGGAACCCGACCGCACGCTCGAGCTGACCCGCCGTGTAGTTGTGCACGCCGGTCACGGTGGCGAGTCGGCGCACGATCGTCTCGGGGTCGAGTGTGACCTCGGAACCCGGTGAGACGCTGCCGACGAGCACGGCGACACCGCCGACTCCGACGACGTCGAGCACGGTGCGCACCGCCGCAGCGCTTCCGGATGCCTCGATCGCGACGAGCACCTCCGGCAGGCCCCGCTCGGCGAAGCCGGCGAGCACGGTGTCGAGTCGTTCGGGTGCGGCGCCCCGCGCGAGCGGGTCGGCCGTGACGACGCCGAGCCGTCGGGCGAACGCCCGCCGCGAGGCATCCGGATCGGCGACGACGACCTCGGCGCCGGCCTCGACGGCCATCGCGGCGACGGAGAGTCCGATCATGCCGGCCCCGGTGACGAGCACGAGGGCGCCGTCGAGCTCGACCTTCGCCTCGGCGGCGTCGAGGGCGGCGACCGCGGTCGCCGTCGCGCACGAGGCGGGCGCCGCGATGGCCGCCGGCAGCGACTCGCTGACGCGCACGGTCGCGGTGCCCTCGCGCAGCTGCACGTGCGTGGCGAACCCGCCAGACAGCTCCCAGCCGCGGTGCACGCGCTCGTGCCCGTACTTCGCGAGCGTGCGGCACTTCTGCGTGAGCCCCCTGCGGCATCGGTCGCAGTCGCCGCAGCTGACGGTGACCGACCAGACGACGCGGTCGCCGAGTTCGAGCGGCGACCCGTCGGCCCGCACGGCGCCGTCGCCGACGGCGACGACGCGGCCGACCTGCTCGTGCCCGAGCACGAGCGGCGCGGGGGCCGAGCGGTGGCCGCTGACGGTGTGCACGTCGGAACCGCAGACGGTCGCGAGTTCGACCTCGACGAGCGCCTCCCCCGGCGCGAGCCGCACGCCTGGCGCCGCGAGCGCCTCGTGCGGGCGCCCGGGTTCGTACCAGACCATGGCGACCGGTGAGGGCTTGACGATGACGTCGAGGTCGCCGACCCGCACGACGGTGTGCATCGACATGGCGCTACTCGCCGCGGAGGCCGAGCAGCGCGGGCAGCTCGACGATGGACTCGATGACGGCGTCGGCGCCGGCCGCCTCGAGGGCGTCGCGGTCGTGGGCGCCGCTCAGGACGCCGACCACGAACCCGGCGCCCGCGTTGACGCCCGATGCGATGTCGCTCACGGTGTCGCCGACGACGACCATCGCGTCGACCGCGCTCGCCCCCGTGCGCAGCAGCGCGGTGAGCGGCATGTCGGGGTGCGGGCGACCGCGACCGGCATCGGCCGGCGACAGCAGCAGGTCGGCCAGGTCGTGCCAGCCGAGCGCGTCGATGATCGCGGTGCGCGTCTCGGGCGAGAACCCGGTCGTGAGCACGACAGATGCCCCGGCACCCCGCAGCTCCCTGATGACGCCGGCCGCACCCGCGATCTCGGCGACGCCCTCGCTCGCGACGAGCTCGGCGTACGCGCCCTCGAAGGCGGCGTTGCCCCGTTGCGCGGCGTCTTCGTCGCCATCGGCGAGCACGCGGAACACCTCGATCTTCGACTGGCCCATCGTGTCGCGCACGTACTGCAGCGCGGCGTCGAAGGCATCCCCGGTGGCGATGCCGCTGCGCTCGGCGGCCAGGGCGAACGCCCGCTCGACGACTCCGTCGTCGGCGACGGTGGTGCCGGCCATGTCGAGCACGATCAGCTCGATGTCACCGGACTCCTCGTCGTCGTCGAAGTCGTCGTCCTCGAACTCTTCGACCTGTTCCTCGAGCTCCTCGGCGGCGAGCGCACGTGCGTCATCCGCACCGTTCTCGGCGAGTTCGGCCAGCTCGTCGCGCTCGGCGAGTTGATCGTCGGAGAGGTCGACGGAGGTGTTCGCGGTCATGATGCGCCTTTCTGCAGGGTGATCGTGGGTGCCGAGGCGAAGCCCGGCTCGTCGGCGGTGATCGTGACGTCGCCGGAGAACCCGGCGACGACGTGCTCCGACAGCCCGAGGCCCGTCGTCATGCCGATGCCGGTGGTCGCGCTTGCGAGGTGCACGCCGGGTTCGACCTCCTCGATGAGGAAGTCGTCGGGCCCGCTCGCGTAGACGCCCTGCCACCGTTCGACGACGCGCAGCTCGTCGATGCCGAAGAGCAGGCGGGTCTCGTCGAGCATCGACTCGAAGGCGAACTCGGGCTGGAAGGGAGCGACGGTGGCGCCCCGGGAGTGGGTGTCGCCCACGATGAGGGTGCCGTCGGGAAGCCGCGTGTACATCTGGTTCAGGTCGAGCGCTGCGAGGTCGGGCCGCTCGGCGTGCAGCCGCGCGCGGAGCGCCGCGGCCGCCGGCGTCGCCGAGAAGGCGCCGTAGCGCACGAGCGACCACCCGGTGAGGAGCGGCGCGGCCAGCGGCATCCGCAGTTCGGCGGAGACCCGCATCATGTCGAGCGAGCACCGCACGATGCCGTGGCGTTCGGCGACCTCGGGGTAGAGCAGGTCGATGTCGTGGTTCACCGCCACGACGACTCGGCCGACGTCGATCGGGCCGCGGCTCGTCTCGACCCGGCCGGGGCGCACGGCGCCGACCGTGGTGCGACGGCGGAACTCCACGCCCTCCCGTTCGAGGTGCGCGGCGAGTGCGGCGACGGCCTGACGGGGGTTCGCCTGCAGGTCGCGCGGGAGGAACGCGCCGCCGATGGCCGTGCCCGGGGCGAGCGGCATCCGCGCTTCGGCCTCGACCGCCGTGAGCAGCTCGACCTCGTCGCCGCGCGTGCCCGCAAGATCGCGGAGCACGGCGAACTCGTCGTCGCGGCGAGCGGCCACGAGGGTGCCCGACTCGCGCAGCCACACGCCGGCATCGAGGGCGAGCCCGAGCCACAGTTCACGAGAGGTGAGCGCGAACTCGCGGGCGAGCCCGGCCTGCGGGGTGAAGCACAGGTGACCGAAGTTGCGCACGGATGCCCCGGACGGCTCGCTTCCCCGCTCGATCACCACCACCCGCTGCCCGCGACGATGCGCGGCGAGTGCGGCCCCCAGGCCGACGATCCCCGAACCGACGACGGCGACGTCGAAGCCCGCCGCGCCTGCCACGGCGCTCACCGGAACACCCGCCGCATCCACATCGCGATGCCCTCGACGATGAGCACGGTGACGAGGATCATGAGCACGATCGCGGTCACGACCGCGTAGTTCGAGCCCTGGCCGGCGTTCAGCAGGTAGTAGCCGATGCCGCCGCCGCCCACGATGCCGAGGATCGTCGCCGCACGGATGTTGGTGTCGAGCAGGTAGAAGCTGTGGCCGATGAGCGCCCGCGTGCCCTGCGGCAGCGTCGCCGACGCGTAGACCTGGCCGCGGCTCGCGCCGGTGGCGTGAAGCGCGCGCTCGGGCCCCGACTTCACCTCTTCGAACGAGTCGGCGATGAGCTTGCCGAGCAGGCCGATGCCTCCGAACGCGAGGGCGAGCGTGCCCGCCTGGCTGCCGAGGCCGGTGATGACGATGAGCACGATCGCGAGGATCACCTCGGGGATGCCGCGGATGACCACGAGCAGGAGCCGCATCGAGGTGCGCACGGTGCCGTTCGGGGCGACGTTGCGGGCGGCGAGCGAACCGACGAACACCGAGACGACGAAGGCGAGCAGGGTCGCGGCGAGCGCGATGCCGATGGTCTGCGCCATCGCGCCGAACATGGTGGCGGCGTCGTAGTTGCCGAAGCTGGGCGGCCAGAACTGCACGGCGATCGCGGGGACCTTCGCCCAGAACGTGACGAGGTCGCCCCACTGGATGTTGCAGACGAGCACGCTGCCGACGACGACGGCGAGCGCGACCCAGCCCCAGACGGTGTTGCGGATCCGCACGGCGTCCCACGGGCGGCGGAGCGCCGCCTCGAGCTCCGCCGGGCGAGGAGCCGACGATCCCGCCGGTCGAGTAGCCGACGAAAGAGGCGTGTCGAGACCCGCCGACGAGGTCTCGATACGGCGCTGCGCGCCTACTCGACCGGCGAAGCGCACGACCCGGTCGCCGAGGCCGCGCCCCGTCGGCGTGCCGCCGAGCATGGCCTGCCGCACGACGCTCGAGACGATCTCCATCACGACGCAGAGCGCGAACATCACGAGCGCGATACCGAGGCCCTCGGAGTAGTTCAGCGACTTGAATGCGAACGACATCTCCATGCCGAGGCCGACGACGCCGACGTAGCCGAGCACGACCGAACCGCGCAGGTTGATGTCGTTGCGGTGCAGCACGGTCGCGACCCACGACGGGAGCACCTGCGGCAGGATGCCGCTCGTGAACTCCTGCAGCTTCGAACCACCGGCGGCGCGGATGGCGCGGCGCGGGCCCTCGTCGATCTGCTCGATGGCGTCGGCGAAGAGCTTGGCGATCATGCCGATCGAATGGATGCCGATCGCCAGGATGCCCGGCAGCGAACCGAGCGAGAACATGAGCACGAAGACCATCGCGAGCACGACGTCGGGGATCGCACGGGTCAGCACCGTGACGAAGCGGCCGAACGCCTGCCAGCCCCGGCCCGGCGTCGTGTTCGACGCGGCGAGGTAGGCGACGGGCACCGAGATGACCGCGGCGAGCAGCGTGCCGCAGAGCACGAGCCCGATCGTGAGCGCGGTCAGGTAGAGGAGCTCCCCCGGCTCGGGGAAGGTGATGGGGCCGACGCGGGCGAAGAACCGCTCGGCGTTGCCCCAGCTGTCGATCATGCTCGGGATCGAGATGCCCGAGTCGGCGAGGGCGATGACGGATGCCACGACGATCGCGCCGAGCGTCAGGATCGCCGCGATGCGCTCCGGTGAGACGCGGCGGCGGGGCGCCCGTTCGGCGATCGAAGGCGAGGGCGGCGGTGCCGACGGGGTCGGCGGCGTCGCGGTGGCGAGGCTCATGAGCGCAGCGCGCCGTCGGCGAGGCGGGTCTCGGCAGCGGCGTCGACCGCGGCATCCGTGAGCTCGATCTCGATCGCCTCGAGCTCGGTGGTCGACGTGGCGACCCGGCCGTAGATCTCCATGACCTGGGCCTTGGAGAGCCCCTCGGCGGGGGTGTCGAGCACGACCTCGCCGTGGCGGAGGCCGACGATGCGGTCGCCCCACGAGAGCGCGAGGTCGACCTGGTGCAGGCTGCAGACGACGGTGAGTCCCTCGTCCATCGCGATCTCGCGGATGAGCGACATGACCTGCTCGCTCGACTCGGGGTCGAGTGAGGCGACGGGCTCGTCGGCGAGGAGGATCTCGGGGCCCTGCATGAGGGCGCGTGCGATGGCGACGCGCTGCTGCTGGCCGCCCGAGAGGGTGTCGGCGCGCTGGTAGGCCCGGTCGAGCAGGCCCACCCGGTCGAGATGGCCGAGCGCGGTGAGCTTCAGTCGCCGCGGGTAGCTCCAGAGGCCGATGCGCGGCCCGCGGAGCTCGGAGAGCGCGCCGGTCAGCACGTTCTCGAGCACGGTGAGCGAGGGCACGAGGTCGAACTGCTGGAAGACGAAGCCCATGCGGCTGCGCAGGGCCCGGAGGCGCCGCCCCGAAAGGCGCGGCACCTCCTGGCCGAGCACGCGCACGGAACCGGAGGTCGGGCTCTCGAGCCCGTCGAGATGACGCAGCAGCGTCGACTTGCCCGATCCCGAGAGCCCGAGGAGCACCACGATCTCCCCCCGCGCGACCGTGAGCGACGCCCCCTGCAGCGCCACGGTGCGGCCGAACTCCTTCGTGAGTCCGGTGACGTCGATGACGACTCGATCCTCGATGCCGACTGGGGTGCTCATGCGGTGCTCCGTGTTCCCTGTTCCGTGCTTCTTCGACCGTGGTCAGTGCCGAGGCGTCAGCCCTGGCACTGCTCCGCGTTGGTCTGCTCGCAGATGTCGCGGATGGTGTCGTAGTACGCGTCGTCCACCGGCGAGGTGGCGAAGAAGACGCTGCGGAACGCATCGCTGTCGGCGCTGTCGATGCCGGCGGCGATGATCTCGTCGATCGTGACCTCGCCGAGGATGTCGGTCAGCTGGGTCTGCAGCTCTTCGGGAAGCGTGTTCGAGAGCACGATCGGAGCGCCGGGGACCATGGTCTCCGCGACGATCTCGACCTTGTCGCTCTTGGCGACCTCGCTGTCCTCGGCGAAGCCGGCCTCGCACTCGACGCCCTCACCGGTCTTGGTGACCGAGACGTCGTGCTTGCCCGCGAACACCGGGGTGACGTCGGTCTCGGGGTCGATGCCCTCGTTCAGCAGGTTGTAGCTCGGGAACAGGTAGCCCGAGGTCGACGACGGGTCGACGAAGCAGACCTTCTTGCCCTTGAAGCCGGCGAGGTCGGTGATGGCGCTGCCCTTGGGCACGATCGCCTGCGAGAAGTAGCCGGGCTCCTGGCCCTCTTCGGTGATGATCGAGGAGATCGGGGTGAGCGCGGCGCCGTTGTTCGTGGCCGTCACATAAGTGAAGCCCGAGAAGGAGGCGACGTCGATCTTGCCGGCGACGGCGGCCTCGATGAGCGCGGCGTAGTCGGTGGACTCGTGGTACTCGACCGTCTTGCCGGTCTCCGCCGCGATGTAGTCCATGAGCGGCTGGTAGTTCGTCTCGGTGTCGACCGAGTCGGGAACGACGCCGAAGACGAGCGTGTTCTCGTCGACGGCGAACGTGCCGCCCGAGGCATCCGCTACGGCGTCGTCGGCCGTGGAGGGCGACGAACAGGCGGCGAGGCCGACGGTGAGCAGGGCCGCTGCGGCGATCGCGGGCCAGGCCTTGGTGTTGAGCTTCATCGGAAACCTTTCGTGACCGCTGCGCCCGGTGCAGGCGCATGCTGTGTGTTCCGATGGCTCAACGTAGGCAGCTGCCGCCAACACCGGGCGGCGGCGTGGTTACCGGAAGGTGAACCGCGCGCGGCGTTCTCGGGACGGCATCGGCCGCGCCCGACTGCTCGTCGTGTGACGATGCGTTGCGCCCGGTGACGCGGGCGCGAGCAGCCGACCTCCATCGCCCCATATCGTGCGGGCATGACCCTCCTCGACGACACCACCACGACCGCCTTCCCGCCCGCCGAGCGCGCGGAGCGACTCGCCGCAGCCGGCGCAGCCTGGGCCGACCGCATCGAGCGCAACCCCGATGCCGCCAACCTCACCTACACCGTCACGGGCCGGGGCACCGGTGCCGTCGCGAGCGCGATCACGGCCGGCCGCCACCGCTTCGAGGTCGACGAACCCGCCGCGCTCGCCGGCGACGACGTCGCCGCGAGTCCGGTGGAATACGCCCTCGGCGCGCTCATCTCCTGTCAGATCGTGGTCTACCGGCTGTACGCCGGCGCACTCGGCATCCAGCTCGACGACATCGAGATCACGGCCGAGGGCGACCTCGACGCGCGCCGGCTGTTCGGCATCGACGAGTCGGTGCGGGCCGGCTTCAACCAGGTACGGCTCACCGTGAAGCTCCACGGCCCCGAGAGCGCCGAACGCTACGAGACGCTCCGCGAGACCGTCGACGCGCACTGCCCGGTGCTCGACCTCTTCGCCAATCCGGTGCCGACGACCGTGGTGCTCGGCTGAGCGTTCGCGAAGCGCGCTCGCCTCAACGGCGGATGCGTCCCGGCCCCATCGCGGCGCCGAGGCCGACGACGATGATGCCGGCGAAGAGCCACCCGTAGCGGCCCGAGACGACGCCGATCACGGCCAGCACGATGCCGACGGCGACCACGATGCGCGACAGGATGCGGCGCACCTTCGGCCGGGCGAAGAACCGAGGCTGCTCGGCGGGCTCGCTCATGCGCCGACGGTGAACGTCGTGCCGGTGGCGTCTTCGGCGAAGGCCCAGAAGCGGGCGCCGATCGCGGCATCCGTCGACGTGCGCGTGGGGGTCTGCAGGGCGGGCGGGCCCTTCGTCGTCCAGCGTGGCCCCCAGAACTGGCCACCCTCGACGCCGGGCGCGGTGAGTGCGTGCAGCGGCACCTCGGCGCCGCGATGCTTGCCCTGCGCCCACGCCGCCTGCAACGCGTCGCGGAACCGCTTCGCGGTCGACGGCTCGTTCACCCCCGGCACGCGCGGCGTTCTGCCGCCGGTCGAATAGCCGGGGTGGGCGACGATGCTCGCGACAGGTGCATCCGCTGCTCGAAGCCGCCGGTCGAGCTCGAAGGCGAAGACCTGCGTCGCGATCTTCGACTGCGCGTAGGCGCGCCAGGAGTCGTAGCCGCGCTCGAGCTGCTGCAGGTCGTCGATGCGGAACGTCGAGAGCCGGCTCGACAGCGAGCCGAGCGTGACGATGCGCGCGCCCGGTGCGAGGTGCCCCAGCACCTGCGCGAGCAGTGCGAAGTGACCGAGCACGTTCGTCGCGAGCACGAGCTCGTTGCCGTCGGGCGACTCGAGCCGGGTGGCCGGTGTGTGCACCATGCCCGCGTTGGCCACCACGCCGTCGAACGACGGGCGGTGCAGCAGGCGAGCGGCGCCGGCGCGCACCGAGGCGAGCGAGGCGATGTCGATGACGAGCGGTTCGACGGATGCCTCGGGGCGCGCGCCGCGGATCGCGGCCATCGCCGCCTCGAGCCGTTCAGGGCTGCGCCCGGCGAGCACGACGTGCGCGCCCGCGCCCGCGAGCCGCGCCGCCGTGAAGAAGCCGAGCCCGGCATTCGCGCCGGTCACGAGGTACCGTTTGCCCGCCTGCGACGGCATCGCCGCCGGGTACCAGCTCACAGCCCGGGGCTCACAGCTCGTCGGCGGTGTCCGAAGCCGCCGCGCCGTTGGCGAGCTCTTCGTGGTGCTGGATCACCTCGGCGACGACGAAGTTGAACCACTTCTCGGCGAACGCCGGGTCGAGGTGCGCGTCGATCGCGAGGTTCCGGAGCCGGGCGATCTGGCGCCGTTCGCGGTCGGGGTCGCTCGGCGGCAGACCGTGCGTGGCCTTCAGCCGGCCGACCTGCTGGGTGAACTTGAAGCGTTCGGCGAGCAGGTGGATGAGTGCCGCGTCGATGTTGTCGATGCTGGATCGGATGCCGAGCAGCTCGCTCATGGCAGCATCACGTTCGTCGAAGGCCCCGTCACTCATGCTTCGAGCGTACTTCCATCCGAACCGCCCGGTCCTCCAGGTAGTGCTGCTCGATGAGGTTGCCGGTCATCGCCGCGGCCGCCCGGAACTCCTCCCCGGCGAGCTCGTGGTCGCCCGCGCGCCCCAGGAGGTGGGCGCGAACCGCACGCACCCGTCCGCTCACAAGCGGATCCTCCGAGAGCCCGTGATCCCGGTCGAGATCGTCGAGCAGGGCGAGGCCGCGTTGCGGGCCGTAGGCGTGCGCGACGGCGACGACCCGAGAGAGGCGCACCGGGGCCGTGGGTTCGAGCTGTTCGAGCCCGAGGTAGAGCGCGGCGATCTGCGGCCAGTCGGTCGCGTCGTCCGAGGCGGCCTCGACGTGCACGGCGGCGATCGCGGCCTGCAGCTGATAGGTGCCGATGCTGCGGCGGCGCCACGCGCGCTCGATGAGCGCCTTCCCCTCGGCGAGCATGTCCCCGTCCCATCGCCCGCGATCCTGCTCGGCCAAGGGCACGAGCTCGCCAGACGCACCCGTCCGCGCCGCTCGTCTGGCCTCGGTGAGCAGCATCAGCGCCGTGAGCCCCTCGGGCTCGGGTTCTCCCGGCAGCATCCGCTGCAGCATCCGGGCCAGGCGGATCGCCTCCTCGGTCAGGTCGCGGCGGCCGAGCTCGTCGCCGGAGCTGACGGTGTAGCCCTCGTTGAAGATGAGGTAGAGCACCCGCATGACCGCCTCGATGCGAGCACGGCGGTCGCCGTCGGGCGGCAACTCGAACCGCGCCCCCGCCCGCTTCAGCTGCTGCTTCGCCCGGCTGATACGCACGGCCATGGTCGCTTCGGAGACGCCGTAGGCGTGTGCGACCTCCGCCGTCGTGAGGCCGCCGACGGCGCGCAGCGTCAACGCGATCTGCGAGGCCGCGCTGAGCGCCGGGTGACAGCACAGCACGAGGAGATGCAGGCTGTCGTCGTGATCGACGACCGCGGGCCCCGGCGCGGTCGGGTCGACGAGCGAGGGGTCGGATGCCGCGGCCGCCTCTTCGCGGCGATGCGCAGCCTGCTCGGAGCGGAGCAGGTCGATCATCCTGCGGTAGGCGACGCGGATGAGCCAGCTCCGGGGTTCGTCGGGAACGCCCTCGGCCGGCCACTGCCGGCTCGCGGCGATGAGCGCCTCCTGCACGGCGTCCTCGGCCACGTCGAAGCGGCCGAATCGTCGCACGATCGCGCCGAGCACCTGCGGCGCCTCGGAGCGCAGCAGGTGCTCGACCTCCCGGTCGCGTGTCATCAGGCGAAGTCGTCGCCCATGATCGGGCGGATCTCCATCGGCTCGCCGAGCATCTCGACCATTCGGCTGACGATGTCCCGCGCGCGTTCGAGGCTCGCGACGTCGATGACGGCGAAGCTCGCGAGCACCTCCTTCAGCTCGGCGAACGGCCCGTCCGTGGCGACGACGCCAGACTCGGTCTTCCGCACCGTGGTGGTGACGGCGGGATGCCCGAGGCCCTCGCTCGTGACGAACTCGCCGGTCGCCCGCAGTTCGGCCTCGAACTCCTGGTAGATCGCGAACGCGGCGAGCGCCTCCTCGGTCGGGGCATCGGCGGTCGCCGCATCCCAGCTCGCGGCCGGGGTGTAGCTCAGCACGAGGAACTTCATGATGTGTCCTTCCAGACGGCGCGGTCGACGCCACGCTATTCGAATCGATGATGGGGATCGAGGGGTCACGCGGCACGTCGGAGTCTCAACGCGACCACCGTCGTCCATGTGAAGGCGACGACGCCGGTGAGCGCGACCTGCACGCTCGCACTCTCGGGGGTGACGGGCAGCAGCATCACCAGTGCGGTCACGCCATTGCCGATGGCGGGCCAGACGGCGCGGCGACGGATGTCGCGAACGAGCAGCACGATGCAGGCGACCGCCAGGGCGGTGAACGCGATCGCGGCGGCCGCCGAGTGCACGACCGAGTGCCACGACATCGGCACGATTCCCTGCGGCGCTCCGAGCGGGAAGCCGAGCTGCGGATCCATCGTGAAGCACCCCGCCGCGATGAACCCGGCGCCGAAGATGCCGATGAAGAGCGGCGCGGCACGCCGGCCCAGCCCCTCGATGACGACCCGGCGATGCACGACCGCGAGGGCGATCACGCCGAGGCCCGTGAGCACGAACGTCGCGATCTGGATCCACCCGAGCGACCCGGTGGAGAGCTGGCTGATGGGGTGCTGCCGGAGGTCGAAGCCGGGGCGCGTGAGCATCTGGATGATCGCCGAGGCGTAGAAGAGCGGACCGGCGAGCGCGGCGGCCACGGCGAGGCGGCGAGTGGACTCGCGGCGAGCAGCGGTCGGCGACTCGGTGCGTGCCTGGTGATCGAGGTGTGCGGTCATGGTGTCCTCCCGGTGTGTTCGGAATCGTTCCTGTACCGCTACCTCGGAGCCACCGGCACCGTCTTGACATCGCCCGGGGAGATTCGTTTCGGGAAGATCTCGGGCTCGGATGTCAAGGCCGGGTCGCCGGCTCCGAGGTATCCGTGACGGCGCAGACCGATGCGCCGCGAACGAGAGGAACGACCATGGACGACGACACTGCGACCTCCGACGCGAGCGACATCGACGCCTTCGGCCTCGTCGAAGAGCAGGAGCCCTCGCTCGTGGTGCGAGCGCTCGACCGACTCGTCGGCACCTGGACGGTGACCGGCGGCGCAGAGGGCACGGTGCGCTACGAGTGGATGCCGGGCGGCCACTTCCTGCTGCAGCACGTCGAACTCGCCCAGTTCGGGCTGCCGATCACGGGCCTCGAGGTGATCGGCCACCTGCACCCGTTCGGCGAACCCGCCGGCGCCGACGTCGTCTCGCGCTTCTACGACTCGGCGGGCAACACGCTCGACTACGTCTACGAACTCGTCGGCGACATCCTGACGATCTGGGGCGGCGCGAAGGGCAGCCCCGCCTACTTCCAGGGCACGTTCAGCGCCGACGACCAGGTCGTCGACGGCGCCTGGGTCTACCCGGGCGACGGCGGCTACCCCTCGACGATGACGCGCGCCTGATCGCGCACTGCGGGTTGAGCCCGTCGAAACCCATCCCGGGTCTCGACAGGCTCAACCCGCACCGGGCTGGGACCGCAGCGGCTCAGGCGCCCGCCGCCGCCCGCTCGAGCATCGGCTTCGTCGCGAGCAGCCCGAGCCACACGACCCCGATGCCGGCCGCGAGCACGCCGGCGATGACCGCGAGCGAGAGCGGCGCGACGATGATCGCCGCGCCCGTGAGGGGCAGCATCACGACGGCCGCGGTCACCGCGGAGCCGATCGCGGTGATGCGCAGCGGCGACATGACCGCTCGACGCCGCGCCGAGTCCATGGTCGGCGTCGGCATGCCGAGCATGTCGAGCGAGCGGTAGAGCTCCCCGCGATCGAGGATGCCGGCCGCCTGGTTCACGCCGACCGAGCTCGCAACCATGAGGAACGAACCGATCACCGTGATGAGGATGCCGGTGCGGATGTCAGCGAACAGCTGCATCGACTGGGCGTCACCGGTCTCGCCGAACGAGCCGAGCAGCGCGATGCCGGTGCCGGCGAACACGGCCATGAAGCTCGTCATCGCGACGCCCGAGACCTGGCGCCATGCCGCCTTCGGCGACTCGAGCACCGAGCGTGCCGCGAGGAGTCGCGCCGGCGTCTTCGCGCGTCGTGCCTGCGACTGCGCGACGAGGCGGATCACCCACGGGCCGATGAGGTTCAGCACGGCGATGGTGCCGCCGAACGCGAGCCCGAGCATCGCGAGGATGACGAGCACCGAACCCGCCACCTGCAGCACGGCCATCATGAGGAACGCGAGCGCGATGACCGCGACGCCGATGACGATGCGCAGCCAGTGCAGTTTCGGGGCGTCCTGCTTCGTGCGCACGCCGAGCGGCGAGATGACGACCTGGCGGAGACCGAGCACGGCGCTCGCCGCGGCGAGCAGCACGACGCCCGTGAACACCGCGGCGAGCGCGGGCAGGCCGAGCAGCACGCCGTCGACACCGAGCGCCTCGCCGCGGAACGGGATGAGCGCGATGAGCGGCACGAGGAGGAAGTACAGCACCACGCCGGCGAGCGCGCCGACCGCGGCGAGCACGACCGACTCGAGCACGGCGAGGGCCGAGACGGTCGCCGGGGTCGCGCCGAGCAGACGTAGGGTCGCGAGCCGGTCGTCACGGCGGCGGGCCGAGAGCCGAGCGGCGGCGCCGCCGAGCGAGGCGAGCGGCACCACGAGCAGCACGAGGGCGATGACCGCGAGCGCCTGGTAGGTCACGCCGAAGTCGTCGGTCCACGTCCAGAACGTCTGGGCGCCGCCGAGCACGACGAGCAGCAGTGACGTGACGATCGCGAAGGCGGTGACGGGCAGGAGGCTCGCCGCGGCGCCGGCGGATCCGGGCCGGGCGAGCAGCCACGCGACGCGGGCGATCACGCGGCGACCCCGGGCACGCGCTCGCCCACGATGCGGCCGTCGCGCATGTCGACGATGCGGGAGCACCGCCCCGCGACATCCGCGTCGTGCGTGACGACGACGAGGGTGCGGCCCTGACCGGTGGTCGAGTCGAGCAGCGCCTGCATCACCTCGGCCGAGGTGGCCGAGTCGAGCGCGCCGGTCGGCTCGTCGGCGAAGACGACGGATGCCCCGGTCACCTGCGCCCGCGCGATCGCGACGCGCTGCGCCTGGCCGCCCGAGAGCTGGCCGATGCGGCGGTCCTCCATGCCGGCGAGGCCGAGGGCGGCGAGCCAGCCGCGCCCGTACTCCTCGGCGCGGGCGCGCGGCATGCCGTTCAGCATGAGGGCGAGCGCGACGTTCTCGACCGCCGTGAGCTCGGGAATCAGGAGTCCCTGCTGGAAGACGAAGCCGTACGCCTCGCGGCGCAGCCGCGAGCGCTCGCGCTCGCTGAGGGCCGTGACGTCGACCCGCCCGGCGCCCGACTGGAAGCCGACCGTGCCGGCATCGGGGCGGGTGATGCCGGCGAGGCAGTGCAGCAGTGTCGTCTTGCCCGAGCCCGAGGCGCCCATGATGGCGATCGCCTCCCCGGTGCGCACCTGGAGGTCGACGCCCGCGAGGGCGTGCGTCTGGCCGAACGACTTGCTGAGGCCGGATGCCTCGATCACGAAGGAACTCATACTCTCGAGCCTGCCGGGGCGGGCCGGGGCGGCGCGTCGGTCGCGCGCCGTATTCGCGCGGCCCCGCGTCATCCTCCCGGATGACGGCGCCCGCCGGGCAGACGGATGCGGCGCGGCATCCGACCCCCACCGGATGCCGCGCCGCGGCTTGATGCCCGTTCGATCAGCGGGGCGTGGCCCGCCGGATCACGAGGTACCCGCCGATGGCGCAGACCACCGCCAGCCCCAGGACGATGCTGAAGCCGCCCACGATGCCGATGCTGCCGAACCATTCGAACAGGGCCATCCAGCTGCCGCTGAACGTGAAGATCGCGATGAAGGCCAGGAACAGGGCGATCGCGCTGAACGTCACGATCATCATGCCCCGCATGCGCCAGCGCATGTACACCGTCGTGACACTCGCGCCGATGAACAACACGAGCAGCTGCATCGCCAACGTCGAATAGAAGTCGGTGAGCCACCCCTGCTGCCCGTACCAGAGCGAGTCGAACATGGCGATGCCGATGCCCCAGCCGTTCGTCGCCTTCTCGATCTGCACGAGCGTGGCGATCGCAACCGCGTTCAGGAACGAGACGATGCCGAACATGGCGCTCGTCCCGAGCCAGAAGTCGCGTCGGGTCGTGCCGAAGCCCAGTGCGAACGAGAACGTCAGGCCGATCGCCTGAACACCGACGACCACGAGGTACCACTGGGGCGAGAGCACCGCCCAGCTGTAGCGCATGCCCCTGGCCATGTCGTCGGCCGGCCCGCCCGCACCCGTGATGATGAGCCCGACGATCATCATGACCGCCCAAGCGGACCCGAGGATGATCCACGGGATCCCGAAGAACACCGAGGGGTTGATGGCGTGCAGGCGAACGATGCGCCAGATCTCGTGGGCCCGCGAGCGGGCTTCGGTGCGCACGATCGGCTGATCGATGACGGCACTCATGCTGCGACCTCCCGGTCGGTCGTGTCGGCACTCAGGTCGGTGCCGGTCATGTGGATGATGAGCTGCTGGAGCGAGACGGGTGCGAGTTCGAGTCCGAGCTCAGCGGCCTTGATGCGCTCGCCCTGGTCGAGACGGCCGTCGATGGTGGCGGATGCCAGTCCGCCGAGGCCTTCGCGCCCGATGACGGGCCGATCGGCCACGAACGACTCGACCGCGGCTCGCGGACCCGCGACGGTCGTCGCCGACCCGCGCAGTTCGTCGGCGTCGCGATCGAAGAGGATGCGGCCCTGGTCGATCAGGATGACGTGCTCGAGCAGGTTCGCGACCTCGTCGATCAGGTGGGTCGAGAGCACGATCGTGCGCGGGTGCTCCGCGTAGTCCTCGAGCAGGCGATCGTAGAAGATGTGGCGGGCCACGGCGTCGAGCCCGAGGTAGGGCTCGTCGAAGAACGTGAGCGGCGAGCGGCTCGCGAGACCCACGATGACGCCGACGGCTGAGAGCTGGCCGCGCGAGAGCTTCTTGATGTAGCGGTTCAGCGGCAGGCGGAAGTCGGCGATGAGCTGCTCCGCGAACGCGGCATCCCAGTTCTCGAAGAACCACGGCGCCGCCTTGAACACGTGCGCGGCCTTGAAGCTGTCGGGGTAGCGCTGCGACTCGGCGATGAAGCACATCTGGCGCAGCACGTCGGCGTGTTCGGCGGGCTCGCGGCCGAAGACGTCGAGCGTGCCCCCATCGGGGAACAACTGGCCGGTGAGCAGCTGCATGATCGTCGTCTTGCCCGCCCCGTTCCGCCCGAGGAGGCCGTAGATGCGGTTCTCCTCGAGCGTGAAGTCGACCGCGTCGACGGCCGTGAACGAGCCGTAGCGCTTCGTGAGGCCGGTGGCGCGCACCACTGTGCCGGTCATGAGTTGATCCTTTCCGCGCGGAGCATGCCCGCGAGTTCGTCGATGCCGATGCCGAGCTTCTCGGCCTCGATGATGAGTGGTCTGAGGTATTCGGCGGCGAAGCCCGCCCGCCGGCGCTCGATGAGCCGTTCGCGGGCGCCGGTCGTCACGAACATGCCGATGCCCCTTCGCTTCTCCACGATGCCGTCGTCGACAAGGCGGGTCACCCCCTTCAATGCGGTGGCCGGGTTGACGCGCAGGAACGCCGCGAACTCGTTCGTCGAGGGGATCTGGCCACCTTCCGGCAGCGTGCCCTCGATGATGTCGTTCTCGATCTGTTCTGCGATCTGGATGAAGATCGGACGCGATTCGTCCATACCCGCCCAACTGTCTGCCGTGTTCCTGCTGCGCCGAACCTTGGTTGGTTCATTACTTGTGTAACTAACCAACCATGCTCGTGCGCGCCTGTCAACCCCGAGTTCTGTCGTGCAGGCACGCGCGCCAGCCCGCCAGCCGGTCGAGTAGGCGCGCCAGCGCCGTATCGAGACCGCCACGTGGTCTCGATACGCTCCTGCGTCGCTACTCGACCGACGAATTTCCCGCCCGGCGCGGCAGGCGCAGGCGGCCCTGCGCGAGCAGGATGCCGAGGAGCACGAGCACGGCCCCGATCGGCTCGTGCCACGAGAAGCGCTCGCCGAGCAGCAGCACCCCGAGGGCGACGCCCACCACGGGCGTGACGTACGTGACCGTCGACGCGTTCGTCGGGCCCCAGGCCCGCAGCACGTTGATGTTCCAGATGTAGGCGAGCCCGGTGCCGAGCACGCCGAGGGCGAGCAGCGAGCCGACGATCGCGAGGTCGAGCTCGACCGGCTGCCAGGCGATCACGGGGGTCAGCACGAGCATGATCGCGCCCGCGATGCCGATGTTGAGGAAGGCGAACGTCGCCGGCGCGATCGGCCGCGTGCTCAGGAACTTGCGGGTGTACCCGAACGTGAAGCCGTAGCAGACGGCCGCCCCGAGGCAAGCGAGCTGACCGAGGAGGCTGCCGGTGAGCGCGGCGTACTGCCACGGACCGATGATCACGACGACGCCCGCGATGCCGACGAGCACCCCGGCCCACTGCGCGGCGGCGAGCTTCTCGACGCGGAACGCGAGGGTCGCCATGAGTGCCGTCGTGATGGGGGTGACGGCGTTGTAGATCGAGGCGAGGCTCGACGAGACGTGCAGTTCGGCCCAGGCGAAGAGCATGTGGGGCACGACGCATCCGCTGATCGCGATGACCGCGAAGTGCAGCCACACGATCGGCTGCCGCGGCAGCACCGGCCCGCGCTCCCCCGCCGGCGACGTGACGCGCGGCCGCATGACGAGCACGATGACCCCGAGCGTGAGGCCGCCGAGCACGAGTCGCGACCATGCGACCTGCGTAAAGGCGACCCCCTCGAGGGCGACCTTCATGAAGAGGAAGCTGGCACCCCAGACCACGCCCATGCCGAGGAACTGCAGCCACGTCGACAGCCGGTTCGGCTGCGACGAAGCGGATGCCGCGGCGACGGCGTTCGGTGCGGTGCTGGTGCTCACCGGTCGAGCGTACGCCCGGCCACCGACCACCCGACACGGCTGCCGGGGTGCTTGTCCGGAATCCGCCGAAGCTCGGCAGCCGCGGCATCCGCCCTCGGTCGCCCGCCCGGATTCCCCGGTGCGTCGGCACCGTCGCGACCCTAGTCTGGAAGCCATGACCAGCCATTTCGATGTCGTCGTCCTCGGCGCGGGTCCCGGCGGCTACGTCGCCGCGGTGCGCGCCGCCCAACTCGGCCTGAGCGTGGCCGTGATCGAGGAGAAGTACTGGGGCGGAGTCTGCCTCAACGTCGGGTGCATCCCCTCGAAGGCGCTGCTGCGCAACGCCGAGCTCGCCCACATCTTCCACGACCAGGCCGCCACGTTCGGCATCTCGGGCGACGTGCACTTCGACTTCGGCGTCGCGTTCGACCGCAGCCGCCAGGTGTCGGAGAAGCACGTCAAGGGCGTGCACTTCCTGATGAAGAAGAACGGCATCACCGAGTTCGACGGGCGAGGCTCGTTCACCGGCCCCAACGCGATCGACATCGCGAAGTCCGACGGCACGACCGAGCAGGTCACGTTCGCGAACGCGATCATCGCGACCGGCTCGCGCGTGCGCCTGCTGCCCGGCGTGCAGCTCTCGCAGAACGTCGTGACCTACGAGTCGCAGATCCTCACCCGCGACCTGCCCCGCTCGATCGCGATCGTCGGCGCCGGGGCCATCGGCATGGAGTTCGCCTACGTGCTGAAGAACTACGGCGTCGAGGTCACGGTCATCGAGTTCCTCGACCGGGCGCTGCCGAATGAAGACGTCGAGGTCTCGAAGGAGATCACCCGCCAGTACCGCAACCTCGGCGTGCCGATCCTCACGTCGACGAAGGTCGGGTCGGTCGTCGACAACGGCGCGTCCGTCACCGTCTCGTACACCGCGTCCAACGGGCAACCGGGCACGCTCGAGGTCGACAAGGTGCTCATGGCCGTGGGCTTCGCGCCGAACGTCGAGGGCTTCGGCCTCGAGGCGGCCGGCGTCGCCCTCACCGAACGCGGCGCGATCGGCATCGACGAGCGCATGCGCACGAACGTTCCGCACATCTTCGCGATCGGCGACGTCACCGCGAAGCTCATGCTCGCCCATGTCGCCGAGGCGCAGGGCGTCGTCGCCGCCGAGACCATCGGCGACGCCGAGACCATGGAACTGGGCGACTACCGAATGATGCCGCGCGCCACGTTCTGCTCGCCGCAGGTCGCGAGCTTCGGGCTGACCGAACAGCAGGCCCGCGACGAGGGCTACGACGTGGTCGTCTCGAAGTTCCCGTTCAGCGCCAACGGCAAGGCGAACGGGCTCGGCGAGCCCATCGGGTTCGTGAAGCTCGTCGCCGACGCGAAGCACCTCGAGCTGCTCGGCGGCCACCTCATCGGGCCCGACGTCTCCGAACTGCTGCCCGAGCTCACCCTCGCGCAGAAGTGGGACCTCGGCGCGCTCGAGCTCGCACGCAACGTGCACACCCACCCCACCCTGTCGGAGGCACTGCAGGAGACGTTCCACGGCCTCGCGGGGCACATGATCAACATGTAGAACCGGGTGATCGCCAGTCGCTGCTCGCCGAGGAACACGGGGCGCACTGGTCAGTCCGCCTTGCAGGACGACCTCGACCAGGTTCGGCACTGTATCCGTGCCGCACCAGTGTCGGACACGACGGCACTACCTCCCATTCGCGGCCGACGTCACACGGCTCAGGCAGCCGGTACGGTTGCGCCTATGGAACCCGACCAGCAGATCCTCCTCATTTCGATCGCCAGCTGGGCCGCGGCCGCGCTCGGCCTCCTCATCGCTCTGCTGCTGACGTACGTCGTCATCAGGCAGGGAGTGTTCCACGGGCTCCGGGCTCACACGCGCTGGATCGACGAAGGCAAGCGTTGACCGCGGGCGCGAGCCTCGAAGCCTACCCGTGACGTGCCGGTCGAAAGTCCACGTGAAGCGACGAGTTGGCCTCGCGTCAAGCCGGAACGACGCCGGACCAACCCAGGTCCTGTCGCGCTAGCCGAGGCGGAGGCCGAACTTGTCAGCCTCACCCGCGACAAGGAACGGGCGGCCGCCCGGTTTGTCTTTTGGCAGGTTGATCCAGCCCCAGAGTATGAACGATGCGCCGGCAAGATCGGCGATGTCATCGATCTTCTTCGCCGTCATGACCTGCTCGAGCACCTCCTTGGTCATCAGAAGGTTCGGTAGCCCCTTGGCGGTGTACAGCCACGCGCCGCCTCGGTCGTCGGCTTCGCCTGCGAAGAGCACGGTTCCCCAATAGAGATGCCGGCGACGGTGGTGTTGCTTCGTGACCTGGTTGAGCTCGACGCAGTAGCGGTGCACAGTCGTCGTCGTGTTGTCCTCGAGCCTCAGCTCGTAGTCGCTGTCGGCGAAGTCGGGTCGGTGGAGGAGTGCACCGAGGAGGCTGCTCATCTGGATCGTTCCGAGCGTGCGTCCCGCCTCGCCATCCTTGCTGTAGCGCCGCGCGTTCCCGGCGCCTTCCTCGGCTTCAGGATCATGTTCGACGTGGTCCTGAGCGGCACCCCGGGAGCGATCCGGCACCAGACGAACGATGCCGTCCTCTGCTTCGCGTCGTGCCGCTTCAGCGAGGTCGGCATGATCCGTCTCGCCGGCGCTTGTCGCGAGCGTGCAGCCATCCTTGTGTGGGCGCGCGCCGAAATAGTACGAGGTTCCGCTGAGGCGCTTCCGAACGAAATAGGCGGCGGCCTGACATTCTTCGCACTCGAGCTCGCCACGGTACCGGGCAAGCACGGCGGTCGGAAGCTTCGCGAACTCCTCAGCCCCGTAGCCGCGCCCGGTCGGTGTGTGCTTCGCGCGATCCATGTGTCTGAGCTACCCCCATGTTCATGTCCCCTGCCTGAACGTGCCAGCATGCCACCCACCACCGACATGAGGCTCGCCGCCGGCGGCTCGAGCAACGACGAATCGCCCCCTTCTCGGCTTGCGGCAAGAGCGATCGCGTGTCGCGACAGCCGGCGCATGTCGATGCCACGGCGCCGCGTTCCGGCGTTGCGCCGCGGCATCCGCTCGGTTCGACTGAGATCATCGGCCCATGTCGTCAGTGGCGGGCCTGCTCATTCCGGACAACCGGCGGAACCCTGCGGTCGAGCTGCTCGACCAGCTCGACCTCGATCACGGCGACGTGCGTGCCAAGCGCACGGGCTTCGTGATCATGCTGCTCCTCTCGGCGGTCATCGCGATCGCGGGCATCATCGGCGACTCCACGGCCACGGTCATCGGGGCGATGATCATCGCCCCGCTCTCGACGCCGATCCTCGGCATCGCGGCGGGCATCGTGACGGGCCGGGCATCACTCGTCGGCCGCTCGGTGCTCTGGCTCGTCGGCGGCATGGTCGCCGTCGTCGTGCTCGGCATGCTGCTCTCGTACACCCTGCCCGACCCCCAGCAGCTCACGACGAACCCGCAGGTCACGAGTCGCACGGCGCCAACCCTCATGGACCTGCTCGCCGCGTTCGCGACCGGCCTCGCCGGGGCGTTCGCGATGTGCCGGCGCGACCTCAGCAACATCCTGCCGGGCGTCGCGATCTCGATCTCGCTCGTGCCGCCGCTCGGCGTGGTCGGCGTGAGCCTCGGCCAGGGGCAGTTCGACGCGGCCTTCGGCGCCTCGATGCTGTTCCTCTCGAACGTCGTCGCGCTCATCATCGCCGGGTCGCTCGTCTTCACCCTCGCCGGCTACCCGCGCGACCCCGAGGCCGTCGTCGACGCGAACCGCCGGCGCGCGTACACGATCGTCGGGGTGCTCACCGCGGTGGTCGCGATCCCGCTGGTCGTGAACTCGCTCATCATCGCGTTCGTCGCCTCGTGGACCGTGACCCTGCACTCCGTCACGAACGACTGGCTCGACGGCACGAAGGGCGCCTCGATCACGGGCGTCAGCTGGAACGGCCTGCAGGCCACGGTCGGGGTCGAGAGCCCTGGCGGCGAACTGCCGCCGCTCGAGACGTACAAGGACGATCTCGCCGGCAAGCTGCCGTCGTACGTCTCGGTGAGCCTCGACGTGAAGTCGGGCAGCCAGGTCGAGGTGCGCTGAGCGGGGCTTCACCCCCGGCACGAACGACGAGGGCGGATGCCGCAGCGTGCTGCTGCGGCATCCGCCTCTTCATCGACGACACGGCACGGGCAGGCGTTCCCGCCGCGTCGAAGTGGGTTCCCGGCGACGAGTGGGACTTCTCGCCGCCGGGAGGTTCTCAGTGCTGCGTCGCCTTCTCGGCTCCCACGCCGGTGAGCGAGCGCACCTCCATCTCGGATTGCTTCGCGGGGTCCTCCTTCTTCTTGTCGAGCACCGTGCCCAGCCAGCCCAGGAAGAAGGCCAGCGGGATCGAGACGATGCCGGGGTTCGAGAGCGGGAAGATCGCGAAGTCGATCGACTCGGTCTTCAGCATCGACGTCTCGGAGCCCGAGACGACCGGCGAGAAGATGATGAGGATGATCGCCGACGCGAGGCCGCCGTACATGCTCCAGAGTGCGCCCTGCGTGGTGAAGCGCTTCCAGAACAGCGAGTAGACGATCGTCGGCAGGTTCGCGGATGCCGCGACCGCGAACGCGAGCGCCACGAGGAACGCCACGTTCTGGCCGTTGGCCCCGATGCCGCCGATGATCGCCACGATGCCGATGATGACGACCGTGCGACGAGCGACCTTGACCTCGGCGCCCGGTGCCGGCTTGCCCTTCTTCACGACGCTCGCGTAGATGTCGTGGGCGAAGGAGGCCGCCGCCGTGATCGTGAGGCCCGCCACCACCGCGAGGATCGTCGCGAACGCGATCGCCGAGATGAGGCCGAGGAGCAGCGGCCCGCCGAGCTCGAACGCGAGCAGCGGGGCTGCTGAGTTCGGGCCGCCGGGTGCTGCCGCGATGACGTCGGCGCCGACGAGGGCCGCTGCGCCGTAGCCGAGCACGAGGGTGAACACGTAGAAGATGCCGATGAGCCAGATCGCCCAGACGACCGACTTGCGGGCCTCCTTCGCGGTGGGCACCGTGTAGAAGCGCATGAGCACGTGCGGCAGGGCCGCGGTGCCGAGCACGAGCGCGAGGCCGAGCGAGAGGAAGTCGACCTTCGCGATCTCGGAGACGCCGTACTTCAGGCCCGGGTTCAGGATCTCGGGGTTGCCCGTCGCGGCGACCGCGTTGTCGAGCAGGGTCGAGAAGTTGAAGCCGTTGATCGCGAGCACCCAGACGGTCATCACGCCGGCGCCTGCGATGAGCAGGATCGCCTTGATGATCTGCACCCAGGTGGTGCCCTTCATGCCGCCGATGAGCACGTAGAGGATCATGAGCGCGCCGACCACGGTGATGACGAGCGCCTGGCCGAGCTGGTCTCCGACGCCGAGGAGCAGCGAGACGAGACCGCCGGCTCCGGCCATCTGGGCGAGCAGGTAGAAGAAGCAGACGACGAGCGTCGTGGTCGCCGCCGCGATGCGCACCGGCTTCTGCTTCAGTCGGAACGAGAGCACGTCCGCCATCGTGAACTTGCCCGTGTTGCGGAGCAGCTCGGCGACGAGCAGCAGTGCGACGAGCCACGCCACGAGGAACCCGATCGAGTAGAGGAACCCGTCGTAGCCCGTGATCGCGATCGCGCCGACGATGCCGAGGAACGACGCCGCCGAGAGGTAGTCTCCGGCGATCGCCGAGCCGTTCTGACCACCCGTGAACGAGCGGCCGGCGGCGTAGTAGTCGGCAGCGGTCTTGTTGTTGCGGCTCGCGCGGAACACGATGATCATCGTGATCGCGACGAAGGCGCCGAAGATGGCGATGTTGAGCCAGGGCTCGCCGGGCGAGGAGCTCGCGGCTTCGAAGTGCAGCATCAGCGGGTCGCCTCCTCTGCGGTGAACGTCGCGCCCGTCTCGATCTCATGGCGGATCTCCTCGGCGATGGGGTCGAGCTCCTTGTTGGCGTAGCGCACGTACCAGGTGGTCACGGCGAAGGTCGTCACGACCTGCGCGAGACCGAGCAGGATCGCGACGTTGATGCTGCCGAACACTGGCGTCGACATGAAGTCGTGCGCGTAGCCGGCCAGCAGCACGTACGCGAGGTACCAGACGAGGCATGCGGCCAGCACGGGGAAGACGAACCTCCGGTGCTTCGAACGCAGTCGCTGGAACTCTTCGGATTGTTGCACCGCGCGGTAGTCGACGGGTGGGGCCGTCGCGGTCTCCGCGCTCAGGGCTTCGTTGCCCATGGCGAGTCTCCTTCGGGGTCGTGGCGGGGCGGGGGCCCGGCCGCCTGCAGGATGCAGTGGGGCAACTCTCGCGCGCTCGCGCGTCGGCGTGGGGTCGGTACCGTTCGTCGTCGCCGAACGGCGTTCACGGTGCGACGAACGGCGGATGCGCGACGACGAGCGAGCGGCCGGGCGCGAGCGGTTACGCTGTCGTGCATGTCCGAGTCGATGCTGCTCGCCGCCGCCCTCGGCGTGGTCGGCGGGGCACTCGCGGTCGGACTCGTCGTGTTCCTGCGCCGCATCGTGCTGAGCTCGAAGGAACTCGGCACCGACGCCGAGCAGGCGACCTACCAGACGCTGCACCTCGCCTCGCAGGCGGCGAAGCACCTGCGAGGCGGCATCGACGAACTCGACGCGGCACGGGCGGGCAAGCACCTCCGTGCGCTGCTCGGCTGCGACAGCCTCGCGATCGTCGACCGTTCGGGCACGATCGCGATCGACGGCGATGAGGCCGTGCGCGCCGTCGCCGAGCGGCTCGCCGCCGCGGCCATCGCCGGAGGACGTCAGCAGGTGCAGCGCCGCATCCCGATCGGCGCATGGGAGACGGATGCGGTCGTGGCTCCCATCCTCGGCAGCACCGGCGCACTCGGCGCGATCGTCGCCTTCGCCTCCCCCGTGCGGGCCGGCCTCGTGCGTGCGACCGGCGAGGTCGCCGACTGGGTGGCCGCGCAGGTCGAGCTCGGCGAGCTCGACGCGTCGCGCGCCGCTCTGGCGGAGGCCGAGGTGCGGGCGCTGCGCGCGCAGATCAGCCCGCATTTCATCTACAACTCGCTGAACGCGATCGCCTCGTTCATCAACACCGACCCGGCGCAGGCGCGCGAACTCGTGCTCGAGTTCGCCGACTTCACCCGGTACTCGTTCCGCCGGCACGGCGACTTCACGACCGTCGCAGAAGAGCTGCGCTCCATCGACAGCTACCTGCGCCTCGAGCGCGCCCGCTTCGGCGAGCGCCTGAAGGTCACCCTGCAGATCGCCCCCGAGGTGCTCTCGACGGTGGTGCCGTTCCTCTCGATCCAGCCGCTCGTCGAGAACGCCGTGCGGCACGGGCTCGAGTCGAAGGAAGGTGGCGGGCGCATCACGATCACGGCCGCCGACTCCGGCGCGTTCGCCGAGATCACCGTGGAGGACGACGGCGTCGGCATCGACCCTGAGGTGCTCGCCGCAGTGCTCGCCGGCGGCCCGGCGGACGCCGAGCACGTGGGGCTCCGCAACGTCGACGCACGCCTGCGACAGGTCTACGGCGACGAGCTCGGACTCGTGGTCGAGACGGGCGTCGGCGTCGGCACGCTCGTGCGCATGCGGGTGCCGAAGTCGGGGCCGCGACGCCCCTCGTCGGCCGGAACCCCCGATGGGAGACTTGAGCCATGATCTCCGTGCTCATCGCCGACGACGAGCAGCCCGCCATCGACGAGCTCGCCTACCTGCTCGGGCAGGACCCGCGCATCGGCGTGATCCACCAGGCATCGTCGGGGTCGGAGGCGATCCGCCTGCTGACGCGCGAACCGGTCGACGCCGCGTTCCTCGACATCCACATGCCCGGGCTCACGGGATTCGACCTGGCACGGGCGCTCGCCAGGTTCGAGCACCGCCCCGTGCTCGTCTTCGTCACCGCCGATGAAGAGGGCGCGCTCGAGGCGTTCGACCTCGCCGCGGTCGACTACCTGCTGAAGCCCGTGCGAACCGAGCGGCTGCACCGCTCGGTCGGCCGCATCGTCGAGGCGCTGAAGGCGGGGGCCGCCAGCCAGACCGCGGCCGGGGCGACGCCCGAACCCGAGATGATCGCCGTCACGCTCGGCGGCACCACCCGCATGATCCGCCGCGACGATGTGCGCTACGTGCAGGCGCAGGGCGACTACGCCCGGCTGCACACCGAAGAGGCGAGCTACCTCGTGCGGGTGCCGCTCAGCGACCTCGAGCGGCAGTGGGCCGACTCGGGCTTCGTGCGGGTGCACCGCTCGTACCTCGTGTCGCTCGCGCACCTCAGCCGCATCCGGCTGGGCTCCGACCACCCGAGCGTCACGGTCGGCCAGGCCGAGCTGCCCGTGAGCCGGCGGCTGCTGCCGGCGCTCCGCGACCGGCTCGACCAGACGATCATCCGCCCGAGATCATGAACGACGAGCCCGCACCCGGACGGGTTCGCGTCACCGCTCCGCGACCGGGCGGGGGCGGGGCATCCGCTCGCCCATCTCCGCCGCACGGCGCCGGGCCGACGAGCGACATCGCGGGGGTCTACGTGCGCTCGCTCATCCGCTCGCAGTTGCGGCTCGCGGTCGTCTTCGCCATCGGCTTCGCGGCGGCCACCGCGCTCTTCGTGCTCGCCATCGCGCTCGTGCCCGACCTCGACTCGAGCTTCGTGTTCGGCGTGCCGGCGTCGTGGCTGCTGCTCGGCGTGGGCATCTACCCGCTGACCCTGACGGTCGCCGGCCTCTACGTGCGCGCGGCCTCGCGGAACGAGTCGCGCTACCGCTCGCTCACGGAGGCGGAGTGAACCCCGTCATCGGCTACGCCGCGATCGCCGCCGTCGCCCTCACCTCGGCGCTGATCGGCTTCTACGGGCTGCGGGTCTCGCGCACGACGAGCGACTTCTACGTCGCCTCGCGCACCGTGCGGCCGTGGTGGAACGCCTCGGCCATCGGCGGCGAGTATCTCTCGGCGGCCTCGTTCCTCGGCATCGCCGGACTCATCCTGCTGCAGGGCGCCGGTGGGCTGTGGTTCCCGATCGGCTACACGGCCGGATACCTCATGCTCCTGCTCTTCGTGGCGGCGCCGCTCCGCCGTTCGGGGGCGTACACGATCCCCGACTTCACCGAGGCACGCCTCGAGTCGACGACGGCCAGGCGCGTGACCTCGACGCTCGTCATCGTGATCGGCTGGTTCTACATCGTGCCGCAGCTGCAGGGCGCGGCCCTCACCGTGCGCATCACGACGGGACTGCCCTCGTGGGTCGGCTCCGTCGCAGTCGCCGTGCTCGTCGCGGTCATCGTCGCCGCGGGCGGCATGCGCTCGATCACCTTCGTGCAGGCCTTCCAGTTCTGGCTGAAGCTCACCGCGCTCGCGGTTCCCGTCGTGGCGTTGCTCCTCATCGTCGGCGGGGGCGAGCCGCCCGCCCGGCTCACGCCCGCCGAGGCGTTCCCTCCGGCCGCCGGCCCGGGCGACCTCGACGTCTACCGCACGGTCTCGCTCATGGTGGCGCTGCTCCTCGGCACCCTCGGGTTGCCGCACGTGCTCGTGCGCTTCTACACGAACCCCGACGGCGTCGCCGCCCGCCGCACGACCGTCATCGTGCTCGCCCTGCTCTCGGTGTTCTACCTGTTCCCGACCGCGTTCGGTCTGCTCGGGCGGGCCTTCGCCCCCGACCTCGCGGCGCCAGGCGAGGCCGACGCGCTCATCCTGCTGCTGCCCGGCCGACTCGTGCCGGGCATCTGGGGCGAGCTGCTCACGGCTCTCGTCATCGCGGGTGCGTTCGGCGCCTTCCTCTCGACCTCGTCCGGGCTCGTCGTCTCGCTCGCCGGCGTGATCAGCCAGGACCTGCTCGGCGGCAGCGTGCGCGGCTTCCGCATCGCGGCCGTCGTCTCGTCGCTGATCCCGCTCGTCGTGGCGCTCTCAACGGAGTCGGCCGGTCTCGCCGGCAGCGTCGGGCTCGTCTTCGCGTTCACGGCGTCGACCCTCTGCCCCATGCTGATCCTCGGCATCTGGTGGCGAGGGCTCACCGCGCGAGGGGCGATCGCGGGCATGCTCACGGGCGCACTGCTCTCGGGGGCCGCCATCCTCGGCGGCCCGCTGCTCTCGGCTGCGGTGCCCGCGCTGCGCCCGTTCCTCGAGCAGCCCGCCGCATGGACCGTGCCACTCGCCGTGCTCGTGACCGTGCTCGTCTCGCGCGGCGACCACCGGGGCATCCCGCGCGGCACCGACGCGTTCCTCACCCGACTGCATGTTCCGGAGCGGCGCGTGCACTGACTCCGGCGACCGAGGCACCGACGCGTGCGCCCGATCCACGCCGCAGCACGAGCAGGTGCGCTGACCGACCTCGCCGAATATGCTGGTCGCCATGCTTCGGGGGAATCGCATGCTCATCGCCGGTCTCACCGGCCTCATCGCCGCAGCCGTCATGACGACGGTCGCAATCACACCGGCGTCGGCCGCCACGACCGCGAGTTGGGCGGCCTGGGCGCCGCTCACCGGCGCCGGCGGTGCCTTCCAGACCACGATGACGCTCGCGGGGCAGCCCGCCCTCGCCGCCTCGGTCACGAGCGACTCACGGGCCGGTCAGGTGGGGGTCATCTCCGGAGCATCCGCTTGGCTCTCGCAGGGCACGCCTGTCGGCGCGAAGTACGGGTCGAGCCAGAACCAGCCCTACCTGAACCTCCGCCCGAAGGCCGACACGCCTGCGGGCGCCTCGACCACGACGTACTCGTTCCCGACGCCGACCCCGTCGTCGAACTGGACCTTCGTGCTCGGCGACATCGACGCCGACCAGGTGCGCATCGCTGCCGTCGGGGCCGACGGTGCGGCGCTCACGGCCGAAGAGCTCGGGTTCCAGGGCGGGTTCAACTACTGCGCTCCGGGCGTCGTCGGCAAGCCCTCGTGCACGGGCGACGCGACCGACGTTCCGAGCTGGGATCCCGCGAAGCTCACGCTCACGGGCAACGCGGCCGCCGCCGACACGAGCGGGGCATCCGGGTGGTTCGAGCCCTCCGTGCCGATCAGCTCCCTCTCGTTCTTCTTCACGCGTCGCTCCGGCCTGCCGGTCTACCAGACCTGGTTCGCCTCGCTCGCGCGCGACATCACCGGCACGGTCACCGACGCCGGCACGGGTCCGGTCGACGGGGTCGCCCTCAACCTGATCGATGGCGATGGCACCGTCGTCGGCACCACGACCACGGCCGGCGGCGGCCTCTACGACTTCCCGGGCTTCTTCGCGACCGACGGGTACACCGTCGAGGCGGTGCTGCCCGCCGGCAAGATCGCGGTCGACGCCTCCCGCAAGCCGGCCGATCTGTCGACCGCCGACGCCGTGGTCGACTTCGAGATCCGCGACATCGTGCCGGTCGCCGTCTCGGGCAACGTCTCGGATTCCGAGGGCAACCCGATGTCAGGCGTCACCGTCTCCATCGGCGATGTCACGACGACGACCGACTCGAACGGCGACTACCTCTTCGACACCGTGCCGCTGGGCACCTACACGGCGACGATCACGACGCCCGAGGGATACACCATCACGACGAGCCCTCCGCCGTTCGCCGTGCCCGACGGCGTCGAGACGCCGATCACCGATGTCGACTTCGTGGTCGCCGCGAACCCGTCGCTCTCGGGCACCGTCACCGCCGCAGGTGCCGGAGTGCCCGGCGTCACCATCACCGCGACCGGCCCGGGCGGCACCCTCTCGACCGTCACCGGCGCCGATGGCAGCTACCGCTTCCCGCTCCTTCCGGCGGGCGAGTACACGATCGAGATGACGACGCCCGATGGCTCCATCGCGGTGGGGCCCGCGACGCGAAGCGAGTCGGTGGCGGCAGATGACGTGACCGGCGTCGACTTCGCCCTCGCGAAGACCGGCAGCATCGAGGGCGCGGTCGCCACCGACGACGGCACCCCGTTCCCCGGCGCGACCATCACGATCACCGGCCCCGACGGGTCGACGCCGATCTCGAGCGGGCCCGACGGCACCTACGCGGCTGACGCGCTGCCGCCGGGCGAGTACACGTTGACCATGACCGTGCCCACCGGATACACCGCGGTCGGCCCCACGACGCTCACCGTCACCATCACCGAGGCCGGCGAGGTGTTCAGCGACCGGGACTTCGTGCTGCTCGCGGATGCGCCGACCCCGACCACGCCGCCGACCCCGCCGCCCAGCACGCCGCCGGCAGGCGGCTCGACGCCCGCAGGCACGCTGCCGGCCACCGGCGTGGACCCCGCCTTCGGCCTCGCGGCTTGGATCGCCCTCGGCGCCCTCGCCGCCGGTGCCTCGGCGATGGTGACGCCCCGCCTGCGCCGCCGCACGATGCGCTGAGCCGAGCGCCCGCCCGAGAGACGACGAGAGCCCCCGGGTAGACTCGCCCGGTGCTCCTCGCCGTCGCCGTCTCCGTGCTCGTCGGCGCACTGGCCCAGCGCATCACGGGAATGGGCTTCGCGCTCATCGCCGCACCCGCGCTCGTGATCCTGCTCGGCCCGTTCGACGGCGTCGTACTCGTGAACCTCTGCGCCGTGCTCTCCTCGCTCCTCATCCTGCCGAGGGTCTGGCGACACATCGAATGGCAGCGATTCGGATGGCTCGTCGTGCCGGCGCTCGTCGGCACCGCTGTCGGCGCGCTCGTCGCTGCGCGCCTGCCGGGGCCGGTGCTCCAGCTCGGTGTCGGCGTGCTCGTGGTCGTGGCGCTCACCGTGTCGCTCGCCGTCACCCGCACCGACCACGTCGCGACGGGTCCCGTTCCGGCGATCGTGGCCGGCGCGGCATCCGGATTCATGAACGCGTCGGCCGGCGTCGGCGGCCCGGCGCTCAGCGTCTACGCGGTCGCGACGCGCTGGCCGCAAGCGGGGTTCGCCGCCACCGCCCAGCCCTACTTCGTCGTGATCGGGGTGGCCTCCCTCGTCGGCAAGCTCGGCGCCACCGGCTGGGCGCTGCCCGAACTCGAACCCGGCGCCTGGCCGCTCGTCATCGGCGCACTGCTCGTCGGCCTCGGCCTCGGCGAACTCCTGCACAAACGCATCCCCCACCACGCGGCGCGCATCGCCGTGATCGTGATCGCCTACGCCGGCGGCATCGCCGCGATGGTCGACGGTGCGCTGAAGCTCTGGGGCTAGCTGCGCTCACGCACCTCGACCGGCCGGTCGCCGTATTCGGCGAGTCGCGCCTCGAGACCGGCCCGCACCTCGGGCCATTCGTCGATGATGACGGAGTAGACGGCACTGTCGCGCCAGCTGCCGTCAGCTCGGCGCTTGTGCCGTCGCAGCACCCCGTCGAGCCGGGCCCCGAGCCGCTCGATCGCGGCGCGCGAACGCGCGTTGTTCGCATCGGCCTGGATCTTCACCCGGCCGAACCCGCTGCGGAACGCGAGGTCGAGCAGCAGCAGCTTCACCTCGGGGTTCACCGCCGTGCCCCAGACGCCCGGGTCGTACGCCGTCCACCCGATGTGGGCCGACTCGTTCGACAGGTCGAAGTCGGCGAGCTTCGTCGCCCCGACCACCCGCCCGTCGTCTGGGCCGCCGCGCAGGCGCACCGTCCACGGCATCGCCGCCTCGCCGGCCGAGTAGTAGTCGCGCGCGAACGTGTCGTAGGCGTCGGCATCTGCGGGCTGCCCTGCCGGGCCGCCACCGTAGCCTCCCGCGAAGACCTCGGGTCGGCAGAGCGCTCGGTACAGCTCGGGGATGTCGGCGACATCGAACGGGCTGAGGCGGATGAATCGGCCGACGAGCTCGTCGGCGGTGGGGCGCTGCGCAGTCACCGTTCGAGTGTGCCACGCGCCGGTAGCGCGCACGTGACCGGTCGGCGACGACATCGTCGCCCTGGGTCGCAACCCTTCCCTTCGACTTGAGCCGCCCCTACGATGACGGGAGCAAGACCACGACGAACGAAAGGTGGGGGGCCATGGGTTCTCTGGACGACATCACGAAGAAGGCGCAAGACTTCATCGAGGAGAACAAGGACAAGATCGCCGACGCGCTCGACAGCGAGCAGGCGGAGGACATCAGCGACAAGCTGCTCGACGGGGTCACGGAGGCCGCGAAGAAGGTCGTCCCCGAGGAGCACCACGACAAGATCGACGGTGTTCGCGAGAACATCGACGGGGCCGTCGGCACCGAGAAGTAGTCGACCGGGTTCGAAGGGGGCGGATGTCACGGACATCCGCCCCCTTCGTCGTCCCCGCCCGGCTCGGCGACGCGCCGGAGTGCGCGCTCGCTTGCCACCCGGTGGCCGGGTTGCCACGATGGAGAGGGCGAACAAGCCCACGAAGGGGGAACTTCACTCAATGGACCACAAGCCGGCCACGGACACCATCCGGGCACAACAAGCGGCGGCACTCGCGCAGCTGCCGTTCGACGACACGCGCGACTTCGACGATGCCGATCGCGGCTTCATCGCCGCCCTCGAGCCCGGTGTCGTGCGAAACGACGCCGGCGAAGTCGTGTGGGACAACGACAGCTACGCGTTCCTCGAGGGCGAGGCGCCCGACACGGTGCACCCGAGCCTCTGGCGGCAGTCGCAGCTCGTCGCGCGCCAGGGTCTCTACGAGGTCGTCGAGGGCATCTACCAGCTGCGCGGCATCGACCTCTCGAACATGACGATCGTCGAGGGCGACACGGGCATCATCGTGATCGACCCGCTCATCTCGACCGAGACCGCGGCCGCCGCACTCGCGCTGTACCGCGCGAACCGCGGCGACCGCAAGGTGGTCGCCGTCATCCACACGCACTCGCATGTCGACCACTTCGGCGGCGTGTTCGGCGTGACGTCGCAGGCCGAGGTCGACGCGGGCACCGTGCAGATCATCGCCCCCGAGGGATTCGTCGAGCACGCGGTCGCCGAGAACGTCTACGCCGGAACCGCGATGGCCAGACGCGCCGGCTACATGTACGGCGCCGCGCTCGAGCGCGGGCCGCAGGGCGCCGTGGGCGCCGGCCTCGGCCAGACCACGTCGACCGGTGTCATCGGCATGATCGTGCCGACCCTCGAGATCACCACGACGGGCGAGACGCACACCGTGGACGGCGTCGAGATCGAGTTCCAGATGGCGCCCGGCACTGAAGCGCCGTCGGAGATGCACTTCTACTTCCCGCGCTACCGCGCACTCTGCATGGCCGAGAACGCCACGCACAACCTGCACAACCTGCTGACGCTGCGTGGTGCGGTCGTGCGCGACCCGCACGTGTGGTCGCAGTACCTCACCGAGGCGATCACCCGCTACGCCGACCGCACCGACGCCGTGTTCGCGTCGCACCACTGGCCGACCTGGGGCCGCGAGAACATCGTCGAATTCCTGTCGGTGCAGCGCGACCTCTACGCCTATCTGCACGACCAGACGCTGCGACTCGTCAACAGCGGCTACACCGCTGCCGAGGCGGCCGAGATGTTCGAGATGCCGCCGGCGCTCGATCAGGCCTGGCACACGCGCGGCTACTACGGCTCGGTGAGCCACAACGTCAAGGCCATCGTGCAGCGCTACCTCGGCTGGTTCGACGGCAACCCGGCACGCCTCTGGCCGCACCCGCCGGCCGCGATCGCCACCCGCTACGTCGACGCGATCGGCGGCATCGACCGTGTCGTCGAGCTCGCCCAGGCGGCGTACGACGCCGGCGACTTCCGCTGGGCGGCGACCCTGCTCGACCACGCCGTCTTCGTCGACGAGCACCACGAGGCCGCTCGGGCGCTCTACGCCGACACGCTCGAGCAGCTGGCCTACGGCTCCGAGAACGGCACGTGGCGCAACTTCTTCCTCTCGGGCGCGACCGAACTTCGCGTCGGAAACTTCGGCACGCCGACGAAGACCAGTGCCCCGTCGATGGTGGCCCAGCTCAGCCCCGAACAGCTGCTCGACTCGATCGCGATCAAGGTCGACGGCCCCAAGGCCTGGGGCCTCGACCTCGCGTTCGCGATCGTGCTGACCGACCTCGACCGCCGGTTCCGGGTCACGCTCCGCAACGGCGTGCTGATCTACCTCGAAGACGGCGCGGGCGACGTCGAGCTGACCCTCAGCCTCACCAAGGGCCGCCTCCTGGCCCTCCTCGGCGGCGACTCCACCTCGGGGGGCGTCTCGACCGAGGGTGACACCTCGGTGCTCGAGCGCCTGCTCGGAGTCATCGACCCGGGCGACGAGGCATTCGCCATCGTCACCCCGTAGTACGCGCGACGAACGACGAGCAACGCCCGGCCGGGACATCCCGGCCGGGCGTTCTTCGTTCCGCCGCGTCAGCGAGTGCCGTGCCTCAGCGGGTGCCGAGCCTCAGCTCGGCTCGGCTCCGTCGCCGGCGCACGAGCACGAACGCCACGAGCGCCAACCCGCCACCGGTGAGGAGCAGCGCCCACGTCAGGCGAGCGGCGAGCGCGTCGCCGTCGAAGCCCGTCGCGGGCAACGGCGGGGCGAAGCGGTTGTCGACCGTGATGGTCACGATCTCGTCGCCGCCCACAACCACCGGCGTCGCCTCGGTCGCGCTGACCGTGACCTCGACCGCGCCGCCGTCGTCGACCTCTTCAGCCCAGCACTCCGCGCCGACCGGCAGTTCGTCGAAGCGCTTCGTCTCGCCGGCGGTGATCGTCACCAGTTCGGCGTCGAGCGCGACGTACGGGTCGTTCGCCCCCCGATCGAGCACGCAGGTGAGCTCGATCTCGAAGGACTTGCCCGCGGCCTGGTCGACCGCGCCGCTCACCGTCTTCTCGAGCTCGATGCTGCCCGAGTCGAAGGTGTTGGTCGCCGTGATCGTCAACAGCTGCGCCGTGTCGGATGCCTCGACGATCGCCGCGTTCTCGTATGAGTCGAAGTCGACCGCCGCGCTCGACGCGCCGCCCGCATCCGTCTCGGTCGCGAAGCAGTGCGTGCCGCCCGGCAGGTGCACGGGATCGCCGTTCGCGTCGACGACCTCGATCGTCTCACCGGCCGTGATCTCGATCGCGCCGTCGTAGAGGGTGACGAGCTCGCCGTCGACCTCGACCTGGCAGGTGAGCTGCACCGTGAACACCGCATCGGCGACGTACTCGGCATCGGCCGCTTCGCCGTCGACCTCCTTCGCGAGCTCGACGGTGCCGAGCGAGAACTCGTTGACGAACCCGGCGGTGACGACGGTCTCGACGCCCGCCTCGGCCTGGTCGGCGATGGTCACCGTCACCGGCGCCGCCGGGTCATCCGCGTGGCCCGCATCCGTCTCGGTGACGACGCACTCCGCTCCCACTGGGATGCCGGTGATCGTCTGACTCCGGAACGGCCCGTCGCCGCCGTCGCTCACCACGACGAGCTCCTCGTCGACCACGGTCGTGTCCTCGTAGGTGCAGACGACCTCGAAGACGTACTCGCCCTCGGAGAAGTCGCCTGCTCCGGGGCCGGACATCGACTTCAGCACGTCGAGCGACCCGGTGCGGAACTCGTTGTCGATGTCGACCCGCACGGGGTCTTCGGCGGAGGCGTCGCCGACGACGATCGGCATCTCGGGCGACACCGACGACGCGGTGGCACCGCCGTCGTCGATCTCGGTGACGTCGCACTCGGCCCCGGTCGGCAGGTTCTCGACGAGCCACACGTCGCCCGGGGCATCCTTCGTCAGGGTGTGCGTGCCGTCGTAGACCGTGTCGGGGTCCGCGGCCGGAAGGGTGCAGACGAGCCGCACCTCGAAGTCGCCGAAGCTGCCGCCCCATGCGTCGGCACCGGTGCCGGTGACCGACTTCACGATCTCGACCGAACCGACGGAGTAGCTGTTCGTCACGGCGACGAGGGTGACCGCCTGGCCGGTCTCATCATCGGGCAGCACGGTGAACTCGGCCGTCGTGACGTCGCCGAGATCGTCCTCCACCCCGTCCTGCGTGACGACGATCGACGAGTCGGCCCCGGCCTGATCGGTCTCCTCGACCGTGCAGACCGAACCCACCGGCAGCGGCTCGAACGGCAGGGACTCGCCGGCCGTCAACTCGAAGTCGACGTCGAACACCGTCTCGCCCTCGAACACGCAGCTCGCGTTGAAGCGGTAGACCGTTTCGTAGACGATCTCGTCGCCGTCCTGGTTCTCGGCGCCGCCGTTGTCGACGGCCTTGCTGACGGTGAACCCGCCGAGCTCGTAGGTGTTCGTGACGGTCACCTGCTCCAGCTCCGCGCCGTCGGGCGCCGGGTGATGGATGTCGGTCCGGGACGTCAGGTCTCGGCGCGCCGTCACCTCGCCCGAGCGGCCGTCGGCACCGGCTGGGTCGTACGTGACCGTCGAGCCCTGTGCCGCGATCTCCTGCACGGTGCACTCGGAGTACATCGGCAAGTTCGTGCCCTCGCCGAAGACGACCTCGGTACCATCGGCCGGCACGGTCACCGGAGACGGAGCGTTTCCGTCGCCGTCGCCGAGCGTGACCGGTTCACCCCCCGACGTGCACTGCACGTCGAAGTCGTATGAGGCGGGCAGCGGCCACTCGGCGGGCCAGTCGTCGGGGACGACGACCTCCTTCTCGAGTGCGATGTCACCGGTCGGCACGGCCACGCCCGAACGCACCGGCTCGACCGGACCCTGGTAGATCTCCTCGGCATTGAACTCGGCACGTGAACCGGCCGCGACCGCGTTCCACGCGATGGGGAGGCCGCCGTCCACCGCGGCGGGGTTCGAGTACGGGGTCTGCGTGTCGAAGGTGAGCCCGCCGGACGCCCGCGGCGAGAGACCTCGCCCGTCGGGCCAGCTGACGACGACCTTGATCGCCCTGGCCTGGGCGAGCTCGGCCGCCGGCGTGGCGTCGGTGAACTCGATCCAGTCGCGCGTGCTCACATCGCCGTAACAGGGGTCATCGGTCGGCATCGACGTCGTGCGCGTGCTGAACTCGATGTCCGCCGCGTTGCAGGCGGTCGCGGGAACCGTCGTCAGGTAGTAGCTCCTGAACGAGATGGTGGGGTCGAGGACGGTGACGTTGCCGAGGAAGACCGGCGACCATTCGGAGCCGCGGTTCGTGCCGATGGTCACGCCGGTGTCACCGATCGCCGGCAGCACGTCGATTCCGCCGATCGACTCCACGGGGACGTTGCCGAGGTTCGTGAAGGCGATGGCCCACCGTTCGATGCCGCCGGGGCGCGTGATCGGAACGCAGTTGCTGAGGTAGAAGCCGGGGATCAGGGCGTTCGGCTGGGCGCATGCGTCGGCCGAGTCCGGGTCGGTCGTGTCGAGCACCCCGAGGTCGTCGTAGTTCGGGTCGCCCGGCGCGGCCCCCGGTACTCCGGCACCGAGGCCTCGCACGCCCTTCTGCAGCGCGATCGGGGCCGCTGCGGACGGGTTGACCGTCGTGTTCGCCGCGCAGTCGTCGACGACCTGCGTCGCGGGCACCGGCTGGGCGAACGCCGTCGATTCGCACGTGTCGAAGGTGCGGTCGCTCGTCGCCGAGATCGTGTTGCCGACCGGGGTCCCCGGCGCGAGGCCGGGTCGGAACTGCAGTGCGGCCGAGATCACGAGCACGTCGCCCGGTTCGAAGACGAACCCGTCGGGCACCGTGATCGTCACGACGCCGGTGGTGGTGTCGAGCTCGCCCGAGAACCCGCTCGCGTCGAGCTCGGTTCCGTCGCCCGCCGTGAGCGTGAACCTGAACACCGGGTCGGCACCCGGCACCGCGACGAGCATCGAGCCGGTGGCGTCGGTCGCGACCTGGTCCGTGAGCTCGAGACCGGTCATCGGCCAGTCGCCGGTGTTGGTGACGGTCATGCGGTACGGGATGGCTCCCGTGGGCGGGAACTGCTGCGACGCCGCGCCATCCGAGCCGTTGCCCGGGGTCTTCTCGACCTTGATCGCGTTCTGCAGGTGCAGTAGTTGCGTGACGTCGGAGGCGTCGTCATCGGCCTCCCAGACCGTGCCGCCGTCATCGATCCAGGCTCCCGTGCCGTGCACGTCGACGACATCGGTCATGGTGCCCGCTGCGTCTTCACCCGGGGCCGTCGGCTGGCCCGGTTGCGTCGTGGGCACCGGCACGGTGTCGACCTCGCCGGCCGGCCCGTGATGCAGGAATTCCAGCCGGTCTGCCGTGAAGGCGATCGGCACGACCGGGTTGATCGGGTTCTCCCAGTTCGACGAGTCGGCGTCGACCCGCACGTCGAACCGGAGCCCACGCACCTCGGCGTTGGAGACGCCGCCCGGGAGCACCGGGTCGACCGTGCCGTCGGAGGCCGCATTCTGCCACTCGCCGACGACCCAGCAATCGGTGAGATCGGCTGAGCCGTCACAGGTGTAGCCGAGCTCGCCGGTGCCCGCATCGAGCGCCCAGTCGACCCCGGCGAGTGCCGAGACCCGCAGCTGGTGCAGGTTCGGCGGAAGCGTCTCAGTGGGGAACGAGGCGAACTCGAAGGCGTTCCAGAAGGTCGCCTCCGCATCTGTGATCGTGAGCACCTTCGTGCGCACGTTCCCTGTCGGCTGGCCGGTGAGCGTCACGGTGTAGCCGTCGCGCGGCTCGTTCTCGTAGCGCGAGGCTGGGTCGATGCTCTTCTGCGCGACCACGCCGTAGCTCGCCGCGACGAACGGGAGGGTGTCGGTGGCGGTGCCGGATGCCTCGTCGATGGCGGGGTTGTCGCCCGGCCGCGTGACCTCGGCCCCGGCGACGTTGGTGGCGAGGTCATCGGTCGTCACCGGGTCGGCGGGAGCGCTGCGCTCGAACCTGCGGAGCTGGTAGGTGAGCACGACCGTGCTCTGCTCCGTGCTCAGGATCGAGACGCCGTCGGGGTCGGTGTGCAGCACCTCGATGCCGATGACGTCGGTGAGCTGACTGTGCCCCAGCGCGAGCGCGTCCTCGATCGAGATCGGCGGGTCGACGATGCCGCCCTCGCGCGTGAGCGTGACCGTCGACTGGGTCGCCTCTGCCGGCACGGAGATCGAGGCGATGCGGTAGAGGTTGAGGTACTCGTACGCGTCGGTCGCCGAACCGGGTGCCGGGTCGGAGATCTGCAGGGTCGCCACTGCGGTCTCGGTCTCGTTGCGGGCCGTGATCGTGGCGTTCACGAGCGGGTAGCTGGCCTGCGGTTCGGTCGCAGGGGGGATCGGCAGCGAGTCCTGATCGAAGGTCTTCGACACCGAGACGTTGACCGTCGCATCGAGGATCGTGATCAGGTCGGCGTCGCGCTCATCGATCGGCGCGGGACCGTCGCCGACGAGGCCGGCGGTGTTGTTCACCACACCGGGCTGGCCCGAGTTGAAGTCCTCGCCGTGCAGCGTGCCCGTCACCGGTCCGCCGTCGCTGCGCTTGAAGTCTCGCAGCTCGAACACGAGGTCGAGATTGCGCGTGTGGCCGTACGATGATGCCACACCCGACCCTTCGATCGGCCCGGTGCCGTCGCCGCGGTGCGATCCCTCCTCGTAGGTGAGACGCACGGCGCGGGTGCTTTCGACCTCCTCGTCCGAGAGGGTGTATCCGGGGAACGCCCCGTCGCACGCCGTACCGTCGCCGCACGCGGCGGCCGTGACGTCGTCCCACGTACCGGTGTCGCCGTTGAAGAGTTCGACGGCGGCGATTCGGTCGAATTGCATCGCCGGGTCGGTGGTCGAGTCGATCGCGCCGATCTCGACGAGGTTCCAGGCGTCGAACGTCGACTGCGCGATCGCCGCGTCGCTGTAGTCGGTGCCCGCGGTCGGATCGTCGGTGATCGCGACCGAGTCGAACGGCAGGCCTTCGGTCGACCACGAGATGCGGGCCGTGCGCCGGTCCTCGGTGAAGGCGAAGAGGGGATCGGCCGGGTCGACGATCCAGTGCTTCTCAAGGAGGTCGGGCCCTGGGCCGCCGCCGTCGATCGGCTTCAGGTCGATCTGGTCGCCGTCGGTCGCGGTGTTGTCCTCCGGGCTCGCGTCGTTCGGGTTCTCGACGGCGGAACCCGCGGTGTTCGCGACCGTCAGCGGGTCGGCGGTCTCGGCTGCGTCTGCGACCGACCCGGTGGTGCCGTCGCGGAACTGGTCACGGGTCTCGACCGTGATCGTCGGCGTGACCTGGAATCCGGGCGGCAGCAGCTCGCCGGGCTTCGGGGTGTAGACGAAGCGGATGCCCTCGATGTCGTCCTGAAGGTCGGCGGGAATCGCCACGACCAGGTTGCCCTCGCCGTCGAGTTGCCCGCCCGGGAGGTCGACCCATTCCTCCCCGTTCCAGTACTGCACCTGAAGGTCGGCATTCGCCGGCACGCCGGCGACGATCCGGCTCGCGTCGAAGGTGTTCCAGAAGGGCGTCACCGGGTCGCCGGGCTGCGGGTTCGGCGGGTCGCTCACGATGAGGTACTCGGAGCCGATCGTCGACGGGTTCGGAGCCTGGTTGTTGACGGTGCCGTGGAAGCTCACATCGGTGGTCGAGCCGGGCACGGCCCAGATCTCATCGCGCGCGATGTTCTTCTCGATCGTCGTCGAGACCCGGCCGGGCTGCCGCGTGATGTCGGCCGAGTCCTCGTCGGTGCCCGACAGGCCGACCTCGTCGGTGACGGTCGTCGTCGTGTCGTTGGTGCTCACGACGTCTTCGGTGTCGACGGGCTGGGCCGTCACGGTGAAGGGCAGGGTCGCGGCCGCGTTCTGGATGATCGGCCCGGTGAAGGTGACCGTGAAGCCCACGACGCCATCCTTCGTCGGGTCGGGCAGGGTGTTCGGGGCATCCGCGTCGAGGGTCTCGTCGGTGCCGTCGTCGTAGACGTACGTGACGGTCGCGCCGGTGGCGTTCGGCGGCCACACGACGCCGTCGGTGAACCCGTCGAAGTCGAGGCCCTGCTCACCGAGGTCGGGCGAACCGGGCGTCGGCTCCTGGACGACCATGGAGGTGACGGGGCGGAAGCCGTTGGTCGACGTGATCGTCGCGGTGGTCTGCTGACCGGCGAGCAGATTCGGGTTGGCGAACGACTTCTCGGTGTCGACGAACGGCCCGGTGTTCGAGACGACGGCGTCGCCAGGGGCGGTCTTCGGTGTGCTCGAGTCGCCGTGCACGACGATGTTCGACGACGCGGTGTTCGGCACCGTCACCGACTGGTCCCTCGGAATGCTCTCGACGGTGTCGTTCGTCTCGGCGCCGATGCCGATGGAGGCCTCCTCGCCGGCGGGCGTCGGCGGCAACTGGCCGGTCGTCGAGCTGAAGGTGAACCGCAGTCCCTTCACATCCGAGAGCGGATCGACGTCGGGGATGTCCGTGAAGTCGGTCGGGATCGGCCCGGTCGCGTAGGCGACCTGCCAGTCGCCGTTCTCGTCGAGCCATTCGATCTCGACCTGGTCGGCACCCGCCGGTGGGGTGATCGAGGTGATGCCGGTGAAGTCGAAGGAGGAGTCGAACGGGCTCGAGGCCCCGTCGGCCGGGTCCTGCACGACGATCTCGTCGACCGATCGGTTCGAGGCGTTTCCGCCGCCGATCGTGTAGTCGACGGGCTGGCCGGGCAGCGCGGGGATGCCGGGCGAGCCGTCGGTCTGGTGGTCGTCGACCGACTTCTGCACCGTCGAGTCGAGCACCTCGGGCACCTCGAGCGTGATCGTCGCCGAGGCATCCTTCGGCAGCGCGTTGGTGCCGGTCGCCGAGGCCGTGTTCACGATGCTCGCACCGTTGTAATCGGCGCTGATGTCGTCGGGTACCTGCACGAAGACCGTGATCGAGGCCTTGGTTCCGGCCGGCTGCCCGGTGCCGGAACCGCCCTGCGTGGTGAAGTCGACGGTGAAGTCCGAGGTGGCGTACTCGAGCGTGCTCGTGCCGCCGCCGCTCACGGAGACGGGGGGCGTCACTGAGGGGTCGAGGATCAGGGGCTCGGGCAGCGTGTCGGTGAGCTCCGCGTCGTAGCAGGTGGAGGCGAGGTTGCTGTTGCAGGTCAGCTCGATCGTGTAGCTGAACTGCTCACCCGGCTCGTACGGAGAGGTATCGGGGTTGACCGTCTTCGTGAGGAGGAAGACAGCGTCATCCGGTGCGGCGACGGCCGGCAGCACGGCCGGAGCCGTGAGCCCGATCGCGAACACGGCTGCCACGACGCCCGCGAGCGTACGACGTATGACCGACATCTACTCCCCCTCGCCCTCGGCCGTGCGGCCGCCCCCGGGCTGATTCGAGTACCCCCGAACGGGGGCACCCGATTTCGACCCTATCGAGCGTGAACGGGGAGAGGGAAGGGCTCGCCGACCGCCGTCGGCCCTCGGCGCGTCGGCGTTCGGCCCTCGGCGCGTCGGCGCGTCGGCGTCAGCCGAGCAGGTCGTGCAGCGTGACGATCTCGTCGCGGCCGGGGCCGACGCCGATGGCCGAGATGCGGGAGCCGCTCATGGCCTCGAGCTCGCGCACATAGGACTGGGCGTTCGCGGGCAGGTCGGAGAACTCGCGGGCACCCGAGATGTCCTCGGTCCAGCCGGGGAACTCCTCGTAGATCGGCTTCGCGTGGTGGAAGTCGGACTGCGAGACCGGCACCTCGTCGAAGCGCTGACCGTCGACGTCGTACGCGACGGCGACGGGGATGCGCTCGATGCCCGTGAGCACGTCGAGCTTGGTGAGCACGAAGTCGGTGACGCCGTTGATGCGCGCCGAGTAGCGGGCGATCGGCGCGTCGTACCAGCCGGTACGGCGCTTGCGCCCCGTCGTCGTGCCGAACTCGTGCCCCTGTTCGGTGAGGAAGTCGCCCCACTCGTCGAAGAGCTCGGTCGGGAACGGGCCGGCGCCGACACGGGTCGTGTACGCCTTGATCACCGCGATGACGCGGTCGATCTTGTTGGGCGCGATGCCCGAACCGGTGATCGCCCCGCCGCTCGTCGCGTTCGACGAGGTGACGAACGGGTAGGTGCCGTGGTCGACGTCGAGCATCGTCGCCTGGCCGCCCTCGAAGAGCACCGTCTCGTTGCGCTCGAGCGCCTGGTGCAGCAGCAGCGCGGTGTCGGTGACCATCGGGCGCAGTCGGTCGACGTACGCCAGCATCTCGTCGACGATCTCGTCGACGGAGATCGCCCGACGGTTGTAGATCTTCACGAGCAGGTGGTTCTTCTGGTCGAGCGCGCCCTCGACCTTCTGCCGCAGGATGTTCTCGTCGAACAGGTCCTGCATGCGGATGCCGACGCGGTTGATCTTGTCGGCGTAGGCCGGGCCGATGCCGCGGCCGGTGGTGCCGATCTGGCGCTTGCCGAGGAAGCGCTCCGTCACCTTGTCGAGCGTGCGGTGGTATTGCGTGATGAGGTGGGCGTTGGCCGAGATGCGCAGCTTCGAGACGTCGACGCCGCGCGCCTCGAGGCCCTCGAGCTCTTCGAAGAGCACCTCGACGTCGACCACGACGCCGTTGCCGATGACCGGGGTGACGCCGGGTGTCAGGATGCCCGACGGCAGCAGGTGCAGGGCGTACTTCTCGTCGCCGATGACGACGGTGTGGCCGGCGTTGTTGCCGCCGTTGAACTTGACGACGTAGTCGAGGCGCGAGCCGAGCAGGTCGGTCGCCTTGCCCTTGCCCTCGTCGCCCCACTGTGCACCGATGAGTACGGCCGCGGGCATGTCAGTCCTCTCCTGCCGCCGCGTCGGTCGCGGCGGGTTCTGCAATCGGGTCGCCGACGATCGCCTCAGCGGATGCCGCGGGCTCGAACAGCACCGCAGCACCGCCCACGATCGTGATCAGCTGGGTCGGCGTGAACTCGGAAGCGATGCGCGCCGGGGCCTCGGGGTCGGCGGTGGCGAGCTCATCGGCGAGTCGGGCGGCGCGCTCGTCGAGGCCGAGGCCCTCGGCGGCACGGCGCTGGGTGTCGAGGGCGCGCAGATAGGCGCGGTTGGGCTCGTCGGACCACGAGACGGGGTCGCCCGGCTGCCAGCCACCGGCGGTGAGCTGCTCGCGGGCGAGGTCGGCGGCGACGGAGGCGAAGGCGTAGGACTCGATCGTTCGCCCCTCGGAATCGGCGAGGTCGGCGAGCTCGGTCCAGGCGAGCGGCGACGACGGATGTCCCGTGACGACCGCCGCGACGGACGCCCGATCGCCGTCGGCGATCGCCTGGCGCACCTCTGGTTCATCGGCGAGCGAGGCCTCGGGCTCCGGTGCTGATTGGTCTGGAGTCACACTCAACCTTATCGCGGGGGCACTCGCGGGTTGAGGAGGTGCGAAGCGGCTTCTCGAAACCCACGAGGGGCCGGACCATTCGGTCCGGCCCCTCGCGGCGAATCCGCTCGGACTGCTACTGCACGACGTTGAGCGCGTTGATGTTGCCGGCTCCGTAGAAGCCGTTGCGCTCACCACCGGTGCAGACGGCCGGCCATCCCGGGCGCGGTTCGAAGACGCCGTCGGGGCACGGCAGCGACTCGGAGGTGCGCTCGAGCAGCGAGGCGAGTGCGCCCGGCTTCATGCCCGGGTGCGCCGACACGGCGAGCGCCGCGACGCCTGCCACGTGCGGGCCAGCCATCGAGGTGCCCTGCTTGTAGCCCCAGCCGCCGCCCGGGTAGACGGTCGAGAGCACGCCGTCGGCGGGGGTCGGGGAGACGCCGCCGGTGCGGAAGCGGGTGTCGCCGCCGGGAGCCGTCACATCGACGACGCCCAGGCCGTACGACGAGTAGTAGCTCTTCTGCTCGTTCGGGCCGACGGCCGAGACCGTCACGACACCCGGTGCCTCAGCAGGCAGGTCGCGGCATGCGCCCGTGATGGTGCGATCCTCGACCGGGTAGCTGCCGTCGTTCGGGCTGCTCGAGTCGATGAACTTGTGCTGCAGGTCGACGTTGCTGTTGCCCGCCGAGGCCACCGTGAGGGTGCCCTGCGCCGTGGAGTACGCGAGTGCGCGCTGCACGGCCTGCCAGACCGGCCGCTGACGCGGGTCGTTCACGCAGTTGAACTCCCACGGGTCGATGAAGTAGCTGTTGTTGGTGACGGGCATGTCGTGGTCGGCGGCCCAGAGGTAACCGCAGATCGCGGCCTCGGGGTAGATGAAGCCGTCGTCGTCGACGACCTTGACCGAGGCGACCTTCACGCCCGGGGCGACGCCCGCGATGCCGACGCCGTTGATGGCGGCGGCGATCGTGCCGGCGACGTGCGTGCCGTGGTCGGAGGTGGTGGGGCTCCATGCCGCTTCACTCGTGTCCGCCACGCCGCCGATGCACGAGGCGCTCTGGTCCTTCGCGACCTGCGTCGCGAGGTCGGGGTGGGTCGCGTCGATGCCCGAGTCGAGCACGCCGACCACGACCGACGGGTCGCCCGTCGTGATCTCGTGCGCCTTGTCGACGTCGATCTGGGTCATGTCCCACTGCAGGCCCCAGTACTGCTCGCCAGTCGGGTCACCGGCGGCTTCGACCGCGGATGCGTCGAGGGCGACGGACTCCTCGTCGTCGACGAGCGTCGTGCCGAGCCCGTCGGTCGAGGCGACGGACTGGACGCCCGCCCCTGCGACGGCGGTGGTGAACGCCGTGTTCGTCGAGCGCACCACGAGCACGCCGATCTGGTCGTACGAGGCCACGACCGTGCCTCCGGCAGCGGCGACGCGTGCCGCCGCCTTCGCGACGCTCTTGCCCTGCGGCGCGAGCACGAGGTAGCCGGTCTCCGGCCCGGTGGCCGCGGCAGGCGCCGCCACTGCGGGTCCCGCAGCTGCCCCGATGAGGCCGATCGCCAGGGCGGCGGCTGAGGCCACCCCGACCAGTCTGGATTTGTTCATCCCTGTCTCCGTTCGACACGAGTGGAGTACCGCCGGCCGGGTCGGCAGGCGGACCGGCCCGTCCAGAGGGTGCGACGAGCGGAGGCAACGTTGATGCCGCGCGGCCGGTGGCGCGAGTCTATTGCCGAAGGTGCGGCAGGGCTAGCGCAAGGCGACGACGCACCGCGGTCGAAGGGCGCGACCGGCAAGTAGGCTGGTGGGCATGTCGAAAGTCCTCTCCAGCCTGCCCGTCGGCGAACGCGTCGGCATCGCCTTCTCCGGCGGCCTCGACACCTCGGTCGCGGTCGCGTGGATGCGCGAGAAGGGTGCAGTGCCCTGCACCTACACGGCCGACCTCGGCCAGCCCGACGAGCCCGACGTCGAGGCCGTTCCCGGCCGCGCCATCGAGTACGGCGCCGAGATCTCGCGCCTCGTCGACTGCCGCGCGGCACTCGTCGAAGAGGGCCTCGTCGCGCTGCAGTGCGGTGCGTTCCACATCCGCTCGGGCGGCAAGGCGTACTTCAACACGACCCCGCTCGGCCGCGCGGTCACCGGCACGCTGCTCGTGCGCGCGATGCTCGAAGACGGCGTCGACATCTGGGGCGACGGCTCGACCTACAAGGGCAACGACATCGAGCGGTTCTACCGCTACGGCCTCATGGCAAACCCGCGCCTGCGCATCTACAAGCCGTGGCTCGACGCCGACTTCGTCACCGAGCTCGGCGGCCGCGCCGAGATGAGCGAGTGGCTGCAGCAGCGCGACCTGCCGTACCGCGCCTCAGCCGAGAAGGCCTATTCGACCGACGCGAACATCTGGGGCGCGACGCACGAGGCCAAGGTGCTCGAGGAGCTCGACGCCGGCATCACCACGGTCGAGCCGATCATGGGCGTGAAGTTCTGGGACGAGTCGGTCGAGATCGCCACCGAAGACATCACGGTGCGCTTCGAGCAGGGCCGTCCCGTCGCCCTCAACGGCGTCGTGTTCGACGACGCCGTCGCGCTCGTGCTCGAGGCCAACGCCATCGGCGGCCGTCACGGCCTCGGCATGAGCGACCAGATCGAGAACCGCATCATCGAGGCGAAGTCGCGCGGCATCTACGAGGCACCGGGCATGGCCCTGCTGCACATCGCGTACGAGCGCCTGCTCAACGCGATCCACAACGAGGACACGATCGCGAACTACCACAACGAGGGCCGCCGCCTCGGGCGCCTCATGTACGAGGGCCGCTGGCTCGACCCGCAGTCGCTCATGCTGCGCGAGTCGATCGTGCGCTGGGTCGCCTCGGCCGTCACGGGCGAGGTGACGCTCCGCCTGCGCCGCGGCGACGACTACACGATCATGAACACGACGGGCCCCTCGCTCAGCTACCAGGCCGAGAAGCTCTCGATGGAGCGCGTCGGCGACCAGGCCTTCGGCCCCGAGGACCGCATCGGCCAGCTCACGATGCGCAACCTCGACATCGCCGACTCGCGCGCCCGCCTCGAGCAGTACGCGCACCTCAACCTGGTGGGCGGCGCGACCGCTGCGCTCGTCGGCGACCTCTCGGTCGGCGACGCCGCGCAGATCCTCGCGGGTCCGGCCGAGTCCGACCTCGAGGCGGCGACGGATGCAGCGAACGAGGCCTCCGCGTTCGACCTCGGCACCGACTGAGGCGCGCGAGCCCGAGGCGCGAGATCACTCGGGCGAGCCGTCCCCCCGGGCGGCCCACCCGAGCTGTCGATCGCTTCCCCCTGCTGATCGACCGCCGAGCCGGGCAGTAGCTCAGCTCGGAGGACGTTCCCCGGTGCAGCCGTTCTCGGCGAAGTCGGGGTCGCCGCGACCCGCGAACCAGGTCGGCGTGCCGTGGTCGTCGTACCAGAATCCCGGATAGACGTCTTCTTCGTCCTGGTGCTTCGCGTGCGCCTTGACGACGGCGATCTTGTCGGTCTCGATGTAGACGAACGGGTTCTTGGCGCTGTGCGTCGCGTGGCAGTACGGCACCTTGTGGTCGCCGTCGACCGGCGACGTCGCGTTGGCGGCGACGCCGGCTCCGAGCACGCTGAGCGCGATGAACGGCACTGCGGCGAGCCCTGCCGTCAGACGGCGTGTGCTGGTGGACATCGGTTGAGTCTCCCCTCGACTCGGGTCTCGGGTGCCGCTGCCAGAGGGAGCGACGCACCCGGTGCGAGTGCCGACGTCGCCGGTACCGCGCACACCTGAAGGGTAGGCCGATGCACGGTGGCGGGCGTACCCCAAACCGGGGGACACGCCCCGGGTCAGGCGGCGGTCTGCTGGTGCGCCGCCACCCGCCACGAGCCGCCCTCGATGAGGTAGGTCGTCGACATGCGGAGGTTCACGGTGTCGTCGCCCCGGCGCGCCTCTGCACGATAGACGAGGATCCCGGCACGATCGCCGAGCCGGATCACCGCCGGCTCGTGCAGGTGGTACTCGTCCCACGGCGGCGCGCTCCGCATCGCCGTGAGGATCTCGTCGCGCCCGAACGCGGCGCCGTCGACGATCATGAGTGCGTCGCGGGTCATCGCGCGCTGATAGTGCTCGCCGCCCCGGCCCTCGACGATCGCCCGCCATCCGGCGTGTTCCTCGTGCATGAGTCGAGCGGGCAGATCATCGGTGATCTCGGTCATGCCCCAACGGTAACCGCGATCGGATGCTGCGGGAAGAGGCCGCGCGAAGACGACGGTCAGAGCCAGCCCTTGCGCTTGAAGAGTCCGTACAGCACGCCCGCGAAGGCGAGCATGAGCGCGACCGCGAACGGATAGCCCCACGGCTTGTCGAGTTCGGGCATGTGCGTGAAGTTCATGCCGTAGATGCCGGCCACGAGCGTCGGCGCGAAGATGATCGCGGCCCAGCTCGAGACCTTCTTGGCCTGCTCGCTCTGGGCGACGGCGGCCTCGGAGAGCACCTTCGTCTCCTCGTTCTGCCGCTGCGCGACGAGCGTGGAGTGCACCTGCAGGGCGTTCTGCAGCAGTTGGCGGAACGTGTCGCCGCGCTCGACGATGCGGATGACGTGGTCCTTCACGTCGCGCAGGTACCGCTGCAGCTCGAGGTCGATGGCGTACTTCTCGAAGCCGCGCTCGAGGGCGTCGAACATGCCCACGAGCGGCCGGGTGGCGCGCTGGAACTCCATGACCTCGCTCGCGAGGTCGTAGATGCGCCGGGTGACCTCGGGATCGCCCGAGAAGAGCTGCTCCTCGATCTCGTCGATGTCGTTCTCGAGCCCGAGGTCGACCGGCGAGTACTCGTCGACGACCTCGTCGAGCACGGCGTAGAGCACCGCCTCGGGGCCCTTCGCGAGCAGTTCCGGCGCGGACTCGAGCCGATTGCGCACGCGCGCGAGGTTCGGGGACTCGGCATGGCGGATGGTGATCGCGAAGTCGGGTCCGATGAACACATGCAGCTCGCCGAACTCCACCTGCTCCACCTCGTCGAGGTAGCGCGCAGGGCGCAGCACCACGAAGAGGGTGTCGCCGTAGCGCTCGAGCTTGGCCCGCTGGTGGCCCTTGCGCGTGTCCTCCACCGCGAGGGGGTGCAGGCCGAACTCCTGCGCGAGCGCATCGAGTTCGGCGTCGGTCGGCCGGTAGAGCCCGATCCACGCGAAGCCGCCGTGCTCGGCGCGCCGCTCGAACGTCTCGTCGAGGGACGTCGGGGTCGCGACGCGCGTGCCGTCGCGGTAGATCGCGTTGTCGATGACCGTCATCGGGCCCAGTCTGTCAGGCATCTGCCGGTTGAGCTCGCCGAAACCCGGTCGTGAGCGGGCTCCGGTTCCGGCAGGCACAGGTTTCGGCGGCTCAGGTTTCTACAGGCTCAGGTTTCGACGGGCTCCGGTTTCGACAGGCTCAACCTGCAGCGGGCGGCACAGCATGCGTCAGCACCCACGAGTGCATGGCGATCGCAGCGGCGGCGCTCGCGTTGAGCGAGCGGGTCGAGCCGTACTGCGTGATCTCGACGATCGCGTCCGCCGCTGCGGTCGCCTCGGGCGAGAGCCCCGGTCCCTCCTGGCCGAAGAGCAGCACGCAGCGCTCCGGCCACGCGAAGGCTTCGATCGGCACGGAGCCCTCGACGTTGTCGACGGCTATCACGGGCACGGATGCCTCGTGCGCCCACTCGGCGAAGGCCGCGACATCCGGGTGGTAGACGACGTGCTGGTAGCGGTCGGTGACCATCGCGCCCCGCTTGTTCCAGCGGCGACGGCCGATGATGTGCACGGTGTCGGCCGCGAAGGCGTTCGCACTCCGCACGATCGAGCCGATGTTCATGTCGTGCTGCCAGTTCTCGATGGCCACGTGGAACCGGTGCCGATGCTCGTCGAGATCGGCGACGATCGCGTCCATGCGCCAGTACCGGTACCGGTCGATGACGTTGCGCGTGTCGCCGTGCTCGAGCAGCTCGGGGTCGAAGTGCGGCTCTTCGGGCCACTCGGCCTCGCCGCCCGGCCACGGCCCGACGCCGTGGGTCAGCACCGGCTCGACACCGCTCGACTCATCCGGTTCTGCATCCACCCTGCCACGCTATCCGCCTTCGGGTCCCGCTAGCGCACCTGGTCGGTCGGGCGCACCAGGATCTCGTTGACCGAGACGTGCTCGGGCTGGCCGAGCGCGTAGACGATCGCCGCGGCGATGTCGTCGGGCCGGAGCGTGCGCATCGACGCGGCGATGTCGGCCGCCGCGGCCTGCATGGTCGGATCGGTGATGTGGCTCGTGAGCTCGGTGTCGACGAAGCCCGGTTGGATCACGATCACGCGAACGCCCTGACGGGTGACCTCCTGACGCAGCGACTCCGCGAATGCGCCGATGCCGAACTTCGTGGCGGCGTAGACGCCACTGCCGAGGGAGGCCGACCGTGCGGCGGTCGACGACACCTGCACGACCGCACCCTTCGTCTCGAGGAGGTGCGGCAGCGCGGCGTGCACCGCGTACATCGAGCCGAGCAGGTTCGTGTCGACCATGCGCTGCCACTCGCGCACGTCCGCCCCGAGGATCAGGCCGCTCTGCATGAGCCCGGCATTGTTCACGAGCGCGTCGAGCCTGCCGAAGTGGCCGACCGTCTCGGTGACGGCGCGCTGCACCGACGCCGAGTCGGTGACATCGAGCTGCAGGGGCACGACCTCGCCGGACGCTTCGTCGACGAGGGAGGCGAGCCGGTCGATGCGGCGGGCGCCGATGGCGACGCGAGCGCCGGCCCTCGACAGTGCCAGGGCGGTCTCCCGGCCGATGCCGGATGACGCCCCCGTGACGAGGACGACCCTCCCCTCGAGCGGGCGTTGCGCCTCGAGCGTCTCTTCGGAGTTCATTGCGGATCCTTCCAGCGGAGTGTTCTTCGGCGACGCGGCTACGCCGACCTGCCTTCGAGTGCGACGTTCGGGCGGCCACCGGCATCGATCCAGTCCTCGTATCGGGTCGTTGCGATCGTCGCGTCGGGGCCGGGAAGCAACTCGCGCTCCTCGAGGTCGGTGCCGAAGTAGCGGGCTAGCGGGTCGACCTTCACGTCGCGCAGGTCGTTGCGATCGCGCAGCCGACGGCGGACGAGTTCCTCGAGCCGGAACTGCTCGGGGCCGGCGAACTCGAGGACCCGGTTCACCGGTGCCCCGACGGCGACCGTCGCGACGGCGGCGGCGACGTCGTCGGCGGCCATCGGCTGGAACAGCGCCCGGGAGAGCCGCACGACGTTGCGGCTCGTACCCGCATCGGCGATGTTCGCGATGAACTCGAAGAACTGGGTCGCGTGCACGATCGAGTACGGACGACCCGACTGTCGGATGAGCCGCTCCTGCGCCGCCTTCGCGGCGAAGTACCCTCCTTCGGTGCGGGCGAGCCGGTCGGTGCCGACGACGGAGAGCGCCACGTGGTGGGCGACACCCGCCGCGGCGCCGTAGGTGAGCAGGTTCAGCGTCGAGCCGTAGAAGAACTCGTTCGCGGCCGCCTCGTCGAGGTAGTCGGAATTGGAGACGTCGATGAGCACCTCCGCACCGGCGAGTGCTTCCTCGAGCCCCTCGCCGGTGTAGGAGTTGACGCCGGTCGCGCGCGACGCCACGACGACGTCGTGGCCGGCGCCGATGAGCCGCGCCACGAGTCGGGTGCCGATGAGACCGGTGCCGCCGATGACCGAGATGCGCATGGCGGGCTACTTCACCGGCGCCGACTGGCCTGCGAGCCAGTCGCTGAACCTCGTCGTCGAGAGCTGCGCGCCCTCGCTCAGGGGCACGAGTTCGGTGCCGGTGAGCTTCGTGCCGAAGTACGGTGCCTCAGGGTCGCCGATGACGGTGCGGGGGTCGGCCTTGGCTGCCATGCCGACGCGCACGAACTCGTCCTGGCCGAAGCGCTCGGGCCCGCCGATCTCGAGGGTGCCGTTGATCGGGTCGCCGGCGGCGACGCGGGCGACGGCGGCCGAGACATCCGCTGCCGCGATCGGTTGCATGAGTCCCGTGCTGAGACGTGCCACGCCGTCGACGGTCGCCTCGTCGGCGATGCGTCCGACGAACTCGAAGAACTGCGTCGCGCGCACGATCGAGTACGGCTGCCCCGACTCCTCGATGAGCTGCTCCTGCGCGACCTTGGCGCGCAGGTATCCGCTGTTCGGCAGGAGTTCGGCGCCGACGATCGAGAGCGCCACGTGATGGGTCACGCCGGCAGCACCTTCGGCTTCGAGCAGATTCGAGGTCGACGTGGTGAAGAACGCGAGCACGTCGTCGTCGGCGAACGACGGCGAGTTCGACACGTCGACGACGACGTTCGCGCCCACGAGCACTTCGGCGAGGCCCTCGCCGGTGATGGTGTTCACGCCCGAGTTCGGAGAGGCGGCGACGGCTTCGTGGCCGTGCTCGATGAGGTGTTCGACGACCTTCGAGCCGATGAGGCCGGTGCCTCCGATGACGACGATCTTCATGACTGGTGCCTTCCGTCAGGGCAGCGGTCATTCCGCTGCCGTCACGAACTCTGACCGGACTCCCATCCGATCTGTGACGAGTGTGAGTGAATTCGCCGTCGCCGCCCTCTGTCACCACTCGGTCGGCGTGAGGAGCACCTTTCCGCGCAGTGCCCCGGCCTGAGCCAGCGTGTGCACCCGGGCAAGGTCCTTCAGCGGGTGGCGAGCGCTCACATCGAGGTGCAGTTCCCCTGCATCGACCAGGTCCGCGAGCCGAGCGAGCTGGGCGGCATCGCTGCGTGCGAAGACGCTCACGGTGCGAATCCCCGTGCCTGCGGGCGCGACGCCCGGTGTCGTCGTCGAGACGAACGCGCCGCCCGGCTCGACGAGCGCGACGAGCGCCGCGGTCTCCTCGGGCGTCGTTCGCACGAGATTCACGACGACGTCGACCGGCCGGCTCATCGTGTCCACCACGGAGCGTTCGGTGTAGTCGATCACCTCGCTCGCACCGTGCGCGAGCACGGCGTCGCGGCTGCGCGCACCGGCCGTCGCGATCACCGTCGCACCGGCCCGTGCGGCGAGTTGCACGACGAAGGCGCCGACCCCGCCGCCGGCACCGTTCACGAGCACCGATTGGCCGGGGCGCACACCGGCCGACTCGACGGCTTGCCATGCGGTGAGTCCGCTCGACGCGAGCGAGGCCGCGTCCGGCAGGGGAACGGACTCCGGAGCCGGGGCGAGCGAATCGGCCGGCACGGTGACGTATTCGGCCGCCGCACCCGGGGCGGTCATGGACAGGAACGCGATGACGTTCCGGCCGACGAGGTCGCCGGCCACACCCGGTCCGATGGCGACGACGGTGCCGCTGAGGTCGATGCCGGGAGTGTGGGGCAGCTCGATCGGGAAGGCGTTCGCCAGGGCGCCGGTGCGGATGGTCGCGTCGACGTGGTTGAACGTGGTGCCCGCGACTCGCACGAGGGCCTCGCCGGGGCCGGCGACGGGACGGGGTACCTCGACGGTTTCGAGCACGGTCGGGGTGCCGTAGGCGGAGTATCGGATGGCGCGCATGATGCGGTTCCTTTCGTCTGGATGGTTCGTGGATGATCAGGCGGCGAGCCGCGGGTAGTCGGTGTACCCGCGCTCTCCACCGCCGTAGAGAGCGGACAGGTCTGGCGCGTTCATCGATGCTCCGGCCCGGATGCGGGCGGGCAGATCCGGGTTCGCGAGCGCGAGGGCACCGACGCTCACGACGTCGGCGAGTCCGTCGCGCAGGTCCTGCACGCGGCGGTCGATGTCGGCGCCGGCTCGGTTGAGCACGAGCCCTCCTGCCCAGCGATCGCGGATGTCGCGCAGCAGCACCTCGTCGCCGAGATGCACGACGTGCAGGTAGGCGAGCCCGAGCGGAGCGAGCGCGTCGACGAGCGCGCCGTAGATCTCGGCGACGTCGTCCTCGACGATGTCGCCGAGCGGGCTGCCGGGGCTGATGCGATAGCCGACCCGGTCGGCACCGATCTCCTCGGCGACCGCGGTCGCGACCTCGACCGGAAAGCGGACGCGGCCCGAGATGTCTCCGCCGTATCCGTCGACGCGGCGGTTGGCGTTGGTGCTCACGAACTGGTGCAGGAGGTAGCCGTTCGCGCCGTGGATCTCGACGCCGTCGGCTCCGGCGTCGACCGCGAGACGGGCGGCATGCCGGAAGTCGGCGATCGTCTGCTCGAGGTCGGCTCCGCTCATCTCACGCGGCAGGGCCATGGGCTGCGGCCCGGCCGCGGTGAACATGTCGCCCTGTGCGGCGATCGCCGATGGGGCGAGTGGAGCCCGGCCGTGCGGCGTGTTGGAGGGGTGGGCGACTCGGCCGACGTGCATGAGCTGGATGACGAGCGTCGATCCAGCCTCGTGGACCGCGGTGGCGACGTCACGCCAGGCCTCGGCCTGGGCCTCGTTGTGGATGCCGGGCGTCGCCAGGTAGCCCTGCCCGTCTTCCGACGGCTGGGTCCCCTCGGTGATGAGCATCGCGAGCGACCCGCGCTGGGCGTAGTAGGTCTGCGTGAGCCTGGTCACGAGCCCGTCGCCTGTGGCCCGGCTCCGGGTCATCGGTGCCATCGCGAGGCGGTGGGCGAGCGGGATGCGGCCAAGTCGCGTCGGCGCCCACAACGCCTGCGTGGTCTCGATGTCTGTCTTCGTCATGACACTCCTTCGAATTCGAATTACTTGCTACGAATTCGAAACAGTGATGCTCGTTCGATTATTTCCAATTCGAACGAACTTCTTCGTAGGATCGCGTTATGTCCGCCCCAACCGTGCCTCCTGCGCTGCCTCCCGAGTTCGGCGTCTACTTCTCGCTCCTCGAGGTGAGCTCCCTCGTGCAGCACGGCGTGGCACGACAATTGCGCGATGACGGCGGTCTGAGCTTCACGCAGTTCCAGATCCTCGCGATCCTCGGTGAGGACGCATCGAGGCGGAGCACGATGACCGCACTCGCCGACCGGCTGGTGCACAGCCGCAGCGGTCTGACCTACCAGGTCGATCGACTCGAGCAAGCCGGACTCGTGGTGCGCGAACCGTCCTCCGACGACGAGCGAAGCGTCAACGTGATCCTCACTGCGGAGGGCGTCGCCCGGCTCGAACGCGTGCTTCCCGGGCACATCGAGGTCGTCCGAGCGGTGCTCGTCGATGCGCTGGACCCGACGGACCGCGAGGAGCTCTCCCGACTGCTCGGTCTCGTCTCGGCGGTCATGCGCGCGCAGCCGCCCCGGTCGGCAGCGGGTGGCGCCGGGAGGAACGCGCGCGGCTGACACGCGCATGAGGAGTCGCCGGGTATCAGCAGATGTCGGGGCGTCGACGGTTCCAGTGCGCGAGCTTCGCAGGCGCCGTCGAGAGCCAGAGTGCACCGATCGGCTCCGCACCGTCGAGGCTCAGCACTCCCACCACCTCGCCGCCGTCGCGGCGGAGGGCGATGCCGGAGCGCCCGCTGACGTGCACGGGTTGCAGCGAGACATCCGCATACCGGGTCAGCTGCGCACCGAGCGCGCGGATCACGCGGACGCGGCCGCAGAGTTCGCCGCCGGTCTCATCGCCGGAGTCGACGATCAGCACGACATCGCGGTGCAGCACGCTCGAGAGTGCGACCTCGTCCCGTCGTTCCCATGCGACGAGGAGACGAGCGGCGAGGTCATCCGGCGGCACGAGCGGTCGCAGCCCCGAGTTTGCCGGGGTTCATCATCCACAGGACCTGATCGATGCCCTGTGCACCGATCACCAGGGTGATCACGGCGAAGGTGGCGCCGTCCTTCGAGAGCATCACCGACGCCTGGCCGTTCGTCTCGGCCTCGATGATGTCCACGCCGTTCCAGAAATGCGTGTGGAAGGCGCGCACGAACTTCGCGACACGCTCGCGACCGACCACGGGGAACTTGGAGGCGCGCACGACCCCGCCGCCATCGGTGTACGACACGACGTCCTCGGAGAGCAAACGCTCCAGCTGCACGAGGTCGCCGGTCTTCGCCGCGGCCAGGAACGCGGTGAGGAGCCGCCGCTGTTCGGACTGGGGCACTTCGCGTCGGCGTTCACCGGTGAGGTGCTTCCGCGCACGCGAGACGAGCTGGCGGGCCGCAGCCTCGGAGACCTGCACGATCTCGCAGATCTGCTCGTACGGGTACGCGAACGCCTCGCGCAGCACGTAGGCGGCCCGCTCCGTCGGGGTGAGGCGCTCGAGCATGACGAGCACGGCGAAGCCCAACGCCTCGGCACGCTCGGCGCCGAGCGTCGGGTCCGCGCTCGTATCGACCGGCTCGGGCAGCCACGGGCCGATGTAGGTCTCACGCTGGCTGCGCGCCGACTGCAAGGCGTTGATCGCAAGGCGAGTCGTTGCCGTCGCGAGGAAGGCCGGCGGGTCCTGCACGACCGTGCGGTCGGTGCCCTGCCATCGCAACCACGCCTCTTGCACGATGTCCTCGGCCTCGCTGGCGCTGCCGAGCATGCGGTATGCGATGCCGAAGAGCCGCCCGCGCACGGCTTGGAAGGCGGCGAGCGCCTCGTCGAGGTTCGCTTCCATGTTCTGATCCTGTCAGTCGGTGGAGGACGACAGCAGTCCTTTCCAACTGAGACCGGAGAGCCCGCGCAGTTGTGACGAGATCCGCGAGATTCCATTCAGGATCTCTGACATGCATCGCGTGGTGCGGGTGCGCGGGACCGGCAGTCGACCGCGCACCCGGCAGCGATTCACGAACGCCGCCTACGCGGCCACTCGATTGCCGCTCACCTCGCGCACGGCGTCGAGGATCGTGGCGGCCACCGCCTCGGGCTGCGAGACGCTGACGGCGTGGGAGGTACCCGTGAGCTCGGTCGTGCCGCGCGAGCCCGCGCGCTCGGCGCCCGCGCGGTGCACGGCGACCGGGATGTTGCGGTCCTCGCTGCCGAAGACGTGCCATGACGGGCGGTCCTTCCAACCGGGAATCGTCGCCTGCACGGCGTCCGTCAGCGCCGCCTCGGTCACCGGACGCTGGGTCGCACCCATCAGGCCCGCGACCTGCACGGGCACGTCGGCGGCGAACTGGTCGTGGAAGGCGGGGCGGCGGATCACGAACTCGTTGCCGCCCGTCGAGATGGGGCGCGCGTCGAGGGCGTCGCCCAGCGTCGAGCCGGGCTCGCTCGCCGAGAGCGAGAAGGCGCTGTCGCCGGGTTCTGGCACGAACGCCGCGGCGTACACGAGGCCGGCGACCTGGTCGTTGCCTGCGGATGCCTCGCTGATCACGAGGCCGCCGTACGAGTGGCCGACGAGCACCACGGGCCCGTCGATCGAGGCGATGACATCGCGCACGTAGGCGGCGTCACCGGCGAGGCTGCGGAGCGGGTTGGCGACCGCGACCGAGGTCATCCCCTCGGCGTAGAGCGCCGCGATGACGCCGTTCCAGCTGGCGGACTCGGCGAAAGCGCCGTGCACGAGCACGACGGTCGGCTTCTGATCTGACATGGCTGTTCCCCTTCTCGAACCGCATCCACCCGGTGCGGACGCGATATCAGCTCAGACCGGGCACGGCGGCGGATTGTGACCGGGACCGGGTTTCGGGTCGCCGCGTCACAACTCGCACGTCCACTCGGTCATTGCTCGTGACAGGCTCGGCCGAGCCGTGAGGCAAGAGCGGGAGCACCGGGTTTCAGGCGGCCTCTCCGGAGGTATGCGCCAAGCAGAGCACGGCTGGTCCCACCCGCCGCCGATGCCTGTCACGACCAGTGTTTCGGACAGAGGAGGACGCGATGAACGCAGGCAACGACATCGGGCCGATCGAGTATCCCGATTCGGCCGGCTACCCCGATGGCACCGGTTTCCTCGACGAGGGCACGGTGGCCGTCATCGACGAGGCGACGGCCCGCACCGTCCACGAGGTCGACCGACCCTCGGCGGACACCGAATCCGAGATCCGGGTGCTGCACCACGTCGATGAGCGGGTCTACGCCGCGACCATCGACGGCAGGCAGATCGCGAGCTTCCGCTACGACGTCGCGGACGACCGCATCATCGTGCTCACCACGACCGTCGTGCCCGAGTTCCGCGGGCGCGGCATCGCCGACGACCTCATCGCGGACGCGCTCGACGACATCCGCGAACGGGGGCTGCGCATCACCGTGCGGTGTCCGGTCGTCGCGGCGTTCATCGCCGAGCATCGCGAGTACGCAGACCTGTTGGGACCGAACCGGGCGAGCACATAGGCGAAGTGACGCTCGTTCATGGGCTCCGGTGCGTGAACGAGCTCGACCCGGTGGGCACGATCGCCCACCGGGTCGTCATCGTGCTCAGGCGCGGCCGAGGGCCTTCCGGAGCACGTGCACCGCCTGCTCGACCGCTGCCGTGACGGCGGGCGAAGGGCGGAGCGGGTTCAGCATCATGAAGTCGTGCAGCGTGCCGTTGTAGCGCACGCTCGTGGTGCGCACGCCGGCCTCGGAGAGGCGCCGCGCATACGCTTCGCCCTCATCGCGGAGCACGTCGTTCTCGTCGGTGATCAGGAACGCCTCGGGGAGGCCCGTCAGCTGCTCGATGGTCGCGCGAAGCGGCGAGGCCGTGATCTCCGCCCGCTTCGCGACATCCGGCAGGTAACTGTCCCAGAACCACGCCATGGCTGCGGCCGACAAGTACGGGCCGTCGGCGAACTCGCGGTAGCTGTCGGTGTCCTGGGCGGCGTCGGTCACGGGGTAGTAGAGCGACTGGTGCACGAACGACACGTCGCCGCGCTCCTTCGCGAGGATGGCGACCACCGCGGTCATGTTCCCGCCGACCGAGTCGCCGGCCACGGCCAGACGCGTCGCATCGAGCCCCTTCTCGGCGCCGGAACGCGTGATCCACTGGGCGGTGGCGTACGCCTGTTCGATGGCGACCGGATGCTTCGCCTCCGGCGAGCGGTCGTACTCGACGAAGACCACCGCGGCGTCGACCCCCACGGCGATCTCGCGCACGAGTCGGTCATGGGTCGCTGCGTTGCCGATGACCCAGCCACCGCCGTGGATGTAGAGGATCGTCGGCAGCAGGCCGGTCGAGCCGACCGGCTTGACGATCCGCACCTGCACGTCGCCGACGGCGGCGGGGACGGTGATCCACTCCTCGTCGACATCGGGCTTCGCGATCGGGGCGGCCTGCAGGTCGTCGAGGACCTTCCGGGCGCCGTCCGCGCCGAGCTGGTAGAGGAACGGGGGTGTCGAGGTCGCGTCGGCGATCGCCTGCGCCTCGCTGTCGAGAACGTGCGTGTTCATGATCGGTGCCCTTCAGATCGAGTCGGTCGTGTGACCGGGCGCATCCGGCGGATGCCCCTGCCCACTACGACCGGGCGGCGCACCGCTCTGTGACGCCGCGGGCGCAGCGGAGCCGGCCCCACCGCCCGAGCGTCACAACCGCGCGCCCTGTCCGGTCGAAGCTCCTGACGGGTTCCGTCGGAACCTGCCGGCCCAAGACACCGCTGAGATCCGATGCAACGAGAAGGAGCACACCATGAGCGCGACATGTCGACTCGAGCCGCTGCGACACGTCGAGACGACGCACCTCGACGTCGCCTACTTCGAAGCGGGGCCCGAAGACGGGCAGCCGGTACTGCTGCTGCACGGATTCCCCTACGACATCCACAGCTACGTCGACGTGGCACCGAGCCTGGCCGCCGCAGGCTTCCGCGTCATCGTGCCCTACCTCCGCGGGCACGGCGACACCCGCTTCCGCACCACCGACGTCCCACGCAGCGGGCAGCAGGCCGCACTGGGACAGGACGTCATCGAACTCATGGACGCCCTCCGGATTCCCGAGGCGATCCTCGCGGGGTACGACTGGGGCGGTCGCGCGGCGTGCGTCGTCGCGGCACTCCGGCCCGAACGCGTCACCGCCCTCGTCTCCGTCAACGGATACCTCATCCAGGACATCAGCGCCTCGTTGCAGCCCATTCGCCCGGAACTCGAGGCGGGCTTCTGGTACTTCTTCTACTTCCTCACCGAGCGCGGCCGCGCCGGATTGACCGAGAACCGTCGCGGAATCGCGGAGGTGATCTGGCGACGCAACTCCCCCGACTGGGATTTCGACGATGCTGAACTCGACCGTGCCGCGTCGGCATTCGACAACCCCGACTTCGTCGATGTCGTGATCCACTCCTACCGGCACCGGCTCTTCCACGTGCCAGGCGCACCGGAGTACTCCCGTCTCGAGGCGCAGTTGGCGCAGCTTCCCTCGATCACCGTGCCTGCGATCACGCTCGACGGACTCGCCGACGGCAACTTCCCTGCACGAGACGCCGCCACCGCCGGCGCTCGCTTCGTCGGCCCGCACGAGCATCGACAGGTGCCGCACGCCGGCCACAACCTCCCGCAGGAGGCGCCGCTCGCGTTCGGGGAAGCGGTCCACGACGCTGCAGCACTCGCAGCCCGGCGGCCTGCCGCGTAGCTCGCGGCTCTCAGCTCGACCATGGCGCACACCCCATCTCGGCCGACCATGTCGAGCACGGCGCGGTGTCTCCGACCACGACGTGTCGGAGACACCGGCGAAGAGGAGGAACACCATGACGGCGACGACAACGGGAGTGCACGAGCGGGCGGGAATACGAGAGTGGTCTGGGCTGGCGGTCCTCGCACTCGCGGCCCTGGTCGTCGCCATCGACACGTCGGTGGTGCTGCTGGCGTTGCCGAGCATCGCGGCGGATCTGGACGTCGACGCCAGCGAGCAGTTGTGGATCGTCGACGCGTACGGGTTCGCCCTTGCAGGATTCCTCGTGGCGTTCGGGAGCCTCGCCGACCGATTGGGGCGGCGCCGGATGGCAGTGATCGGCGCCGCGACGATCGGGGTCGCCTCGGCCGTGGCGGCGTTCGCGCCGTCGCCCGAAGTGCTGATCGCCGCGCGTGCGATCACCGGCATCGGGGCCGCGGCACTCACTCCATCGCTGTACGGACTGCTGACCGGGCTGTTCCGCGACGACCGGCAGCGGTCGGCAGCTCTCGGCGTGTTCATGACCTGCCTCATGGGCGGCATGATCATCGGACCGCTCGTCGGCGGCGTCATGCTGAGCTCGTTCCGATGGGGATCGGTGTTCCTGCTCGCGGTGCCCGTCATGGCGCTCGTGCTCGCGATGTTCCCGTTCCTGGTTCCGGAGCGACGTCACCAGACGGGCGCGAACGTCGGAGCGGCTGTCGATGCCGGGCAGCCACGACGCGGGGTCGACTGGGTCAGCGTGCCACTCTCCCTCGCGTCGATCCTCCCAGTGGTGTACGGCCTCAAGGAGTTCGCGCGAGCCGGCATCCAGTGGAGTCCCGCTCTCGCGATCCTGCTCGGCGTCATGTTCGCGGCGGTGTTCATCCGACGTCAGCAGCAGCTCGACGGCGACGCACGCCGGGCGCCATTGCTCGATCTGACGATGTTCCGCACCCGCGGCTTCGGACTGGTGCTGTTCAGCCTGTTCGCGATGACGATGCTCACGGGACCGATGATGATGCTCAACACGCAGTTCTTCCAACTGGTCTCGGGAGTCGACGTGCTCGCAGCCGGCATCCTCACCGTGCCGCCCGCGATCGTGAGCATCGCCGGGTTCATCGTGATGCCGTTGATCGCGCGGCGCATCCGGCCAGGAATCGTGATCAGCGCCGGGCTGGCGCTGACCGTCGTCGGCCTCGTCGTCATGACCCAGGTCAGTCCGGCGAGCGGACCGTGGCCACTCGTCCTCGGTTTCAGCATCGTGAGCTTCGGCGCCACCCCGCTGCCCACGCTCGGCACCAACCTGATCATCGGATCCGTACCGTTGGAACAGGCTTCATCCGCGGCATCCACCTCCGAAACCAGCGGGCAGCTCGGATACGCGCTCGGGATCGCCGTGATCGGGAGCATCGTGACCGCGGTGTACCGCCTCGGCTTTCCGCCCATTCCCGGCCTGAGTCCTGCTGACCGTGCCATCGCTTCGGAGAGCATCGCCCGAGCCGTCGAGCTCGCGACGTCGTCGGGTGATGACGCACTGCGCGCCGCAGCGGCGACCGCCTACAGTTCCGGCATACAGACGGCGGCGCTGATCGCCGCCGCGATCATGGCGGTCCTCGCCGTGATCACCGCCGTGAAATTGCGCCACATCGAACCGTTCGGGCGTTAGCGTCGAGAATCCCGACATGACTCCGACCGACAAGGGAAGCGGCACCGTGCCGCCACGAAGCACGACGAAGGAGAACGAATCGTGAAGTACCTGATCCTGATGCACGTGGACCCCGAGGTCATGGCCTCGCTGAGCCTCGAGCAGCAGCAGACCATCGGCGACGGCCACCAGGCGTTCATGGCGAAGACCACTGAGACGGGAGAGATGCTCAGCACGCACGCGCTCGGCGCCCCGAGCCAGACGAAGGTCGTGCGCAGTCGGAACGGCCGACCGGAGACCGTGGACGGACCGTTCGCGGAGACCAAGGAGTTCATGGGCGGGTACTACCTGCTCGATGTCGAGTCCGAGGAGCGCGCGATCGAACTCGCCAGCGAGCTCCCCGATGCGAGCATCGACGGTCTCGCCCTCGAGATCCGGCCCGTGATGTTCTCGGCCGGAGCAGACGTCTGACGCACGCACCGGATGAGGACCTGCTGCGCGCTCACGCGCCGCAGGTCCTCGCCGCGCTCCTGCGCCGTTACGGCGCGGGTCAGCTGGACGTCTGCGAGGACGCCGTGCAGGAAGCCCTGCTCGCGGCGCATCGCCAATGGCCGCGCGACGGCAGACCCGACGACCCGTTCGCCTGGCTGCTGACGAGTGCGCGTCGACGCATGATCGACCGCATCCGGAGCGACCACCACCGGCGCGACCGGGAACTGGCCTACGCCGAGCTGTGGCAGCCGCTCGCCGACGCATCGACCGTTCACGCCGACGAGAGCATCTGGCTCCTCCGGTTGTGCTGCCATCCCGCTCTCAGCCGCACCGCGCAGGTGACGCTGACGCTCCGCGCGGTCGCCGGCCTCACCACGGCGCAGATCGCCCACGCGTATCTGCTCCCCGAAGCGACGATCGCCCAGCGCATCAGCCGCGCCAAGGCCGGCATCCGCTCAGCTGGAACGAACTTCCCACCGCCGCTCGGGCCCGGCGATCGTCTCGACCAGGTGCTCGATGTCATCTACGTGATGTTCACCGAGGGGCACACCTCCAGCTCCGGCACCGATCCCAGCGACATCCGGCTCAGTGACGAGGCGATACGACTGGGGCGACTCGTCCACGAGGTCCAGCCCGACCACGTCGAGACGGCCGGATTGCTGTCGTTGATGATCCTCACCGACGCCCGACGTGCCGCGCGCACCGACGCTCGCGGTGCACTCATTCCGCTGGACGAGCAGGATCGCTCGCTCTGGAATCGTGATGCGATCACCGAGGCGACGAGCATCCTCGACGAGTCGCTGACCAGAGGCACGCCCGGCCCGTATGCGATCCAGGCCGCCATCGCAGCGCTCCACGACGAGGCCCCCAGCACCGAGACCACCGACTGGCCGCAGATCCTCGCCCTGTACCGCCTGCTCGACTACACCACCCAGAACCCGGTCGCCACGCTCAACGGTGCCGTGGCGGAGGCGATGGTGCACGGTCCCGAAGCCGGGCTGTCGACCATCGATGCGCTCGTCGACCTCGGACGGATCACGGATCGCAAGCGGATCGCCGCAGTGCGAGCGCACCTGCTCGAGCGCGCAGGCAGGACCGCGGAAGCCATCGAGGAGTACCGTGACGCTGCACAGCGGACCCTCTCGATCCCCGAACGCGACTACCTGACCGCCCGCGCAAGGCGACTCGAGTCCTGAGGTGCATGCGGTCGTCGATCCGGGACTTTTCGGTGCGCCGAAATCTTGATAGGTTTTCGGTATGCCGAAAACGCTCGACGACGAGACGACCACGAACGAACCAGCACCCGAGGGCGAGTCCGCCGGGCAGCACGGGCGCGCGACATCCGTGCCCCGCGTCGCGTGGCTGATCGGTCCGGCCCTCGTCGCCGGTGTCGCCTACCTCGACCCCGGCAACGTCGCGAGCAACATGACGGCCGGCGCCCAGTACGGCTACCTGCTCGTCTGGGTGGTCGTGCTCGGCAACGTCATGGCGTGGCTCATCCAGTACCTCTCGGCCAAGCTCGGCATCGTCACCGGCCGGAGCCTGCCCGAGGTGCTGGGCGGCACCATCCACAACCGCTGGGGACGCCGTGCCTACTGGCTGCAGGCCGAGCTCGTCGCGATGGCGACCGACCTCGCCGAGGTCATCGGCGGCGCCGTCGCGCTCAACCTGTTGTTCGGCGTGCCGCTCGTGTGGGGCGGGCTCATCACGGGCGCCGTCTCGATCGGGCTGCTCGTGCTGCAGTCGCGGCGCGGGCCGCGCACCTTCGAGTTCGTCATCATGGGGCTGCTCATCATCATCGCGATCGGCTTCACCGTCGGCGTGTTCGTGGCACCGCCCGACCCGGCCGGCCTCCTCGGCGGGCTCGTGCCGCGCTTCGCGGACGCGAACTCGGTGCTGCTCGCCGCGTCCATCCTCGGCGCCACGATCATGCCGCACGCGATCTACGCCCACTCCGCGCTCAGCCGCGACCGCTTCGTCACGCGGCGCGCCGCGTCGCTGTCGAGTTCCCCGTCGGCAGCGACGCCGAAGCCCGCGTGGCACGGCTTCGGCATCAGTCGCCGCTCGGAGGCGCCCGAGCTGCTGCCCGGCACGGCGACCGACGTGCCGACCGGGCTGCTGCTGCGCGCGACCCGGTGGGATGTCTCCATCGCGATGGCGATCGCCGGCACCGTGAACCTCTGCATCCTGCTGCTCGCCGCCGTCAACCTCGCGGGCGTCGAGGGCACCGACAGCCTCGAGGGCGCCTACTCGGCGCTCGGCGTCGCGCTCGGGCCGGTCATCGCGACCCTCTTCGCCGTCGGCCTGCTCGCCTCGGGCCTCGCGTCGACCTCGGTCGGCGCCTACGCCGGCGCAGAGATCATGCACGGGCTGCTGCACATTCGGGTGCCGCTCATCTTCCGCCGGCTCGTGACCCTGATCCCGGCGCTCACGATCCTCTGGCTCGGGTTCGACCCGACCATCTCGCTGGTGCTCAGCCAGGTGGTGCTCTCGTTCGGCATCCCCTTCGCCCTCATCCCGCTCGTGGCGCTCACCGCGAAGGCCGGCGTGCTCGGTCGGTGGAAGAACCACTGGGCGACGACGTCGGCCGGCATCGCGGCATCCGTGTTCCTGATCACCCTGAACGGCGTGCTGCTCTGGCTCGTGTTCACCGGGGCCTGACGAGGGGCCCGCTACGTCGTGGGCACCCGGCGCGGCGGGCGGGCTCCCGATAGTCTGGGGCCGATGCCCAGCAGCAAGAATCCCGCGGTCGAGGACTACCTCAAGACGGTGTACTCGCACACCGAATGGCAGCCCGACCCCATCACGCCGTCGGTGCTCGCCGGCAAGCTCGGGGTCGCCCCCTCGTCGGTCACCGAGATGGTGAAGAAGATGGCCGCGCAGGGCCTCGTCTCGCACGTGCCCTACGGCGCGGTGCGCCTCACCGAGGCCGGCGCCGTGCAGGCACTCGCGGTCGTGCGCCGCCACCGGCTCATCGAGACGTGGCTCGTGCAGGAGATGGGCTACGGCTGGGACGAGGTGCACGACGAGGCCGAGATCCTCGAGCACGCCATCTCCGACCGCCTGCTCGAGGCGATCGACGCGCGACTCGGCCGGCCCCTGCGCGACCCGCACGGAGACCCGATCCCCACCGCCGACGGCTCGATCGCCGCCGAACCGTTCGTGCGCGCCGACGAGGCCGCCACCGGGCATCGCGGACGCGTGATCCGCATCAGCGATCGCGACCCCGGCCTGCTGCGCGACCTCGAGGCCGCCGGCGTGCACCCGGGGGTGGAGCTCGAGATCGAAGCCCTCGACGGCGACTCGAACGCCCGCGTGCGCATCGCCGGCGAGACCCACGAGCTGCCGAACGGCGCTGCCAGCGCGATCTGGCTGACCGCGTGACCGGCGAGCACACGCCCGAGGTGCGACCGTTCCTCGTCGACCTGCGCGGCGTGGTCGACCTCCTGAGCCGGCACATCTACTCGGGCCCGCACGTCTTCCTCCGCGAACTCATCCAGAACGGCCGCGACGCCATCACGGGTCGCGCCGAGCACGAGGGCCGGCAGGATGCCTCGTGGGGCGTGCGCATCCACCCGCCGACGGCCGACCAGCCGGCGCTCCGCTTCGAGGATGACGGCGTCGGCCTCACCGCCGACGAGGTCGGCGAGTTGCTCGCCACGGTCGGCCGCAGTTCGAAGCGCGACCTGTTCGACCTGCCCCGCGCCGGGTTCCTCGGCCAGTTCGGCATCGGACTGCTCAGTTGCTTCATGATCGCCGACCGCATCGTCGTGCGCTCCCGCTCCGCACGCGGCGGCGACCCCGTCGAGTGGGTCGGCAGCACCGACGGCACCTTCACGGTGCGGGTGCTCGAGGGCGACGAGGCATCCGGAGTCGCCGTCGGCACCACCGTCTCGCTCGTGCCGCGCGCCGACGAGGCCGAGCTCTGCTCACCGGCGAGCCTGCGCGAGCTCGCACGCCGGTACGCCGAGTACCTGCCGATCCCGATCCTCGTCGGCACGGGCGATGGGAGCTTCGACGGCATCGGCCGGCCGGCGGTGTTCGCCCTCACGGGCGAGGCGCGCGCCGAGGCCCACGGGGGCATCGCCGAACTCGGGCGCGAGGTCGTCGGCGGGGCGCCGTTCGAGGTCATCGAGCTGCACTCCACGGCCACCGACACCCATGGCACCGCCTACGTGCTGCCGTTCCCGCCGACGCCGGGCGCCCGACAGGCGAACCGCGTCTACCTCGGCGGCATGCTCGTCGACCCCCGCGCCGACGAACTGCTGCCCGACTGGGCCTTCTTCGCGCGAGCCGTCGTCGATTCGAACGGACTGCGGCCCACGGCGTCGCGCGAGCACCTCATCGAGGACGAATCGCTCGAGGCGACCCGGGGCGAGCTCGGTGCCGCGATCCGCGCCTGGGTGATGCGGCTCGCCGTCGAGCGGCCCGCCCGTCTCGCCGAGTTCGTCGGCATCCACCACCTCGGGCTGAAGTCGCTGCTGCTGCACGACGACGAGCTCGCGGGCTTCATCACGCGCTGGCTCACCGTGGAGACCTCGGTCGGCGTGATGACCATCGACGAGCTCGTGCGGGCCCACCCGCACGTGCGGTTCACCGAGACCGTCGACGAGTTCCGTCAGATCGCGGGCATCGTGCCGGCGTCGCGCGCCGTGGTCAACGGCGGCTACGTGCACGAGGCCGACATCCTGCGCCGCCTGCCGCTGCTGTTCGAGGGCGTCACGGTCGAACGGGTGACCGTCTCGGGCGAGCTCGACTCGCTCGACCCGCCGCCGCTGGCCGATCGCGCGACGGCACTCGCGCTCGAAGCCCGGGCCGGTGCAGTGCTCGCCGAGGTCGGCTGCGAGCCGAGCGTGCGCCGCTTCGCGCCGAGCGACCTCGCGAGCCTCTACCTCGCAGACGCCGAGGTGCTGCGCTCGATCACCCGCGGCGCAGCACGCGACCTGACCGGCCCGCTCTGGAGCGGGGTGCTCGGCAGGATCGACGAGAGCATGCCGAGCCTCGCGAGCGGCGGCGGCGCTGCCCGTGCGAAGCTCTGCCTCAACTGGGACAACGCCCTCGTGCACACCCTCGCCGGCGATGTCGACGACGCCGTGTTCGACCGCACCATCCGTCTGCTGTACGTGCAGGCGCTGCTCGCCGGCCATCGACCACTCCGTGCGAGCGAACGGGCCATGCTGACGGGCGCGCTCACCGACCTCGTCGCCTTGAGCCTCGCCCGCTGACCGGGCCCGCCCGGACCCTCGATTCATACCCCCGATTCAGACCTCCGATTCAGACCCCCGATTCAGACCTCCGACCATCGACCGCCTAGGGAGAACCGTGTCCGAAACCATCCGCATCGACGAACTGCTCGAGCAGGTCGACCAGACGCCGTTCGGACCCGAGGAGCGCGCCCTGATCGACGAGGCGATCGCGCTCGCGGTCGAGTCGGGCGACGAGTTCTCGGAGTATCGCGCGCGCATGCGGCTGGCGTCGTCGGCCAACATGACCGGCGACACCGACGCGCTGCTGAGCTCGTTCGCCTGGTGCCTCGGCAAGCACGACGCCGACGCGGCCCGTTTCCCCGCGAAGCCGGACGACAGCGCCACCGACCTGCTCTGGCAGTACAAGTGGATGGCGGGCACGCTGTCGGCGAGCCCCGCGTTCCCCGCCGCCGACATCCGCGGTGTGCTCGACGACATGCAGTCGCGGTACGAACGCGCCGGCGTCGGCCAGAGCGGGGTCGCGATGGCGCGCTTCGGTGCGGCCTTCGCCAACGGATGGCTCGACGAGGCCGCCGAGGCCTACCGCGTGCTGACCACCACCGAGCGCGACGACTACAGCCACTGCGACGCCTGCGTGCGCAGCGAGAGCGCGGCCTACCTCGCCGCGACCGGACGCGAAGACGAGGCCATCGCCCTCTACGAGGAGATCGTCGATGGCGGATTCAGCTGCGGCGAGGAGCCGGAGCACGCCCTCTCCGACGCGCTGCTGCCGTACCTCCGCGCCGGCCGCCTCGACCGGGCGAAGTCCTTCCACCTGCGCAGCTACCGCGACGCCCGCGGCAACGCCGACAACATCGGCATCATCGCGAACCACCTGGCCTTCTGCGCGATCACCGGCAACGAGGCCCGCGGCCTCGCGATGCTCGAGCGCCACATCGCGTGGATCGCGCACGACCGCCTCAACCAGCGCGCGCAGTTCAGCGCCCTCGCCGCGACCGGCCTGCTGCTCGACACCGTCGTCGACGCCGGACACGGCGATGCCGTGGTGCGCGGCGCCGACTCCGCCGAGCTCGAGCCCTTCTTCGGCTCGCACTCGGGGCCGTGGACCGCCGCCGAGCTCAGCCCGGTCGCGTGGGCCGCGGCTGCCGCCATCGGCGACGAGTTCGACCGTCGCAACGGCAACCGGCACCTCGCCGATCGGCTGCAGGCGACGCGCGCCCTCCGCACCGAGCGTTACGACGTGGCGATCACCGGCGAGACGTTCGCGGCTCCCATGCCCGTCGCCGCAGCCGAACCGGTCGACGCCGGCGGCTGGGTCGACCGCGCCCGTGAACTCGCCGCGCTCGGCGAGATCGACCGGGCGCTCGCAGCGGCCGAGCGCGGACTCGCCGCACTCGAGGCGGATGCCGCGGATGCCGCGCCCGAGCAGGGCACCGCCGAGGCATCCGTCGCCGATGCCCGCCGGGCCGAGCTCGTCGGAATCCGCCTGGCGGTGCTCGTCGGCGCCCAACGACCCGAGGAGGCCGAACAGGAGCTGCCCGCCCGCATCGCCGCGTTGCGCGCCACGGGCGACGAGTCGCTCGCCGATGCGCTCGCACGCCACGGCCTCCTGCTCGCCGGCTCCGCCACGGCGGCCGACCTGCCGGCGCTCGAGCAGGAGCTCGGCGCCGCGCTGCAGTCGGGAGCCGATGACCTCGCCGCCCGCGTCGCCCTGCGCATCACCGCGGTGCGTGCCGAGGCGGGCGACGTCGAGGGCGCCGGCACGGCGGCCGATACCGCGATCGCCGTGCTCGACCGGGCACCCGAGCCCGAACCGATGCTCGTCGGCGCGGCCTTCCAACTGGCGGCCTACCTCGCAGCCCAGGGCGACGAGCCCGCGACCGCCCTGCCTCTCCTCGACCGCGCGATCGCCGCCGAACCGACGCGGGTCCGCCGCGCCGAATCGCACCGGCTGCGCGCCCGACTGCTCGCCGGCGGCGGCGACCTCGAGGCGGCCCTCTCCGCATCGGAGGCGGCGCTCGAACTCGACCTCGCGGTCGACGCGCGGATGCGCGTCGTCGAGGACTGCCAGCTCTCCGCCGCGATCCTCGACGACCTCGCGCGGCCCGACGATGCCGTCGCCAGGCTCCGGCTCGCGGTGCAGCACGCCGAGCTCGCGGAGTCGCCCGGGCTCGTCGGCGTGCGCTACGGCCTCGGCCGGCAGCTCCTCCGCGCCGGTCGCTCCGGCGAGGCCGTCGAGCTGCTGCAGGAGGTCTACGAAGCCGAGGATGCCGCGGGCGCACCGCCGGCCGCACGCGCCGAGACCCTGCACCTGCTCGGCACCGCGCTTCGCGGCGAAGAGGAGTTCGCCGCGGCATCCGGTGCCTGGCACGCCGCCGCCGACCTGTTCGAGGAGGCCGAGGCGTGGCCGGGCGCGGTCGCCGTGCTGGCCGACCTCGGCCGTCTGTTCGCGGGCCTCGGCTACGCGGAGGAGGCGATCGAGGTGCTCGAACGCGCCGTCGCCGATGCCCGCCGCGACCCCGAGACGGTCGCCTCGCTCGCCGATGCGCTGCACCTGCTCGGCCAGGTCAGCCTCGAGCACGGCGAAGCGACCGGTCTCGACCGGCTCGACGAGGTCGCCGCGCTCGCCCGCGAGCACGGCGCGGACTGGTTGCTCGCCGATGTCGTCGACTCGCGTGCGCGCGGCCTCGCCGCGCTCTCCCGCCCCGAGGAGGCCGTCGCGACCGCGTTGACCGCAGCCGAGCTGTTCGAAGCCGTCGGCGCGACGCGGCCGGCCGGCGGGTCGATGCTGTTCGCCGGCCGAGTGCTGCAGTCGGAGGGCCGCCACGACGAGGCGCTCGTGCTCATCGGGCAGGCGATCGAGCGGTTCGACGGGCAGGCCGACGCCGTCTCGCTCGGCCGGATCGTCCTCGCCGACTCGCTCGAGGCGCTCGGACGTCTCGCCGAGGCCGCCGAGGCGCGACGCCTCGCCGAAGAGGCCTGATCGGCTTCGGTCGATCGCCGCGGCGCACCACGACCGGTGCGCCGCGGCGGGCCCCGCGGAATGCTGCATGATCGGGAGGCGAGCCTGCCCGACATCCGCTCGACATCGTGCCGTGACCTGCGCGCTCTAGGCTGGGAGCATGTCACGACGTGAAGAAGTCGAGTGCTGGCTGACCGACATGGACGGCGTGCTCGTGCACGAGAACCACGCGCTGCCGGGCGCCGCCGAGCTGCTGCAGCAGTGGGAGGACGCGGGCACGCCGTACCTCGTGCTCACGAACAACTCGATCTTCACCGCGCGCGACCTCTCCGCCCGCCTCCGCTCCTCGGGCCTCAACGTGCCCGAGGACCGCCTCTGGACGAGCGCCCTCGCGACGGCCGACTTCCTGAAGTCCCAGCTGCCGGGCGGCACGGCCTTCGTGATCGGCGAGGCCGGCATCCTCACGGCGCTCCACGACGCCGGGTTCGTGATGACCGAGACCGCGCCCGACTTCGTCGTCGTCGGCGAGACCCGCAACTACTCGTTCGAGGCGATCACCAAGGCGATCCGCCTGATCGGGGCCGGCGCCCGCTTCATCGTCACGAACCCCGACGCGACGGGGCCATCAGTCGACGGTCCGCTGCCCGCGACCGGCGCGATCGCCGCCCTCATCACGAAGGCCACGGGCAAGGAGCCCTACGTGGTCGGCAAGCCCAACCCGATGATGTTCCGCTCGGCGCTCAACAAGATCGGCGCGCACTCCGAGAACACGGCGATGATCGGCGACCGCATGGACACCGACATCGTCGCGGGCATCGAAGCCGGCCTGCACACGATCCTCGTGCTGACCGGCATCAGCGACCAGGCCGAGATCGAGAAGTACCCGTTCCGGCCCGACGAGATCCTCGGCGGCGTGGCCGACCTCGTCGAGAAGGCGCCGGTCGAGACCGAGCTGTAGGGCCGCTCGGCGAGACGAGGAGACCATCATGATCGAGCTGACCGACGTCGACTACGACGAAGACGGCGAGCTGGTCGCCGCGACCGTGCTGCCGGGCGACCGTCAGGTGGCCGTGCTGTTCGCGGTCGACGACGAGCCGGTCGAACCCGCCGAGATGCGCGCCATCGTCGAGCGGGCGCTCAGCCTCCCGACCGCCGACGACCTCGCTCGCATCGACGGCGAAGTGGTGCGCGAGCTCACCGATTCGGCGTACGAGGGAACCGGACACGCGGTGACGGCCGACGACTTCGACCTCCTCGCCCGCGAACTCGAGCTGCAGGGCGTCATCGTCTCCGCCGACGCCACGCTCGTGCTCGTCTACGAGGCGCCGAGCCAGTACCCCGACATGGTCGTGTACTGCCAGCTCGACGAGCAGCTCGCGATCGACGACCTGAGCGTCGCAGAGGCCGATGCAGACGAGGACGAGGACGAGGACGACGACGGAGTCGAGTCCGTCGAGTTCGACTCCGTCGACGCCCTCCTCGACGCCATCAGCACCGAGCCGCGACCCGACGCCGACTAGGCCGCATCGCGCTCCGCCGCGGGCCGCTCCGCCGCGGGCCGCTCCTCGGGTTCGGCGTCGAGCCGTTCGCGCACCTCGGGATCGAGGTCGAGTTCGGCGGCGCCGAGCACCTCCTCGAGCTGCGCGACGCTCGACGGACCTGCGACGGGGATCACGGGCACCTCGCGGCCGAGCAGCCAGGCGAGGGCGACCTGGTTCGGGGTCGCGCCGACCTCGCGGGCGACGTCGTGCAGCAGCTGGATGCGCGCGACGGTCGTCGGGTGGTTCACTCCGCCCCAGAGCGGCTTGTCGCTTCGCGTCAACGCCCCCTGGTGCAGCGGCGAGTAGGCGGTGACCGCGAGCGGCGGGCGCCCGTCGACCCCGGTCGACGCAGCATAGCTGAGCAGCTCGGGCGTCACGAAGTTCTGCCGGCCGAGCTTCGGCTGCGGGTAGACGTAGCTGTACTGCTGCTGCACGAGGCCATAGGGTGCGACGCCCTGGCGCAGCGCCTCCTCGCGCGCCTCGACGACGCGCCACACGGCGACGTTCGAGATGCCCGAGGTGCCGATCAGCCCCTCCTCCTGCAGCGCGCCGAATGCGCCGACGGTCTCGGCGAGCGGCGTCTCGAGGTCGTCGACGTGACCGTAGACGACGTCGAGGTGGTCGACTCCGAGGTGCTTCGCGCTCTCGCGCGCCTCCCGGCCGATGACCTCGGCACCGAGGCCCTGGAAGTTCGTCGGCTCGGTGTTGGAGAGGGGCAGCGCCGGGTCCTTCTTCGCCGCGCCGAGCTTCGTGGCGATGCGCAGCCGGTCGCGACCGCCTCGGCTCGCGAGCCAGCGGCCGATCACGTCTTCGCTGTCGCGGCCGTGGCCGTCGTCCCAGAAGCTGTAGTTGTTGGCGGTGTCGATGAACGTGCCGCCCGCCTCGACGAAGCGGTCGAGGATCGCGAACGAGGTGGCCTCGTCGATCCTGGTGCCCATCTGCATGGTGCCGAGGCAGATCGTCGAGACGTCGAAGCTCGTCGTGCCGTTGCCGATCGTGCGGTATCGCATGGTTCCTCCGTGACGTGGTGGGGTGACGGGATCGAGCGTACGAACCATTCGGCTCGGTACTACACTCCAATCAGCGGATGCTTCACCAGACCAATTCGCGACGGGCAGCGCAGCCCCCGACCGGCGAAGAACGGAGGCGGGAATTGCGATCAGGCCCGATTCTCGCCTGGGAGACCCTGCTCGACCTCGGCCCCGGCCCGGCGCCGCTCCGCGATCGTCTCGAACGGGCGATCCGCGATGCGGTGCGCTCCGCACGGATTCCGCCCGGCGCCGACCTCCCGCCGAGCCGCGCGCTCGCCGAGGCGCTCGGGATCTCCCGCTGGGTCGTGACCGAGACCTACGGGCAGCTCGTCGCCGAGGGGTTCCTCGAGGCGCAGGTCGGGTCCGGTACGCGGGTGCCGGCGCGCCGGCGGCATCCGCTCGCGCCCGGGGCGCACGACGTGCGAACGGTGGACCGCGAGCCGGCCGTCGTGCCGCTTCGGGCGGAGTACCGTCGGCCGCGCTTCGATCTGGGACCGGGAGTGCCCGACCTGCGCCACGTGCCTCGAGCGAGGTGGGCAGGCGCGGTGCGACGCGCGCTCGACCGCCTCCCCGATGCCGAGTTCACCGTGGTCGACCGGCTGGGGCATCCGCTCGCCCGCACGGCCGTCGCCGACTACCTCTCGCGATCGCGTCGCGTGAATGCCGCCCCCGACGACATCGTGATCACGCACGGCGCGACCGATGCCATGGCCGGGGTCGCCGCGGGTCTCCGTTCGGCCGGCCACACGGCGCTCCTCGTCGAGGACCCGAGTTGGTCGCGGCTGCGTGAGATCGCCGCCGCGACGGGACTCACCCCGGTGCCGGTACGAGTCGACGCCGCCGGGGTCGACGTCGACGCGCTCGTCGACGCCGCCCGGCGCACCGGCGCACGCGCGGCGCTCATCACGCCGGCCCACCAGTTCCCGCTCGGCGCGGCGCTGTCGCCCGCCCGGCGTGAAGCGATCGCGCAGTGGGCCCGCGAGGTCGACGGAGTGCTGATCGAAGACGATTACGACGCCGAGTTCCGCTACGACCGCCGGCCGATCGCGGCACTGCAGGGGCTCGCGCCCGAGCACGTCGTGCTCGTCGGCTCCCTGTCGAAGTCGATGGCCCAGGCGTTCGGGCTGGGCTGGGCGGTCATGCCGCACGGGCTCCGTGAACGCGTGCAGCTCGCCGATCGAGCGCGACCGTCGGCACTCGACCAGGTCGCGCTCGCGGAGTTCATCATCGCCGGCGACCTCGAGCGGCACCTGCGTGCAGCTCGTGGCCGGTTCCGTCGACGTCGCGCGGCCCTCCTGGCCGCGTTGGAGCGCGAGCTCCCCGGCCTCGCCGTCACCGGCATCGCCGCCGGCATGCACGCCGTGCTGCAGCTGCCGCCCGGAATCGACGCCGGCGCGGTTCGACGCGCGGCGGCTGACGCGGAGATCGCCGTCTCGGACCTGACCGGGTACCGCGCATCCGGCGCGACGCCGAACGTCGAGGCGCTCGTGATCGGCTACGGCAACCTCTCCGACGTGCTCGTCGACGAGGCCGTCGCGCGGCTCGCCGGCGTCATCCGCTCGCTCGCCTGAACCGGCTGCGGCGCACGGGTTCGGCGCGAACCTCGCCGTCTCAGTGCCCGCACTGATCAGACGCCCGGGCCGACCCCGAGGCAGAGGCCCGAACCGGTCCGTAGCGTCGCACGGGTTGCGTCCGGCTCTCCACCGAGAGCGACTGGTTTCCCCTGCACAGCGAGCACCGCCCGGTGACCCCGGGCCCGTTGACCCTACTCGACGAAATCAGCTCGAATCATGCGAACCTCCCGAACGACCCTCCGTCGCGCGCTGCTCGGCTTCGGCGTGCTCCTCATCGCCTCGACCTCGGTCCAGGTGTCGGCCGTCATCTCGCACGGCATGTTCGATCGACTGGGCCCGCTCGGCGTGAGCGGGCTGCGCTTCGCGATCGCGGCGGTGCTCGCCGCAGTACTCATCCGCCCGCGACTGACCGGCAGGACTCGCGCCGAATGGCTCGCCCTCCTCGCCTACGGCACGTCGATCGCGGCGATGAACGTGTGCTTCCACGTCGCACTCGAGTTCGTGCCGCTCGGGGTCGCGATCACCGTCGAGTTCCTCGGGCCCTTCCTCCTGGCCGCCCTCGGGGTGCGGCGACTTCGCCTCGTGGTCTTCCCACTGCTCGGCCTCGGCGGAGTCGCCCTCATCGCCCGCCCGACGCCCGAGGTGAACCCGATCGGCCTGATCGCCGCCGGCGTGGCGGGCGTCTCGCTCGCCTCGTACACCCTGCTCGCCGAGCGCATCGGGCGCACCGCGCCCGCCGATCGTCCGCGTTCCAACCCGCTGCACGACCTCACGATCGCCGTCGTCGTGGCGGCGGTGCTCACGGCTCCGTTCGGCGTCGCCGCACTGCCCGCGGTCGAGACGGGCGATCTCGCACCGCTCGGCGTCGCCGCGGTGCTCGGCGTGCTGATCGCGTTCGGCTGCGACATGCTCGCGGTGCGGCTGACGTCGGCCCGCACGGTCGCCGTGCTCTTCTCCTTCGACCCGGCCCTCGCCGCCATCATCGGCATGCTGCTGCTCGGTCAGCTCCTCGACCCGCTCACCATCGCGGGCATCGTGCTCGTCTGCGTCGCCGGAGCTGCGACGATCCACCTCGCGAGTGCTGCGCAACGGCCGGCAGCTGACGGCTGACGGCTGATCAGTCGCCGAAGCCGGACCAATAGCGGCCCTGCTCCTTGCCGCGCTCGACGTCGTTCATCGCATCAGCGGCCTCGCGATTCGCGCCGCGCGTCTTCTCGGAGTGCCGCCGCAGCGAGAACACCCACTGCGTCACACCCCACAGCACGGCGATGACGACGATGCCCAGCCAGAAGGTCCAGTCCATGGTCGTCTCCTTCCCGGGGCCTCAGACGAGACCTCAGACCATCCATCCGCCGTCGCGACGGCCCTGATCCTTGAGACGCTCGGCCTCGGCCTTCGCCTCCTCGCCGTCGGGCTCGGCACCGAGCCGCTTGCCGGTGATGCGAAGGAACACGATCGCGAGCACCGACGCCACGGCGACCACGATGATGACGACGATCCCGATCCAGACGGCTCCGTCCATGTCGCCCCCTCCGATATCCGTCACTCTACGCGCGGTCGGGGCGTTCCGGTCGGGCGATTTCGAACCGGGCTGGGGCGCGCCCGCTAGGCGAGTCGGGCGACGGATGCCGCGACGCCCGCCCAGAACCGCTCGACGTCGAGTCCGACCGCGACCCACGCGTTGGGCTCGCGCCCGAGCATGCCGTCGAGGTCGACGCTCGTCGCGCCGGCCGTCTCGGTGCCGGCGAGCTCGACGTCGAGTCTGGCCCGCCGCACCTCGACGCAGCCGGGGTCGGCGAGCACCGCGACGGCGACGGGGTCGTGCAACGGCCCGTCGGGCATGCCGAAGACCTCGTCGTTCGTGCGGCAGAAGAAGTCGAAGAGCTCGGCACCGAACGCCGCGGTACCCGTGCCGAGCGACGAGATCTGCTCGCGCACGGCCGGCGTGACGAGTGCCAGGTGCGTGACGTTCAGCCCCACCATCGTGAACCGCACGCCGCTCGTCACGACGAGGTCGAGCGCCTCGGGGTCGACGAGGGCGTTGAACTCGGCGTACGGTGTCGCGTTGCCGCGCTCGGTCGAGCCGCCCATCCAGACGATCTCGCGGATTCGGCCGGCGAGCTCGGGCCGATCGCGCAGCAGGATCGCGACGTTGGTGATCGGTCCCGTCGCGACGATCGCGACCGGCTCGGCCGACGATTCGAGCACGTCGGCCATGAGCTCGGTCGCGGTACGTGGATCGAGCGGCACGGTCGGGTCGGGCAGTTCGGGCCCGCCGAGCCCGTTCTCGCCGTGGATCCACTCGGCGGTCTGCAGCGGGCGAACGAGCGGTCCGGCCGCGCCCGCCGCGACCGGCACGTCGGTCACCCCCGCGACCGAGAGCGCGATGCGGGCGTTCCGCGTCGTGTGCTCGAGCGGCACGTTGCCGCCGACGGTCGTGACGGCGACGAGCTCGAGCGTCGGATGCCCCGCGGCGAGCCAGAGCGCGAAGACGTCGTCGTGTCCGGGGTCGCAGTCGATGATCACGGGGAGGGGCATGCAGGTCTCGTTCTCTCGTCGGGTCGGCAGATGGTCGGAGGTAACCGGCTGAGGTGGGTTACTCGGCGTGGGCGGCCGCTCAGCCGGCGACGCCGGCCGCGGCGAGCACGACGGCGCGGGGGGCGTAGGAGTCGACCGTGCCGCGCGTCTGCACGGCGAGGGCACCGGCCGCGACGGCGATGCCGAGCGCCTCGGGCAGGGAACGGCCCTCGGCGATGCAGGCCGCGAGCGTTCCGGTGAACCCGTCGCCGGCCCCGGTCGTGTCGACCGCCGTCACGCGCGGCGCTGCCGTGACCCACGAGCCGGTCGTGTCGGCGGCGACGGCACCGGCCGCGCCGAGCGTCACGACCACCGAGCGGGCGATGCCGCCGGCAGCGGATGCCGCGACGACCCGCCACGCGTCGAGGGTCGCGCCGGCCGGGGCATCCGTGCCGATGCCGACCGCCCGAGCCTCGTGCTCGTTCAGCACGAGCGGATCGGCGGCGCCGAGCGTGGCCGCGGAGACCGGCGTCGGCGGCGCGAGGTTCAGCACGAAGCGCGTGCCGAGCTCGATCGCGACCTCCGCGAGGCGATCGATGGTCGCCCCGGGGAGCTCGCCCTGCGTGAGCACGACCGCCGCAGCGGCGACCCGATCACGGGCGGCGTCGACGACGGCCGGGGTGAGGGCGAGGTTCGCACCACCGGTGATGATCACGGTGTTCTCGCCCGAGTCGGCGACCGTGATCTGGGCGGCGCCGGTCGGGGCTTCCGGGATCCGCCGGAGCGCATCGACCGGTAGCCCGAGGCGTTCGAGCGTTCCCTGCGCAAACGCCCCGTTCGCGTCGTCGCCGATGCAGGCGATGAACTCGACCGGCACGCCGGCGACGTGCACCGCGACCGCCTGGTTCGCACCCTTGCCGCCGAGTGCGACCTGGAAGCCGTGCGCGCGGATCGTCTCGCCGGGCTCGGGGAACGCTGCGACGTAGCTCGTCGAGTCGACGTTCAGCGAGCCGACGACGACGACCCGGCCACGGGAGTCGCCGTCATCGGAGGTCATGTCGTCAGGCCGTCGGGCCGGGGCCCATGATCGACGCGGTCAGCGGTTCGCCGCCGGCGCGATTGGCGAAGCAGTAGTAGGTGCGCTGACCCTCGGCCCACTGCTCCTCGGTCACGGGGAAGCTGCCCTGCACCTGCAGGTCGGGAATGCCGGCGACGAGCGCGGGGTCGAAGACGCCGACCGCGCGACACAGTCCGGGCATCTGCTCGGCGAGCGCGGCCTCACCCGGGAAGGGTGCCGCCTCGTCGCCCGGCAGTGTACCGCGATACACGAGCTGCGCGGCGTGCGGCGTCGCGCAGTCGATGACGGTGAACTCCTCGGCCCAGACCGACTCGAACGGCTCGATGCACTCGCCGCCGAAGAGGGTGTCCCACGCGTGCGCACCGGCGGGCTGCGGGGCGGTCGGCGCGGCGACGGGCGTCTCGGAGGTGCTCGCGGACGGGCTGTCACTGGCCTGCCCGCCTCCCCCACCGGCGAGCTGGGTGCCGAAGAAGTAGAGCCCGGCGAGCACGAGCAGCGCGACGAGTCCGCCGGCGACCCAGATCAGCGTGCGCGTGGTGCGGCTGCCGCCTGTCGGGGGCTTCGAGGCGCCACCGCCGGCACCACCGCCGGCACCGCCGCGGCCGGGGCCGTCGTTGCCGGCCGTGCCTCCGACGCCTCCGGCACCGCCATTGCGCTGCGGACCGATGCCGCCGCCGGAGCCCTGCGACGGGGCCGCCGCGAAGCCGGATGCCACGGGCTGCCGGCCGCTCGGAGCGCCGAACGGATCGCTTGGGGCCGCCGAGGCTGCGGCGGCCCCGCCGAACAGCGCGCTCAGCTCGTCATCGTCGGACGCCTCGTACGCGTGCCGCTGGTCGGACTCCGCCGCTGCTGCGGGGAGACGGAGGTCGTCGCCATACGGCGCCGTGTCGTCGGGGCCGGGTGCCGTGTCGCCGGGTGCCGTGTCGCCGGTGAACGACCACTCCGGATCGGTTGTCCCGACGCCGGCTTCGTCGTCCCACGCGGGCTCCGCGTCGTCGGCCGCGAACAGGTCGGTCGGGGCCGGGCCCTCGGCCGCGGCGTCGCCCAGGAACGCGGTCGCCACCGAGACGGGGGTGTCCTTCGGGTCTTCGGCGTTCGGATCCGGCGTCAGATTCCAGAAGTACCCGGTGTCGGCCATCTCACGTGCGATCGACGACTCGTCGTCGGCGCCTTCAGCCTCGATGCCGTCGTGCCCGGGGGCGGGGGCGGGCTCGTCATCGTCGCGAGCGCCCCGGAAGAATCGACCCCGGATGCCGGAGGACGCCCGGTCGTCCGCGACCGGCGCGGGAGGTTCGGAAACGTCATCGTCATCGTCATCGTCATCGTCGCCGAAGCCCAGCCCGAGCGCGTCGAGACCCGTCGGCCCGGCCGGGGCCACCGGGGTGGTGCCACCCGGAGGGAGTGTCGGCTCCGCGGAGCGGGAACGTGGTGCACCGCCGCCGAGCGACGCGAGCAGGTCGTCGACCGGGGCCGGCGGCTCTCGCGTCGGGTCGTCGTCGCCTCCGGTCGCCGAGGCGAATGCCGGGAACGGGGTCGTGTTGAACGCACTCGCCTCGCGAGCGGGAACACCGACCACGGCGTCCTCCTGCGCTGCGGCCGTGCCGCGCACCTCGAGGAAGGGGAACCCGCTGCGGGCCTCGGGTTCGGTCCGGGGCGCGGACTCGGGCGCGACCGAGCTCGCGCCACGCCCGAACTGCGGCACCGGGGGTTCCGCCGGTGCCGGTGCCGTCTGCGCCGACGCCGACGCCGCTGCTGCGGCTGCGGCTGCTGCTGGCTGGATCGGAATCGCCCGGGTGGCGGTGAGTGCGGCGAACGGATCGGTGGTGTCGGCGGCGAATGCCGCGAACCGGTCGCGCTCGGGACGCGGCTGCTCGAGCGGCGCCTCGGGGGCGACCTCGGCAGCCGGAACAGCCGGCCGGATCTGCTCGAACGGGGCCGCCGGAGGCACCGGGGCGACCGGAGCCTCCATGCGCACCGGGGCGACCGGAGCCTGGACCACGGGCGGAACCGGGGCCGCAGACGGCTGCTCGGGTTCCTGGAGCGCCGCCCACAGTTCGTCGTCGAACGGCGAGGCCGGTGACGCCGACGACGTGACCGCCGGCTGGGTCGCAGGGCCACGGGTGTCCCACGCGGCCGGCGCGGTCGACGATGCGGTCGGATGCACCGGCACGACGGGCGCGGCCGGCGGCTCGGGTGCGACCGGTGCTGCCGGCTGCACGGGGGTGAACGACTGCCGTGCCACGGGCGGGGGCGCGAAGCCGGCGAAGGGCGACTCGGCCGGAACCGACGACTCGGCCGGCGCTTGCGGGGCAGCCGGAGCCTGGGCGGCGGCCGGAGCCTGCGGCTCGGCGGGCAGCGTTGCTGAGGCCACGGCGCCTGGGTTGTCGCTCGTCGGCTCGGAAAGGCTCCGGAACGCCGCCCGGATCGCGTCTTCGGAGGAGAGTTCCTCTTGCGAGCCCCAGGTGAGTGCGAACGGCGCGGTCGGCGTGACCGGCCCGGGCGGAGTCGTCGGCATCGCCGGGGCAGCGGTCGGAGCCGCGGGCGCGACCGGCGCAGCAGGAGCGACCGGCGGCCACGCGGCGGCGGGTGCGGCGGGCGCGGCGGGCGCGGCGGGCGCGGCAGGCGCGACCGGCGCGACCGGCGGCCAGGCGGCGGCCGGCGCCGCGGGCGCCACGGGCGCGGCAGGCGGCCAGGCGGCGGCCGGCGCCACGGGTGCGACCGGCGCCACGGGTGCGACGGGCGCAGCGGGCGCGACCGGCGGCCACGCAGCGGCAGGCGGCACGACCGGCTGCACGGCCGCGGGCGGCTGCACCGGCGCGACGGGAGAGGTCGGGGCAACCGCAGGCGTGCCGACGGGCGGCTCGACCGCGGTCAGGTGCACCGGGGCGCCCGCCGGCGGCTGATGCGGCAGGCCGACCGCGAACGGCGGGGTCCACGACGGCGTCGGCGAACCGGCCGCATCGGTCATCGGCGCATGCTGCTGCGGCACCTCAGGGGTGCGCGGAGCCGGGGAACCGACGACGGGAAGCGCGCTCGTGGCGGGATCCGCTCTGGGTGCCGGCGCCTCGGAGAACCAGTCGAGCACCTCTTCACGGCGTGGGGCCGGGGTGCGCGGTGCGGCGGGAGGAGTTGCCTGCTGCGCCGGCAGTGCCGGCTGGACGGGCGGTGCGACGGGCGGTGACGGGACGTCGCGGCGCGGCGCATCGCCGCCCGCCAACTGGGCGAGCAGCCAATCGGCTCCGTCGCCCCCCAGACCCTGCCCGTCGCCGCTCATCAGGCCAACCCCAGGTCTTCCAGCCCGATGGCGTACAGGTAGGGCACGCCTTCGGCCTCGATGACCTCGCGGGCACCGGTCGCCCGGTCGACCACGACGGCGACCGCCACGACCTCCGCGCCGACCTTGCGGAGCGCCTCGATCGCCTTGATCGGCGAACCGCCGGTGGTCGAGGTGTCTTCGAGCACGATCACGCGCTTGCCGGCGAGGTCGGGACCCTCGACCTGCTTGCCGCGACCGTGGTCCTTCGGCTCCTTGCGCACGACGAAGGCGTCGTAGGCGAGGCCCTGGGCCGCGCCCTGGTGCAGGATCGCCGAGGCGATCGGGTCGGCGCCCATGGTCATGCCGCCGACGGCGACCACGTCGGGCACATCTTTGATGAGATCGATCATGACCTGACCGATGAGCGGAGCGACCCGGTGGTCGAGACTCACCTTGCGGAGGTCGACGTAATAGGTCGCCTTCTTGCCACTGGTGAGGGTGAAGTCCCCGTGGAACACGGCGTCTGCCGCGATGAAGTCGATCAACTGGGCGCGCACGGCGTCGATGGGCTGAGGCTCTCGGAGGGTCACCCGAATACTCTACGACCCGCTTGCCTGAGAGGAAGGGGCGGATTCTGCGACGGGCGACGTCGGCGACGACGCATCCGCTCGCCGTTCGCCCTGGGAACGGCGCCGGCGACCACCCCAGAACGAGCGGGGCGTGCCCGGAACGAGTCGGGCCCAGAACGGCGGCGTCTCCTCCTCGACGAGCGCTGCGGGCACGTCGATGTGGAAGTCGGCGATCTCTTCCGCGCCCTGATGCACGACCCGGTAGAGCGCCGTGCCGATGAGCACGCCCAGCGCGATCGACATGATCGAGACGAGTGCTTCGGCGAAGTCCTCGTAGCCGCGCGTGGTGCCGATCGCCTCGGTGAGACCGACGAGACCGGCGGCCCCGGGCACCAGCAGCCAGAACGCCGGCAGGAAGGTGAGCTGCGACGGGGCGCCCTTGCGCAGCGTCGCGATCCACAGCACGACCGGGGTCATGGCGAGGGCGCCGATGAACCCGCTCACGGATGCGCCGATCAGCGCCCCGCCCACGACCTGGCCGGTGTAGGCGACGAGCAGCACGAGCAGCACCCATCCGAACGTGTGCGGCGGGGCGGAGAAGTGCAGGTAGTTGCCGATCGCGAAGAGCAGCACTCCGAACACGGCGACCCACCAGGGGAAGGCCTCGCCGGAGTCGAGCGGCACGTACGAGGAACTGGCGACCCCGACGAGTGTGCCCGCCGCGAGGATGCCGAAGGCGAGCAGCGAGAGCTGCACGAGCCCGAACACGAGACGGGAGGCGCCCGCGAGCATCTGGCCCGCGGCGAGCTCGACGACCGCGGTCGTCAGCACCCCGCCGGGCAGGAACGTCGCGAGCGGGGCGATGAGCAGCCTGATCGGGTCTCCCACTGCGAAGTACGGGGCGATCAGGAACACGGCCGTGGCGCAGGCGAACGCCGCGAACACGGGGAAGACGATCTGGAGCGTCGGCGAACGCACGAGCTTCGCGACGCCGATGAAGGCGCCGAGCACGAAGGCGACGACCGCGCCCTGCCAGGTCGGCGCGAGCAGCAGCGCGAGCCCGGTCGTCAGCACGGCGTGGCCGAAGGTGCGCACGAGCCATCCGTGCGACGGTTTCATCGCACCGATCTCGTTCAGCCGCGAGATGCCGTCGAGCGGGGTGATCTCGGCGCGACGGGCGACCTCGATCAGGCGGTAGAGCGCCGCGATCTGGTCGAAGCGGAACGAGGCGTTCACCGAAGACCGGATCGCGACCCTGCCCTCGTTTCCCGCACCCGTCTCGATGAGGATCACGGTCGGCAGCACCACGATGTCGGTGTCGTCGCGCCCGTAGGCGCTCGACACCGTCACGAGCGTGTCGCGGATCTTGTCGGTCGAGTCGGCGGCCGCGTTCATGCCCTCCGCGAGTCCGAGGAGGAACCTGCGGAGCAGCGCCTGCTCGGCCGCCTCCGCCATCAGACGATGACGAAGGAGAGCGCCACGCCCACGAGGATCGCGACGACGACGTAGACGAGGTTCGGCAGCTGGAACGAGTGGTCGAAGACGAACTTGCCCATCTTGGTCGTGCCGGTCTGGTCGAACGCGACCGTCGCGACCTGGCTGCCGTTCGCGGGCAGCGTGTAGATGCCCATCGCCGCCGGCCAGAGCCCGACGAGGAGCGGGGCGGGCAGGCCGATCGTGATGCCGATCGGCACGATCGCGTTCGTGGCGCTCGACTGGCTCGTCGTGAGCATCGCGACGAGGAAGAGCGCGAGCGCGAAGAGCAGGGCGCCGAGGAACGCCGTCGACCCGGAGACGAGCGAGCCGAGACCGTCGACGATGAGCGTGTTGTTCGCGGCGACGAACGTGTTCGCGAGCCACGCGATGCCGAAGAGGGCGATCGCGCCGACCATGCCGGCCGGGAAGGTCGACTGCTTCGGGACATCCGCTGCCTTGACCTTGCAGGTGAGGAAGATGAGCGCCGCGATGACGCCCATGATGACCTCGATGATGACGGTGATGCTGACCCGCACCGGGTCGCCCGCGTCATCCGTGCCGATCACCGGGCGGAGACCCTCGAACAGGCCGAACAGCACGATCACGCCGACGCCGGTGAGGAAGATCGACGCCGAGAGCACGGCGCTGCGCGGCAGCTTCTTGTCGGCGTCGACCACGACGGCCGGCTTCACCAGGTGCTCGGCGAGGCGGCGCTGGAACTCGGGGTCGTCCTCGAGCTCCTTGCCGTGCTTCACCATGACGAGCGCGGCGATGCCGAGGCCCACGATCGAGGCCGGCCACATGATGAGCAGGAGCTTGCCGAGGTCGACGCCCTGCGGCGCGAGCAGCACGACCATCGACGCGGTGGCCGCGGAGACCGGGCTGCAGAGGATGCCGACCTGCGAGGCGACGGCCGAGACGGACAGCGCCCGCTCGGGCCGGATCTTCTGCTGGTACGACACGTCGTAGATGACGGGCAGCAGCGGGTAGAAGATGTTGCCGGTACCGGCGCCCACGGTGAAGAGGAACGACATCGCCGGCGCCAGGAAGACGACCGACTTCGGCCGCTTCTTGATGACCTTCGACGCGACCGACACCATCCAGTCGATACCGCCGGCGGCCTGCATGACGGATGCCGCGGTGATGACGGTGATGACGATGAACACCGCGTCGACCGGGGCGGCGCCCGGCGCCTCGCCGAAGACGAAGACGAGTACCGCGACGCCGACGAGCCCCCAGACGCCGAGGCCGATCCCGCTCGTGCGGGTGCCCATGTAGATCGCGAGGACGACGACGATCAGTTCGGCGACGAGGATCCAGACGTTGTCGTTCACGACGAGGGGCCCTTCACGATGGGGCCGGTACTGGCGAGCACCTGCGTCGGGAGCGGCGTCTCGACGATCCTGCCGTCGATCGCCTCGACCCTGAGGGCGAGCGGATCCTCGACGGGGCTGATCGCCGTCACGAACTCCGAGCCCTCGAAATGCAGCGACTGCAGGTTGCCGACCGCGTAGCCCGTGGCGAGCTCGCCGCTGAGCAGGGAGGCGTGGAACAACGGCTGGCGCTGGTCTTCGGCGTCGTAGTGCGGGCAGAAGCTGCCGTGCAGGAAGCCGAGGCCTTCGGGCAGCACCTGCAGGGTGGGCCCGTAGCTGTCGGTGGTGCCGCCCTCGAACCAGCAGATGCCGCCGGCCGAGCCGCCGGTGAAGACCGTGTTCGAGTTCGGGTCCTCCCACATCTCGCGCATGATCTCGTCGAGACCCTGGCGCTTCCAGACGTCGAGCATGTTGGCCGTGTTGCCGCCGCCGACGTGGATCACGTCGAAGCCCTTCACGAAGCCCGCGAGGTCGTCGACCGCCCGGTGGAAGAGGGGCAGGTGATGCGGTGCGCAGCGGTCGGAGTCGTACGTCGTGTAGAAGCTCACGATGTACGCGGCATCATCGCCGGTCGCCGTGCCGACGAAGAGCACGCGCGGGCGCTCCTTGCCGGTGAGCTTCAGGATGTAGTCGTGCGTCGGGTCGGCCCGCCGCTCCATCATCGCCTTGCCTGCGCCGGTCGCAACCACATGCGCCATCGTTCCCCCAAACGTCGAACCTTCGGGCACACGCTAGCGGGAGATCGTCGGCGGTGTCGGGAGGCGCGGCGGCCGAGTCGGGAGGCGCGGCGGCACGCATCGGGATCCCCCCAGTACATCCCGATACGCATGACGAAGGGCCGCCCCGCGGGGTGTCCCTCCCCCGCGCGGCGGCCCTGCGATCGGGCCGCGCATGCAGCCCGGTACTCGGGCAGCGCAGCCGGTCGAGGATTGCCCCTCACCGGCGCGGCGACCCGGGTGCTCCGGGGAACGGACCCCCGGAATTCGCGGACCTAGACGGTGCGCGCGAACGTCTCTCGCGGCTGACGACGGTAGCCGTCACGAGCGGTGACGACGATCGAGCCGATGATGGCGACGACGGAAACGGCGCCGAGGAGCACGAAGACCATGGTGATTCCTTTCGAAGTACGAGCGGGAGATCGAGCGATCGATGCCCCATTGCACGAGTTCGATACGTCAATTGAATCGCGAATGATAGTGCAGCACAAGCTCACGATTCTACAATAACAATGTAGGCTGGCTACATGGACGTTCGACGACTGGACCTGCTTCGAGAGCTCGCGGAACGCGGCAGCGTGACGGCGGTCGCCGAGGCCACCGGCCGCACGCCCTCGGCGGTCTCGCAGCAGCTCAAGGTGCTCGAGCGCGAGGCCGGCATGCCGCTCACCGAGCGCAGTGGCCGCGGCGTCGTGCTGACGAGCGCCGGCCACGCCCTCGCCCGCAGCGCCGCCGATGTCGCCGTCGCCCTCGAACGTGCCACCGCCCTGTGGGACGAGTTCCGCAACCACCCGAGCGGCGAGGTGTCGCTCGTCACCTTCCCGACGGTCGGCGCGACGCTCCTGCCCGCCGTGCTCACCGACCTCGCCGAGGTCGCCGGGCTCGTCGTGCGCGCGACCGACCTCGACCCCGAGGCGGCCGAGTTCGCCGACCTCACCTCCGACTTCGACATCGTGCTCGCGCACACCATGCCGGGCGTGCTGCCCTGGGGCGGCCGCGGCCTGAAGGCCGTGCCGCTGCTGACCGAGCCGCTCGACATCGGCCTGCCCGCCGACCACCGTCTCGCCGGGCGGGCGCACCTGACCCCCGCCGACCTCGTCGACGAGACCTGGCTCGGGGTGCCGCCCGGGTTCCCCTTCGAGCGCATCCTGCACGCGATCGAGCAGCAGGCAGGGCAGCGGGCCACGGTCAGCCAGCGCTTCAGCGACATGCGCATCATCGAGGCCTTCATCGAGGCGGGCCTCGGCATCGCCTTCGTGCCGCGGTTCACGAGCGGCGCCGTGCCCGATTCGATCGTATTGAAGCCGCTGCGCGGCGTGGCATCCGCTCGGCAGATCGTGGCACTGGTGCGGCCGGATGTCGCCGAGCGCCTCGCCGTGCGCACGGTGCTCGACGTGCTCGTGGCGCGCGCCTCGCGGCTCGAGCAGGCGCACGCCGCCGCCTGAACCCTCCCTTCCCGCGACGGTTTGCGCCCTGGAGTGCATCTGCGGCCCGTCCTCCACGCCGCAAGGCGTCGTCGGAGGTGCCAACGAGGGCGAAGTAGACTCCACGTCCATGAGCGACGAAGCGATCCTGTTCGAGGTCTCCGACGGGCTCGCCCGCCTCACCCTCAACCGCCCGAGCCGGCTGAACGCCGTCGACCCCGAGGCGATCGGGCGCTGGCAGGCGCTCGCCCACGAGATCGCCGAGCGCGACGACATCGGCGCGGTGCTCTTCGACGCCAACGGTCGCGCGTTCTGCGCGGGCGGCGACGTGCGGGCGATGTCGGAGCTCGCGGCCGCGGCCGAGTCGAGCGGCGCGGAGTCCGCGTCGGCCACGATCACGGCGCTCGCCGACGCGATCCACGACGGCCACCGCACGCTCCGCGAGAGCTCGAAGCCGATCGTCGCAGCGGTGCAGGGGCCGGTCGCCGGCGGCGGACTCGGCTTCATGCTCGTCGCCGACCTCGTCATCGCCTCCGAGCACGCGACGTTCGCGAGCCGATACGCGGATGTCGCGCTCACGCCCGACTGCGGCGTCAGCACGCTGCTGCCCGAGGCCGTCGGCACCCGTCGCGCGCTCGAGCTCACGCTGACCTCGCGCACGCTCACCGCCGCCGAGGCACTCGACTGGGGACTCGTCACCGAGGTCGTCGCGCCCGACGCGCTCGAGGCCCGGGCGCGCGAGATCGCGCAGAGCTGGATCGACGGGGCGACCGCGGCCTTCGGACAGGCCAAGCGCCTCGTGCGCTCAGGGCTGACCCGCGACTTCCAGACGGCGCTCGACGACGAGGCGCGCACGATCGGCGCCGCCTTCGCTACGCCCGAGGCCGCCGCCCGCATCGCGGCCTTCGGGCGGTCGAGCCGCTCGAACTAGCTCGACGGCGCGCGAAGCGCCTCGGCGACCTGCTCGACCGTCGGCACGCCCGCGAGGCCGGGCGGCGTCGGGTAGACCCGGCACGCGAGCGCATCGGTCGCATCCTTCGAGGGGAAGAGATCCCGTCCGTCCACGGCGATGGTCGGCGAGCCCGCGAACGGCGTCTCGCGAGCCGCTTCGGGCGTCGTCAGCAGCACAAATCCACCGGCACCTCGGCGAGCCCAGCTACGTCGAGCGCCACTCTGGCGGTAGCCCCCGCCTTCGCTGTGTTGGGGCAGTCGTCGATGTGGAGGATCTCTACGCGCACGACTCCATTCTTCTCGCCCGGCCTCAGTCGTGCTGCGGGAACCCCAGGTTCAGCCCGCCGTGGCTCGGGTCGAGCCAGCGCGAGGTGACCGCCTTCTCCTGCGTGTAGAAGTCGAAGCCGCGCGCGCCGTAGGCCTTGGCGTCACCGAACAGCGAGTCCTTCCAACCGCCGAACGAGTGGTACGCGACCGGCACCGGAATCGGCACGTTGATGCCGATCATGCCGACCGTCACCTCACGCTGGAACCGTCGGGCGGCACCGCCGTCGTTCGTGAAGATCGCCGTGCCGTTGCCGTAGGGCGAGGCGTTGATCACGTCGAGCCCCTCCTGGTAGCCGTCGACGCGCACGATGCCGAGCACGGGCCCGAAGATCTCGTCGCGATAGACGGATGACTCGAGCGACACCTTGTCGACGAGGGTCGGGCCGAGCCAGAACCCGGCGTCGTCCCCGTCGATCGGCGTCTCGCGTCCGTCGACCACGACCGTCGCTCCATCGGCGGACGCCACGTCGAGGTAGCCGACGACCTTGTCGCGGTGCTCGCGGGTGATGAGCGGCCCCATGTCGCAGCCGCGGGTGCCGTCGCCGGTGGTGAGCCGCGACATCCGCTCGCTGATCTTGGCGACCAGCTCGTCGGCGACCGAGTCGACCGCGAGCACGACCGAGACCGCCATGCAGCGCTCCCCCGCCGAGCCGAAGCCGGCGTTGACGGCGGCGTCGGCGGCGAGGTCGAGGTCGGCGTCGGGCAGCACGAGCATGTGGTTCTTCGCACCGCCGAGCGCCTGCACCCGCTTGCCGTTCGCGGTCGCGGTCGCGTAGATGTACTTCGCGATCGGCGTCGAGCCGACGAACGAGATCGAGCGCACGACGGGGTGCTCGAGCAGCGCGTCGACGGCCACCTTGTCTCCGTGCACGACGTTCAGCACGCCGTCGGGCAGTCCGGCCTCCTGCATGAGCCGGGCGAGCCAGATCGCGGCGGACGGGTCCTTCTCGGAGGGCTTCAGCACGACCGTGTTGCCCGTCGCGATCGCGAGCGGGAAGAACCACAGCGGCACCATCGCCGGGAAGTTGAACGGGCTGATGATGCCGACGACCCCCACGGGCTGCCGCATCGAGTACACGTCGACGCCCGTCGAGACGTTCTCGGAGTACTCGCCCTTCGTGTAGCCGGGCATCGCGCAGGCGAGCTCGACGACCTCGAGCCCGCGGGCGATCTCGCCGGCGGCGTCGGAGAGTACCTTGCCGTGCTCGCTCGTGAGGATCGCGGCGAGCTCGCCGCTACGGGCGTTCAGCAGCTCGCGGAAGGCGAACATCACCTGCTGGCGCTTGGCGATCGAGGTGTCGCGCCACTTGGGGAACGCGCGGGCCGCCGCCTGCACGGCGGCGTCGACGTCGTCGGTCGAGGCGAAGCGCACGCGCTTCTGCTCGACGCCGCGGGCCGGGTTGTAGACGGGTCCGCTGCGGGCTCCGTCACCGGCGACGGATGCCCCGTCGATCCAGTGCTCGATCGACGCGAGTGCTCCATCGAACGGCTGGGTCTCGACGAGCGACGCGGCCTGCGCGGCGCTCCGGTCCGTCCGGTCGTTCTGGTCTGCCTGGTCTGTCTGGCTCATGGGTCAGCCCTCTCCTTCGAGTGCGGTGCGGAGTACGTCGTCGTAGATCACCATCGCGTCGGCGACCTCGTCGGCCGTGACGACGCACGGCGGCACGACGTGGATGCGGTTGTCCTGCACGAACGGCAGGAGCCCGCGCTCGATGA